>CAZMSA010000123.1:0-11023 GCA_964568825.1 uncultured Rhizobiaceae bacterium | reverse complement strand
TCGGGATGCCGTCGCGCGACTTCACCAGCGAGGACTTGTTCTCCTCGCGGATGATATCCATGCACAACTCGACGCATTCATCGCAGATGAACACGGTGGGGCCGGCAATGAGCTTGCGCACTTCGTGCTGGCTCTTGCCGCAGAACGAGCAGTAGAGGGTATTCTTGGTCTCGCTGCCGCCTGCCTTGCTCATCAGTCCTCCTTGGCCTTTGCTTATTACCAGACTAGCTGTGGGACCCTTAACAGGTCGTCATTACGATCGGCAGCCCGGTTCCAAGGCCCAGCCCTCGCAATTTGCGTGCCATCCAGTTGCCACGCCGAAACTGATTCCTACAACAGCATGGGCAGGTATGGTTAATCAACAATTGATTGTCATCCCGCTTGCGGGTCAAAATTCGGCACCATCACTCCAATGTCGGTAAATTGGGGCGTGAAAGAGGCCAGCACAAGAGGTTGTAGAACCGTATTCAGGGTTTTGCCACTTCCTCGCCCGAGGGCAAGGGCACGCGGTGATTGCCGATCCAGGCCAGAATGTCGCGATAAACCCACTCGCGCTGGCGGTCATGCAGCAGCATATGCCAGCCTTTTGCATAGATCACAAGGCGCTTTGGGGCCTTGATATGACGCATGGTCCTGCGAGTGGGCGCGGCGGGAACAATCTCATCGTGGGCGCCGGCGAGATAGAGCACCGGCATCTTGATGCGCGCAGCGTCGTCGTAGGCCTCGTCCATCAGCCCCACCAGGCCATACATGGCGTCGAAACGGGTGGCCTTGATGTTGAGGGGATCGCGCGAATAGGCGCGCAGTGCATCGATATTGTCGGTGGGCCAGATGTCCAGCCCCGAGCCGGTGGCGGTTTCGGAAGGCACCGTGTGGGCGGTGAGCCACAGGGCGGACTTGTAAAAGGGGTTCATGGCCCGCCAACCCCAGACGGCGGGCGATACGAGGATCACGCCGTCGGCCTTGAGACCTTCGCTGGCCGCCACCATGGTGACAGCCCCGCCCATGGAAAACCCGAGGACATAGACCGGCAGGGCCGGGTGGCGCCGGCGGATGATCGAGGTGAAGCTCTCAAGGTCACTGACCAGCACGCCGTCACCCGGCCAAAGGCCGATCGTGTCGCGCGGATTGCGCCCGAAGCCGCGCTGGTCATAGGCATAGACGGTGACGCCGTGGCGCGCCAGCCAAGGGCCGGCATAGATGAAGTCGTGGGCATAGCCATTGAAGCCGTGCACCGCGACAACGACGGCGCGTGGCTTTTTCGCCGCCCACACATCGAGCGGCAGGCGCTGGTCGTCGCTAGTCACCTGGGCGTGCGGGGCGATGAACGGGTTGGCGCGCACGAGACCGCGCTGCATCACCACCGGACTGGCGCAGGCTGCCAGCACCATCAGCGCCAGGCCCGAGACCAGCCGGGCGATGATGCCCGCAAGCGCCGCTTTGTCGAAATGCCCTTTCACGGCATCCATCTTACATCACCAGCCGCTTAACTTCTCGTTGCACTGCCGGGATGACCTCGGCCTCAAACCAGGGATTTTTCCTGATCCAGGCATTATTTCGCCATGATGGATGCGGCAGCGCCATGACCGGCGGATCGAGTGTCTCGAAAGCTTCTCGCCAGTTGCGCACGGTTTGCGTCAATGTGGGACGCCGCAACTTACCCAGATGCCAGTGTTGCGCATACTGGCCGATCACCAGCACCAGTTCGACCGCCGCGAGATGCTGCAGCAGGCGTTGGCGCCAGTGGGCGGCGCATTCGCGCCGCGGCGGCAGGTCGGCGCCGCGTGAATCGAGCCCCGGAAAGCAGAAGCCCATGGGCAGGATGGCGATGCGCGTCTCGTCGTAGAAGATGTCGGGACTGATGCCCAGCCATTGCCGCAGGCGGTCACCTGAAGGGTCGGTGAAGGGTTTGCCGGAAGCATGGACGCGGGTGCCGGGCGCCTGGCCGGCGATCAGCAGGCGGGCCGTCGAGCTTACCTGCATGACCGGGCGCGGCTCATGCGGCAGCGGCTCGCCAAGCGGATGGTCGCGACAGATGCGGCAGGCCGTGACCTCGGCCAGCAGCTGGTCGAGCTGGCTCATGCCGCGGCGCTGGGACGCCCGGCAACATCGCCATGCCAGCGGCTCAGATGGGGGTGTTCCTCGCCCAGCGTCAGTTTGAGCACCCGCATGAAGTCGATGGCGCACAAGGCGGTGATGTCGGCAACGGAATAGTCATCGCCGGCGATGAAGGCGCGGCCGGACAGTTCACCGTTGAGGAAGTTCAGGGCATCGCCGATCTTCGGCAGGTTGACCTCGGCCCAGGCCGGCACCTGCGGGGTCTCGAGGTGGGCCATGCGCGGGTTGCCGTGGCGAAAGGCAAACGATATCGGCATGAAGAGGCCCTGCTCCACCCGGCGTTGCCACATCTCCACCATGGCGATTTCCACCGGATCGCGGCCGAACAGCGCCGGTTCGGGTTGCAGCGCCTCGAAATAGCGGCAGATGGCGATGGTTTCAGCGATCACTCGGCCGTCGTCGAGTTCCAGGAACGGTGTGCGGGCCATGGGATTACGCGTCAGCATGTCGGCGGCCTTGTGTTCTTGGGCCATGATGTCGATGTTGCGGCGCTCTACCTCAATGCCCTTTTCGGCAAGGAAAATCCGCACCCGGCGCGGATTGGGCGCGCGCTTGTCTTCATACAGCAGCATTTCTGAGCCTCCGGTCGATGGGATCGGCCACAACAGTGGCTGGCGCGGCGGCGCGAGGCAAGTCCGAACGGTTACAAATTAAGCTCAATTTTACCGTTTTCACTGACGTGCGCTTAAGTGTCTTGCGGTTAGCCTTGCTAGGTACGTGCCTTTCATCCGGGTTCTTCGCGGTGAGCCGTACGGGGAGTGAGGTTGAGTCGTGTTGAACCGGACGAACAACAACGCCGATCCCTTGTCGCTGTCGCTGGCCGACAGCGTCGATGCGGCAGCCCAAAAACCCAATACCAACGACGACAGCTGGCAGCACCCGGACCAGATCGCCTGGCAGCGCGACCTGCTCTCGCTGTTCGCCCGCAACCAGATGCGGGTGGCGCTGGCGCTGCCGGCCATCGCCTTGCTGTTCGCGGTGGCGAGCCTCATGTGGACGCCGCTGACGGCGGCCGGGGGATGGCTTGCCTGCGCGCTGGCGGCCCAGGCGGTACAACTGCACCTGTGCCGCCACTACGAGCACTCGGAAAAATCCCATGCCAGGGTGGCCGAGTGGATCGGCATGCTGGCGGCGTCGGAACTTCTCTATGCTTCATGCTGGTCGCTGCCGCTGTTCCTGTTCTGGAAGGACGGCAACGATCTCCAGCACATCTATCTCATCGCCACGCTAATGTCGGTGGTGGCGGTGCGCATCATCATCGCCAACAATTTCATGCCGGTGGTCATCGCCGGGTCCGGCTTCATCACCTTCGCCATCGCCATCCGCTGCCTGACCGAGGCCTCGCCGCTCTATATCGCGCTGGGGGCCATGGCGGTCATTGTCGAGGTGTTCTTCATCCAGCTTGCCCGCCGCTTGCAGGAAACGGCTCGCGACATGCTGATCTTCAAGGCACAGCGCGAACGCCTCATCGACGAACTGCACAATGCCCGCGAGCAGGCCGAAGCCTCGCGCGCGACGGCCGAAGAAGCCAGCCGCGCCAAGTCGCGCTTCCTCGCCACCATGAGCCACGAACTGCGCACGCCCTTGAATGCCATCATGGGCTTTTCGGAGATCCTCAGCCACGAGATGATGGGCCCGCACGCCGTGTCGGCCTATAAATCCTATTCCACCGACATCCATCATTCCGGCAACTACCTCATGCACCTGATCAACGACATCCTCGATCTGTCGCGCATCGAGGCGGGCCGCGTGGAGTTGCAGGAAAAGCCAGTGTCGCTGACCGCCATCGGCGAGGAATGCGCCCGGCTGCTGGGCTTGCGCGTCCAGGACAAGAAGCAGGACCTGAAGCTGAATTTCGAACCGAACAGCCCCGACATCCTCGGCGACGAACGCTCGGTGCGCCAGATGTGGCTCAACCTGGTGGCCAACGCCATCAAGTTCACCCCGCGCGGCGGCAACATCGAGATGGTGGTGCGGCGCCACGACAATGGCGCCCTGTCGCTGGCCGTCAACGATACCGGGCCGGGCATTCCCAAGCATGAACTCGAAGCCGCCATGGGCGCCTTCACCCGCGGGTCCCTGGCCACCCGCCACGCCATCGACGGCGCCGGGCTCGGGCTACCCATCATTAACGGCCTGGCCAAGCTGCACGGGGCCGAACTGCAGATCAAGACGCGCCCTGGCGGCGGCACCGAGGCCATCGTCGTCTTTCCGCCCAACCGGGTCCTTGACGGGCCGCGCGCCGAACTGCTGGCCGCCGATCACATCAAGAGCGAAAGCCAGCGCAAGCTCATTGCCCTGACGGCCTAGGGTCTGTTGAGAATCACGGTTGTGGTGCTGGTTTGACAGGATTGGCTCAGATTTGCGGGGTTGAGGAGGAAGGACATGCTGGCATATTCGACGACGAAACTGCGTGAAGATGGGCCAATCCTGTCAAATCCCGAAGGGACGTGGCCCATTTTGCCTCTGGACGTCACTTTGAGCGGCTTGAAGGGGTGGGCCCTACGGCGCCCCTCAAAGCTAGCCAGAGACAAAATGGGCCACGCCAGCGCCGTAACCGTGAATCTCAACAGACCCTAGGCCCCCCACAGGCCCTAGATCAGCCGGCCCACGAAAACGGTGCGAAGTGGCCGTTGCGGCTGCCGCTCGAATCTTTCCAGGTAATGCCGAAGACGTTGAACATGCTCTTGGTCGCCCGGGCGAGGGCCAGGCGGGCATTGGCGGGATGCCCGGTGTTCTCCAGGTACATCGGCACACTTTCATCGGCCATGCTGACAACGCCGGCATTGGCCTGGTCCACCAGATCGCCAGCCTTTACCGCGCGATTCATGCCATCGGCGGTGAAGCTGATCGGGCACCGTTCGATGCCCGCCACCTCCCCGACAAGCGAGGCAAGGTTGGCCATGGGCCCGCCGACGCCACCAGTGGCGATGGCGGCGATGGCCTCGACCTGGGCATCACTGGCCTTGTCGTCGACGATCAACCCCACCTTCATATTGCCGTCTATCATCACACCCGGGGAATGCAGCATTATGATAAAGTGCACACCGTCGAGCTTGACCCCGTCCTTTTCCCCCGTGTCTATGCGCATGGCGATGGCCGCCTTGCAGTCGCCTTCGGTGGGTGCGGCAGCGAAATTGGCAGTGATGCAAGGGCACACGAAGTTGCAGTTGCACGTCTCCATGTACTCGCCTTCGATCTTCCACTGGGCCATCGTCAGTCCTCCTGGCTGTTCGGGGCGATGCCGGTGCGTACGCCGCGATGGACGGCCAGTCTACACTATTACGTTGGGTAAGCCAGTTTGCCGTTCAGGCTTGCTCGCGGATCAGCGCCACCATAAGCGTTGACACGAAATAGATGACGAGCAGTATGATTGCCGCGCTGCCGAGAATATAGGGCCGATTGGGATACAGCGAGGCATCGGCCACCGTGGGTGAGGCGACCACCACCAGGTATTTAAGCCGCCGCGCGGCCTCGATGCGCGCTTGCTCGAGGGCGGTGAGGTTGGCTTTGTAGAGGTTGGTGAGGAACTCCAGCGACATCTTGATTTCGGCGAGCTTGGCGCTGAGATCGCTCAGCGAGCCAGACGAATTACTGGCGAGGCGATCCCTCTCGCGCTTGATCTGGTTCTTTAGGGCGGTGATGTCGAGCTGCATCGTTGTCAACTGCGGCGCGTTGGCGTCAAGAACGCTGAGGCGGGCATTGAGGTCAGATTGTTTCTGTGCCAGTTGCTGCTCCAGCGTACCTATGGTCGCCAGGATGGTCGCGCTGGTGCTGTCGGTCGACAACATGTTGTTTTTATTCTGGAATTCGAGCAGACGGTTCTTCTCCTCGGCAAGGCGCTTTTCCGACTTGGCAATCTCGGCGTCGAAAAATGCCATTTGCTCATGGGTGACCTTGTCGTTCATTCGGTCGATGAATTCCTGGCTGCGCTCGACGATGGCCTGCACAACCTGCTGCGACAGCTTCTTGTCGAAGGTCTGCACCGAATAGCGGAGGATCTGCTGCGTGTCGTCGTAGGTGACCGTTGCGTAATTGAGGAAGTAGTCGTGGAAGTCCTCCATCGACGCATCCGGGCTGAGGCGCGAAAAGTAATCGACCTTGGAGCTCGAGAAATGCTGTCGCAGATGCAGCCGCGCATCCAGGTATTTGAGCATGTCGAGGGACTGCATGAACTCGGTGAGCACATAGGCATCGCGGCTGGAGCCGGAGTTGGTCATGCCGAGAAATGACAAATCGACGGTGCCGCTTGAGGTCTGTTCCTGGGTAATGATGGCCGAGGCGACGCTCTCGTAGCGGTCGGAGGCATAAAGCAGCTCATAGGCCGACAACAGGGCGAACGGGATCACAAATACAATAAGGAACAAGACCCTGTTCGCGGTCAGGCGAAACAGCCGCGACTTCTTTTTCGCAGACCGTTGCTTCAGTGGCTGGAACTCGGCACCGGGAATTGCCGGCCCGCTCAATCGACGCTCAGACTTGAGAGTAACGTTCACGCTTGCCGCCTCCGGACATGTCCAACCGATGCCAGCGCCGCTTGTCGCAATTGCGTTACCACTGCTTTGCGACGCAAACAAGCGGCTGGGTCATGCAATCTCCAGTGCTTGGCGCGGCGCATCACCCCTGCCCCTTGCCAGGACGCGGCGCCATCGGTGCCGGACGATGGGACGAGCGCAACGGGCCGCCCATCGAGGTAACCAAGGGCGGGGGCGCAACGCTCGTCTGCTGATGCGCCCGGCGCCCCTGTTGCAGTGCCTGGCGCTCGGCCTGGCGCTGGGCTCTGCGTTCAGCCTGGCGCTGGGCTCTGCGTTCAGCCTGGCGCTGGGCCTTGCGTTCAGCCTGGGTTTGGCCATTGAATCTGTTGTTGTTGCCATGACAACCGGCCACAGCGGCATTGCCACCGATGCCGCCGGCAGGCGTTGCGCCCTTGACCATGGGGGCTGCCCACTGGCCGCCAGCAGAGCGCCGCTTGGGCACGCGCACGTCGTTGTCCTCATCGTCGCCGCCGATCAGTCTGCTGTAAAAATCCGCTGCCTCGTTGACGTCGTCAAAGTACCGCAGTTTGCCCTTCTCAAGCACCATGCTGCAGTTGCATTCGTCTCGCACTTCCTTCAACGAGTGCGTGACCTTGATGAAAGATGCGCGGGCACGCTTTTCGCGAAACACCGACGTTGCCTTGTTCCTGAACGATGCATCGCCGGTCGAGGTCAGTTCATCAATGATGTAGCAATCAAAATCAAATGCCATCGCAATGGCGAACTTGAGGCGCCCCTTCATGCCCGAAGAATAGGTCGATGCCGGGAGATCGAAGAACTTGCCCAGTTCGGAAAATTCCCGCATGCCTTCCACCATGGCGGGAATATCCTTCAACGGCACACCCTGGATACGGCAACAAAACCGGGCATTTTCCGTGCCGGTCATGACCGGCTGCAATCCGGCACCCAGTCCCAGCGGCCAGGAAATATGGCCTTCGCGGATAATGCGTCCGGCATTGGGCGTGTCGACGCCACCCATCAGCCTGAGCAGCGTGGTCTTGCCTGCACCGTTGCGCCCAATTATGCCCATCCGGGCGCCCATGGGGATATGAAAAGACACATCGCGCAGGACATAGTGCCGCCCGCGCGGCGTTGGATAATACTTGGTGACGTTTTCGAAACGGATCATTCGCGGATCAACTTGAAGCGGTTCGCATAGTAGGCGATCACGCCGAGCCCCAGGGTGCAAACTGCCCAGATGCCGGGATAGACCAGACTGACGCCCGGAAACGGATGCAGAGCGAACAACGACTCGCGGGCCGTCTCCACCAGATGCACGATGGGATTATAGAGCATGTAATGCCGCGGCGTCGGCGGCAAGTCGTGCAGCGAATGAATGACGCACGACAAGAACATGAGCGGTCGCGATACCAGCGACGCCAACTTGCCCACTGTTGGATAAAGCGTGGCATAGACACCAAGCAACAACGAAATCCCCAACCCGAATATCATTGCAATGCCAATCGCCTGGCACGTGCGTAGCGGATCATTGTACTTCGGCGCAAGACCAAAAGACCACCAAAGCACAAAATACAGAATGCATGCGGAAATCAACAACATAAATAATTCAAAAAGAAATCGCGCGAATATGCACGATATCGGCTTCACCTGCGGGTAGTTCAACAACCCGGAATTCGCCTTGATCGCGCCGGGAACTGACGTCATGTTCTGGCGCAATATGGTGTAAACGATCAGGCCAGAAGATATATACAGAGAGACGGGGATGCCTTCCATCTCCGTTCTACCAATCAAATACCACAGGCCGGCCATCATTACCAGCATCACAATGGGGTCGACGACCAGCCAGATCATGCCGAACCGGTCCTTGCTGGCCTTCAACTTGAAGTCCTTGATGATCAAGGCGGCAATGACGCTGGTCTGTTTTTGCCAACCGGCGGCCAACTGCTGACGCCAGCCGGAGGGGCTTTGTATCGCGGATGTCGACATTACCGGACCATCACCCTCGCTTCATTCCGGTCTGCTACAAACCCTGGCCGCGCTTGCCGATCGGGGATCGCTCGCAAATCTGAACGAGGTTCAACGCAAGCACCATGCGTCACTATATCCGCCTATTCCCCTCATTCAAAGTTAACCGTCAATGTGGGCGGCTTCGGGGCATCCAGCCGCCCGGCCGCCGCGATGGCGGCCCGGGCGGGCCCGGTCAGGCGCCATTGCCATCCGGTTCGCCCACCTCATCGTCGCCCGCAACATCGCCTTCTTCGTCGTCCTCGTCGGAAATGCGCTCCACCGCCACCACCTTGTGGCCCTCGGCGGTATCGAAGATGGTAACGCCCTGGGTGGCGCGCCCGGCGATGCGGATGTCGTGGACGGGACAGCGGATGAGCTGGCCGCTGTCGGCGACCAGCATGATCTGATCGCCATCATCCACCGGGAACGAGGCGATGAGGGCGCCGTTGCGGTCATTCACCGCCATGGCGACGATACCCTTGCCGCCGCGCCCGGTGACCCGGTACTCGTGCGAGGACGTGCGCTTGCCGTAACCGTTCTCCGAAACGGTGAGGATGAATTGCTCGGCCGCGCTCATGGCCACATAGCGGTCCTGGGAAAGGGCGGCGCCGCTATCGACGTCCTCGTCATCGGTTTCCGATGCCGGCGCTTCTTCGCCGTCCACCGCACGCCGCAGTTTCATGTAGGCGGCGCGTTCGGCGCCGTCGGCTTCGAAATGCCGCAGGATCGACAGCGACATGACCTCATCGCCTTGCCCGAGCGAGATGCCGCGCACCCCGATGGAGTTGCGTCCGACAAACACCCGCACCTCGCCGACGGCAAAGCGGATGCAATGACCCTGGCGGGTGGTGAGCAGGACGTCATCGTCCTCGGAGCAGGTATAGACGCCGACGATGCTGTCGCCCTCGTCAAGCTTCATGGCGATCTTGCCGTTCTGGCGGATGTCGACGAAATCGGACAACTTGTTGCGCCTGACCGTGCCGCGGGTGGTGGCGAACATCACATCGAGGCTCTGCCACTGGGTCTCGTCCTCGGGCAGCGGCATGATGGTGGTGATGCCCTCGCCGGACTCCAGCGGCAGGAGGTTGATGAGAGCCTTGCCGCGTGCATTGGGTGCTGCCAGCGGCAGCCGCCAGACCTTCATCTTGTAGGCCATGCCGCGCGATGAGAAGAACAGCACCGGGGTATGGGTGTTGGCGACGAACAGACGGGTGACGAAGTCCTCTTCGCGGGTCTGCATGCCCGAGCGGCCCTTGCCGCCGCGGCGCTGTGCCCGGTAGGTGGCAAGCGGCACCCGCTTGATGTAGCCGGCGTGGCTCACCGTCACCACCATGTCTTCTTTCTGGATCAGGTCCTCGTCATCGACGTCGCCGACGAAATCGGCGATCTCGGTGCGGCGCGGGGTGGCGAACTCATCGGAGATGGCGACGAGTTCGTCCTTGATGATGGTCAGCACCCGGGCGCGCGACCTGAGGATATCGAGATAGTCCGAAATCTCGGTGCCCAGCTTGTGCAGTTCCTCCGATATTTCCTCGCGGCCCAGCGCCGTCAGGCGCTGCAGGCGCAGATCGAGGATGGCGCGCGCCTGTTCCTCGGACAAATGGTAGGTCCCGTCGGCGGCGAGCACATGCCGGGGGTCGGCGATCAGGCTGATCAGCGGCGCCATGTCGTGCGCCGGCCAAGCTCTGGCCATCAATCCGGCGCGGGCCGTCGCCGGGTCGGGCGCGGCGCGAATGAGGCGGATCACCTCATCGATATTGGCCACCGCGATGGCCAGCCCAACCAGCACATGGGCGCGGTCGCGGGCCTTGTTGAGCAGGAACTTGGTGCGCCGGGTGACAACCTCCTGACGAAAGGCGATGAAGGCCTGCAGCAGATCCTTCAGGTGCAATTGTTCCGGCCGGCCGCCGATCAGCGCCACGTTGTTGACGCCGAAGGAGGATTGCAGTGGCGAAAAGCGGTAGAGCTGGTTGAGCACCACGTCGGCCATGGCGTCGCGCTTGATCTCGACCACCACGCGCATGCCCTGGCGATCGGATTCATCGCGGATGTCGGAAATGCCCTCGATGCGCTTTTCGCGCACCAGGTTGGCGATGCGTTCGACCATGGTCGCCTTGTTCACCTGATAGGGGATCTCGGTGATGATGATGGCTTCGCGATCCTTGCGCACTTCCTCGATCATCACCTTGCCGCGCATCACGATGGAGCCGCGGCCGGTGTGGAAGGCCTGCCTGATGCCGGCGCGACCGAGGATGATGCCGCCGGTGGGGAAATCGGGGCCCGGAATGATGTCGATCAACTCGTCGATGGTGATGGCCGGGTTGTCGATGACGGCGATGCAGGCGGCGATCGCCTCACCCAGGTTGTGGGGCGCCATGTTTGTGGCCATGCCCACCGCAATG
>CAZMSA010000122.1:0-11174 GCA_964568825.1 uncultured Rhizobiaceae bacterium | reverse complement strand
TCGGTGAAGCAGATGAAGAACTGGCTGTTGGCCGAATTGGGGTTCTGGGCGCGGGCCATGGAGGCGGTGCCGCGGACATGCGGCTCGGCGGAGAATTCGGCCGGCAGATTGGGTTTTTTCGAGCCGCCGGTGCCGGTGCCGGTGGGATCGCCGCCCTGGGCCATGAAGCCCTCGATCACCCGGTGGAAGGGCGTGCCGTCGTAAAAGCCCTCGCGCGCCAGTTCCTTGATGCGCGCCACATGCTGCGGCGCCAGGTCGGGGCGCAGGTCGATGACCACCCGCCCGCCGTCGAGATCGATATAAAGGGTATTTTCGAGATCGGCCAAAACAGTCTCCTCTTTTCAATCACATAACATCATGTGGCTGGATTACTTGATGTCCTTCATCACCCGCATTGAGATGATCTTGTCGGGGTTGGCGGGCGGTTCGCCGCGGTTGAGCTTGTCGACGCAATCCATGCCCTGAACCACCTGGCCCCACACGGTATATTTGGTGTCGAGAAAGCCGCCGTCGGCAAACATGATGAAGAACTGCGAATTGGCGCTGTCGGGGTCGCTGGAACGCGCCATGCCGACGGTGCCGCGCTTGAAATGCTCGGCCGAGAACTCGGCCTTCAGGTCGGGATACTTGGAGCCGCCCATGCCGGTGCCGGTGGGATCGCCGGTCTGGGCCATGAAGCCGCCGATCACGCGGTGGAAGATGATGCCGTCGAAGAAGTGCTCGCGGGAGAGCTTTTTCATGCGTGCCACGGTATGGGGCGCCAGGTCGGGACGCATGGCGATGATCACCTTGCCGCATTTGAGCTGCATGACGAGGGTGTTTTCGGGATCGAGGTTCTGGGCGCCGGCGGGGGCGGCCAGAAACAGCACAAAGGAGAGCGCGGCGGCGAGCCGGGCGAAGGTCGTCATCATCGTGGTCATGTCTCCGGGAATCACTTGGAAATTGCCCTTGCCACGGCCAGACCGGCGGCTTCGGGCACGAAAGGTGAAATGTCGCCGCCCATCATGGCAATCTGCTTGACGAGCGAGGAGGCGATCATGCGGGTGGCGGGGCTGGCCGCCAGGAAGATGGTCTCGATGTCGGGCGCCATGGCGGCGTTCATCTGGCCCATCTGGACCTCGTAATCGAAATCCGTGGCATCTCTGAGGCCGCGAATGACCAGCCCGGCGCCTGCGGTGCGCGCCGCATCGACGCTCAAGCCATCGAAGGTGGAAATCTCGAAGGCGATGCCGGCATGGGCGGCGATGGGCTGGGCGACCTCTTCCAGCACCGAAAGGCGCTCATCGACGGGGATGAGGCCCTTCTTGCCGTGATGCACGCCAACCCCCAGCACCAGCCGATCGACCAGGCGGGCGGCCCGGGCGATGACATCAAGGTGGCCGTAGGTGACGGGATCGAAAGATCCGGGATAGAAGCCGATACGGGTCATGGCTGAGATGGATTAGTGACTTTCGGCGCGCTTGGCAATTGCCTGAGGCGCCGCCGCGTGGCAATCAGGAGCGTTCAGATCGCTGCCTTCAACGGACACCATGACCGACGCCCCACCCGACGATACCCTCGATCCCCGCCTGATGCGCCTGTGCCCGACCTTCGCCGATGCGGAACGGCGGGTGCGCTCGCGGCTGCCGGCGTTTCTGGAGGGCTACCTGTCGGGGGCGAGCGATGGCGAGGAGGGCCTGTCGCGCAACCGCCGCGCCTTCGAGGCCATCACCCTCACCCCGCGCTACGGCATCGACATCGAGCATTGCGATCCGGCCGTCAGCTTGATGGGCAGGACCTATTCGGCGCCCATCGGGGTCGCCCCGGTCGGCTATGGTGGCAGCTTCTGGCCCGATTGCGAGCTGCATCTGGCGCGCGCGGCGGCCCGCCACAGACTGCCGTTCATCGCCTCGACGGTATCGGTCAAGACCATCGAGGAGATCGCCGCAGCGGGATCCGGCCACGTGTGGTTCCAACTCTATGTGGTCAACGACGACGCCATCAATTCAGACCTACTGAAGCGTTCGGCCGCCGCCGGCATCGATACGCTGGTGGTCACCGTCGATGTGCCGTCTTATTCCAAGCGTGCCCGCGACTTGCGCAACGCCATGAGCTTTCCCTTCCATGTGCGCCCCGTTCATCTGTGGCAGATGGCCAAATGCCCGGCGTGGACGGCGGCGACGCTGACGCGCCCGCTGCCCACGGTCGCCAACTTCCTGCCCTACATCGACCCCAAGAAGGATCGCGACAGCCAGATCGCGCGCATTATCCGCGACCGCAATCCGGCATCCTGGGAGCAGCTTGCCGACATCCGCCGGCAATGGTCGGGCAAGATGCTGGTCAAGGGCATTCTCTCGGTCGACGATGCGCGCCGATGCATCGAGATCGGCTGCGACGGCGTGATGGTCTCCAACCACGGCGGCCGCCAGTTCGACGCCGCCCCCGCCGCCATCGACGCCGTGGCGCCCATTGTCGATGCCATCGGCGATGAGGCCGCAGTCATCCTCGACAGCGGCATCCGCGAGGGCGTGGACGTGCTCAGGGCGATGGCGAAGGGGGCTGATTTCTGCTTTGCCGGGCGGTGCTTCTATTGGACGGCGGCGGCCTTCGGCGAGGCCGGGGCCGAGCATGCGATGCGGCTGTTTCGCTCGGAAATCCGCCTCGCCATCGGCCAGGCCGGCCTCATGGGGCTGGACGATGCCCAGGCGGTCAGGGCACTGCTTGCGCCCTGACCGCCTGCTCTCGCCGCCTGCTTGGGGGTGCCGCGACTATGATGCCGAACGGCGAAGGCCCGGGATCAGCATGGGCACGCGCTTGCGATAGTCGGCATAGGTCGTCCCGAAGCCGGCCATCAGGTCGTGTTCCTCCAGTTGCAGGGCGATGAGGATATAGAGGGTGGTCGCCACGGCGAACACGAGATGCCCGACACTCATCACCGGCGCCGCCCAGAAGGCAACGATGAAGCCCAGCATGATCGGATGCCGCACCAGGCCGTAGAGCATGGGGGTGCGGAACTGCATCGACGGCATGGCGCGGTTGCGAAAGGCCGCGTAGGCCTGGGTGAGGCCGAACAGTTCGAAATGGCTGAGCATGAAGGTCGATGTCAGCACGATGAGCCAGCCCAGCCAGAACACCGCCTGAACGACGTGACCGCCCATGCCGTGCAGCGCCCAGACCTCACCGCCGAGCGGCCGCCATTGCCAGAACAGCAGGATCAGTGCGGCATTCGACGCCAGCACATAGGTGCTGCGCTCAACCGGCGACGGCACGATTCTGGTCCACCAGCGCTTGAAGCCGGGGCGCGCCATGACGCTGTGCTGGATGGCGAAGACGCCAAGCAGGATCGCATCGATCACCAGGGCGACGATGGGCGGCTGCAGCGCGCCGGTGTCGATGGACTTGGGGACGATGAAGCCGCCCACAAAACCGATGGCGTATAGAAAAACGCCGAGAAACAGAACATAGGCGACGACGGCGTAGAGCATCTGCAAAAATTTGGCCATGGGGGTCTCTCCTCGTTGTGTGGCCGAACGATAGCGGCACGGTTGAGAATTGGCCCGGACAATTGGCTCGAAATTGTCCGAGACTGTACCGCTCAAGCGGAGATACAGTCGGCCATGGCTGTCTTGCTGTCAGAGGTTTTGGAGGACGCGCGGCGAAGGCCCGGCGATCCCCGTTCGGCCGCCGAATGCATCGTGGTGGCAGTGCGCGGGCGCATTGACCGCAAGACGCTGGCAACCGGCCACCGGCTGCCGTCGATCCGCGACATGGCCAAGGCCTGCGGCGCCAGCCGGCATGCCGTGGTCGATGCCTATGACCGCCTGGCGGCGCTCGGCTATGTGACGCCACGTCCCGGCTCGGGCTTTTATGTCAGCGAGGGCCATCGGCGGCCGGCACCGGCGCCTTGCGCCACCGACCAGCGCAGCTATGAGGTCGCCTGGTTGATCCGCGAGGTGCTGGAGGCATCCGACGACTGGCTGAAGGTGGGCGGCCCGTGGCTGCCCGACGACTGGCTGGACGTCGAAGCGATCCAGCGGGTGGTGCGATCGCTGCGCCGGGGCGAAGCCGGACACCTGCTGCACTACGGCCAGCCGCCCGGCTATCCGCCCCTGTGCCAGGAGTTGCAGCACTTGCTGTCGCTCCTTGGGATCGAGGCGGGCCTCGACCAGATCCTCACCACCAACGGCACCAGCCATGCGCTTGAACTGGTGGTGCGCAGCCTGATCCAGCCCGGCGATGCGGTGCTGGTGGAGGACCCGGGCTACTACAACCTGTTCGGTTTCCTGCGCTTTTGTGGCGTGAGCCTGATCGGCGTGCCGCGGCGGGTTGACGGTCCCGACGTCGAGGCCCTGCGCGAGCTTGCCCAACGGCATGGGGCAAACGTGTTCTTCACCCAGTCGGCCATGCACAACCCCACCGGGTCGGACACCTCGCCAGCGGTGGCCTACCGGTTACTGGAAGCCGCCCGCGACCTCGACCTCACCATCGTGGAGGACGATACCTACTGCGATATCGATCCGGCGCCGGGCCCGCGGCTTGCCAGCCTCGACCAGCTTGACCGGGTGATTTACGTCCGCAGCTTTTCCAAAACCCTGTCGGGCAGCCTCAGGGTTGGCTTCGTGGCAGCCAGCGCGTCGCGCATCGACACCCTCGCCAACTACAAGGTGCTGTCTTCCATCTCGACCTCGCAGTTCAGCGAGAAACTGGTGTGGCGCCTGTTGAGCGACGGTCACTATGGCCGCTTCGCCAGGCGGGTGCAGACGCGCGTTGCCAGGGCCAAGGCAGCGGCCTTGGACTTGCTCCGTCAGGCCGGCATGGAGGTCTTCGTCGACCCGCGCGCCGGCAATTTCCTGTGGGCGCGGTTTCCGGGGATCGACGACGCCAAGTGCCTGAGCGAGCGGGCGCGTGCTCAAGGGGTGATTCTGGCGATCGGCGACGTGTTCCGCCCCAACCTGGAGCCGTCGGCCTGGATGCGCTTCAACGTCGCCCTGTGCGACGACCCAAGGCTCAGCCGCTTTCTCAATCAGATACGCCAGGATCTTTCGCTGAAGGCCGGGCGAACTGCCGCCTCGGCACCGCCAGCCAGATGCCGCCGCCGGTGAGGCAGGTGCCGTTCACCATTTCGAATGTAGCGATCCGGGAACGTGGGACGATCGCCGACCTGGGTGCAACTCCGCCTAATGCGTCTCGATGATGACCTCAAAGCGCGCTTGAGGAACCGCGCCGGCTTCCCAGGCGCGGCGCAACTCCGCGCTCACCCGCATTGTCCCGGCAGGCGGAACCGCAAACCGCAGGACACGTTCGCCGGCAGCGCCCGGCGCCCCACTCGAGCCAGAGAATTCATCGCCGGAAGGCGCAGGACCACTGGCTATCTCCCAACGATAGCCAGTGGTCGGATTCTCAGCCAGCCGGATGATGACCACGTCGCCTGGCCTTGCCGCAACGGTTTGGCCGCTATGTGCCTGGGTCAAGGCGATTTCGGTCATGTCCAATCCGTCCTACCAAACGTAAGTCTCGTGAATCATATGATCCGCTTCCTCACGATAATTATAGTTCGTCTGGGTGAGCTTGGCACTGGCCGCCAGAATGGTCAGGGCCACCACGGCGGTATCGGAGTTGTTGGCCAGCTTCTTCCAGCCGACACCGGTGACATAGACCCACGCATTGCGGTTCTGGTTGATGCTCCACAACCCGCCGACCCGCTTGTTGTTGAGCCAGGCGGCGATACCGCCCTCGGTTGTCGTCCCGACGCCATCGGGGGTGATCGTCGGTGCAGCGTCGGCGCTGCCGGTGATCGCGTCGGATACACTCGTGGCAGGCGGCTCTTGGGTAGGCATCGCATCGCTCATAGCATTTCCTCCATTGCTTTCGAGAGACCCTTGTGGGGGTTCGATACTGGGTGCCGTCGGTTCCGCCGCGGCCTCGACTTCGACCTCGGGCTCGGGCTCGGCGCTTTGCGCCTTTTGGCGCGAACTGTTCTTGGCCATGAAAAGCCCTCCTCCTACAGAACGTAGACCTGCTTGATGATCCCGTTGTCCTGATAGACGTTCACCTTGCTCCCGCCGGTCTTGGCGCTGGCGAGCTGGGTCAGCAGGTCAAGGAATATGTTGTCGTTATCGTAGGCGATGCGCCGCCAGCCGATACCGCCATCGAGGTACACCCACGCATTGCGGTTCTGGTCGATCGTCCACAGGCCGATCACCTTGCGGCCATTGAGCCAGCCGCTCTCGACGATGGCGTCGACAGCCCACATCTCCGAATCGATGCCGCATTGGCCGTAGGCAATGCAGAAGAAGCCGGCATCACCCCAGCCGGGGCCCCAGCTGTTCTTGCAGATCCAGTATTTGCCGGCATCGTTGTAGCCGATGCAACTGACGCAATGACCGCCGGCCACCGCACCGCTCACATGCTTGTACACTCCGGTCTTGTAGGAAAAAAAGTCATTATAGACGGTGAACGCGCACGACAGCGGCCCGTGGGTGGATATCCACGTCTTCATGTCGGCAGTCGAAGTGATCTTGTGCCAGTTGGTGATCTTGGTGAGGCGGTTCTGCCAGTCGGCGCAGCGGTTACTGCAGTTCTGATCGCCCGCCGTATAGGGATAACAGGCTTCGTCGCAGACTCCGTCCGTCTTGAACGCATCCAGCCCCTTGTCGCACCACCAGCCGTTGGCGCAGGTGCGACCCTGGGCGCGGGCGATGCAATAGAACAGGTGCGCTTCGGAGAGGTCGACGGCCAGTGCGGCGTTGTTGCGCTGGCGGCGAAATGTGCCTTCAACGGTCGCGACGCTACCGAACGCGACACATGAACCGCAGCCGCCCTGGTCCTTGATCGGCGTAATGAAATTCTGCCCGCCGACGTTTCTCAAATCGTAGGCGGCGGGGGCTCCGGCGGCGGTGATTGCCGTCTCGCTGAGCCGGCTTGTTGCAAGCTGCTCACGCGCCTCCAGCGATGCTTCACCGGGAGGGGGAACCGCCCCCAGTCGCAGTCTCTTGTCCTGGTCCGACAATTCGGACACACTCGTGAGCCCGGCCTGCCAGCCCTCACCCGCTTGCAATATTGCAGTCTGTAACGTGGCCGCATCTAACCGTTCCAGAGCCATGACGTTTCCTCCGATAATTGCTGCACTGACAAATTCTTCCCGTGTCCGCGAGTTGCTATACCCGCAGACGCCGTCAATCGCCGCAAATCGCCGTCAAGAAGTATAAATTGCCTCGGGATTAGTCCCGACACTGATTATCTAGGCATTTTTACAATTTATACGACTGTGAATACTACAGTCGAAATATGGCCCTCATGCGGCAATTTGTCATTTTTTAGTGCCGGGAAGGCGGGTCCAGCGCTGCCGGAGCATGACGCCGGGCGTCGTTGGTGAGTTCCCGCCGATCGAAATCTCATCAGTGCGGATGTGCTTCGCCAACGCTTCGTGCGACGAGCCTGGGCTCGCCTGCGTTGTCAATCAGATAGCCTGCCTCCGCAGCAGCGTCAGCCCGATGCCGCCGCCGATAGGGCGGTTATCGCTCACCATTTCCAGCGTCATCACCCGGTGCGCGGCAAGAGGCGCAGCTCATGCCAAGGTCGCGGTAGGCTCGCCCGTGCCGGCGGCCGGTGACCGCCAGACGCTGAAATCATAGCCGCTCAGGCGGCAGAGAAGGTCGATGTCGGCTGCAAAATAGTCGCTCAGCCGGGCCTCTGTGTATTCATCGAGACGGCTGATATAGGTGCGCGCGTTCCACACATGGCGCTTGGGCGGGGGTGTGACGGGCAGATCGAGCAACTCCAGCAGCCGCGCCCAGGCGCTCTGGGGATCGGCGAGCGTATCCTGGCTATGCAGGATGAGTACCTGCTGGCGCGGAAAGATCTGCAGCAAGCGGTCGATCTGACGACCATACAGGCCGCGTTCGAGATAGCCGAAGCGATAGCGCCGGCGGCCGATGAGGCGGCCCGCCATCTCGTCGCGGACGGCATCGGCAAAGGTCCGGGTGTCGATGCCTTTGGCGGCATTCATGTTCCAATGGGAAAATGCCCGCGCGACGGGGTGGCGAACGCTGACGATCAGCTTCATGGCCGGATTGTAGCGCTTCAGACCCTTCAGCGCGTGCGGATAGAACAGGTAGCTGGAGGAGGATTCGCCGATCAGGCTATGATGGGCCGCCGGCTTGAAATCGCGTTCGTAGCCCCACCGGGCCCAGGGGGAAAAGGCCAACGGCATGTAGACGAAGTAGTTGTGCCGGGTTTTCGGCAACATGTAGACGTCGGGATGCCTGGAGAGCATTTGCATGATGGCGGTGGTGCCGCATTTCTGCGCCCCCGCAATGGCGAAATCGACCAGTGGCGAGCGTTTGGCGGATCCTGGGGCAGAAGCTGCGGGCATGGACATCCGGAGACGTCGGCCGGAGACGATGGTCACGGCCGATTTCGGGCAGTGATTGACAAAGGCGCCGCAACGGCTCAGGCCGTGGTAACATGGCCAAGCCGCACAAGCTAGACCCGCCGATCAAGCGTCCGGCCCCCACTGCGGAGCATGTGCTGGGGGTGCTCCTGGCGAAGTTCGATCCGGATGCCGAATGGTCGCTGGTGGGCCAACCGCGAAAATCTCGACAGGCCCTCGTCTACCGCGCCCGCTCGCCCGGGCGGGACGTCGATGTCGCCGTCAAGGTCTACCACCAGCTTTTGCATTCGCACCAGCCGCGCTGGCAGTATGAGGCCCTGGAGGGCTGTTACGCTGCCATGCAAGGTCCGCGCTTTGTCGCTGCCCGGCCGTTGGGGTGGTTGCAAGACGAGCATACCTTGTTCATGGAGTGGGTCGATGGCAGCCCGTTGAGCAGCCAGCTTTGGTCGTGGCGGCTGGTGCCTGACCGGCGGCGCCTCGACCTCTTGGCTGAAGCCGGCCAGTGGCTGCGCGCCTATCATGCGTCCAACGGCGTCGCAACACAGCCCTTCGAGCCCGAAGAGGTGTTGCGCTGGATCGACTGGCCGTTCGCCACAGATCCCGCGCTTGAAGAGCAGATGATGGCCGATCCCCTGTTTGCCGCAACGCTTGGGCACTTGCGCACAGCCGCCGCCCGGCTGGCCGGCGAACCGCTACAGCACACCGCCGTGCATGGCGATTTCACCCCCTACAACCTGTTCGATACCGGTGAGCGCCTGGTCGGCATCGACATGCTGGCCCTGCACGAACAGCCGGTCCTGTCCGATCTCAGCCGCTTCATGATCTATGTCGACGTGCGCAAGTTCGCCATCACTTTGCCGCGCCAGATGAATCCGCTCGGGGTGCGAGCGGCCGACGCCGAGGCGTTACTCGGCGGCTATGGCATGAGCCTGGCCGAGGCGACGTCGCCGGTCGCCCTTGTCGTTCATCTGGCCGAGGTCATGCGGCGTTGGGCACGGGTCGGCCAGAAGACGCGGTCGGGGAACAGCAAGCGGTTCTTGTGGCAGCACGAAGCCTGGCGCATGCGGCGCATGACCGCCCATGTCGCAAGCTGCCTCGATCAGGCGATGGCCCGGGCGTCCTGATCCATCGATTCCACTAAATTGCGCAAGATGTTAGCCGAAAAGCGGTTTCCACGTTTCGGCACCATACTCTACCGCCTGAGCAGTGCCAGCCAGATGCCGCCGCCGATGAGGCAGGTGCCGCTTACCATTTCCAGCACCCTCACCCGGGTCCGCGACAGCAACCGTCCCGCCCCGCCGGCCAGTAGCGCATAGGCGCCATCCAGCACCGTCGCCACGACCATGAAGGTCGCCCCCAGCAGCAGCGTCTGAAGGACGGCGTTGCCGGAGGTATTGATGAACTGCGGGATGAAAGCGCCGAAGAAGAACAGTGCCTTGGGGTTGGAGAGGATCACCACGAAACCCTGCCAGAAGAACGAGCCGCCCGCCCGGCCGCGTTCGGCGGCATGCGCCAGCGTGCCGTCGGAGCGCCACAGTTTGAGGCCCAGCCATACCAGATAGGCCGCACCGGCCAGGCGCACCACGTCGAACACCTGGGCAAGGCTTGCCACGATGACATGCAGGCCCGCCGCCAGCACCCCCACCATGATGGCGAGCCCGGCTTGCGTGCCCGCCACATTCAACAACCCCGCCCGCGCCCCGTGGCGCAGCGAATTGGCGATGATCACCGTCACCGTCGGCCCCGGCACGATGACGATGGCAATGCAGGCGGCGACATAGGCGAGGTAAAGCTCGGGTGAGATGGTGGTGCCGAACATGGGAAAGCCCCCGGATCAACGATGCCTCGACCAAGCCAGCAATTCGGGAAGCTGTCAATCGCCGGTCGCATTGGCGCTGCGTGGCGTCGTTCCGTGTGCTTGACCCTCAAGCGCCGAACGCCTAGAGCTAGGTGCACGCGCAGCGTTCCGGATTTTTTTAAGGAACTGAAAGCGAATCCGGTGCGGTCGACCCAAGCAGGGGGCCAACGCCGGAAGCTGCCGCCAGCCTCGGGGCCCATCGCCTCAAGGTCCGCGAACTCTGCCCGTAAATGCCAACCTTCATGCGGAGTTCGCCAAGCCATGAACCGTCTCGTCGCCATCGCCGCTTTCACCGTTCTCGCGGTCGCCCCTGCCCTCGCCCATCCCGGTCATATCTTCGATGACGGCTACGGCCACAACCACGTGATGGATTTTGCCATCATCGGTGGCGCCGTGCTGGCGGCCGCCGGCTGGGGCGTCTCGTGGCTGGCCCGCCGCTTCATCTCACCGCGCCTTGCCGCCCGCCGGTCCTGACGTCGTGGCGGAAAAGCTTGGAGTGATGGTCTGCGGCCATGGCAGCCGCAACCGTTTGGCGGTGGCCGAGTTCGCCAATCTCGCCAGCCATCTCGCCCGTGAACTGCCGGAATACCCGGTCGAGCATGGCTATCTGGAGTTCGCCAATCCGGTGCTGCGCGATGGCCTCGACAAATTGCGCGAAAAAGGCGTGACGCGGGTGCTGGCGGTGCCGGGCATGCTGTTCGCCGCCGGCCATGCCAAGAACGACATCCCTTCCGTCCTCAACACCTATGCCGCCGAGACCGGTCTCCACATCGATTATGGCAAGGAACTGGGCATCGACCGGCGGATGATCAATGCCGCCGGGGCCCGCGTCCGCGAGGCACTCGTGGCGGCCGGCGACGGGGTCCCGTTGCATGAGACCATGCTGGTGTTGGTGGGGCGCGGCTCGTCCGACCCGGACGCCAATTCCAACGCCTCCAAGGTCAT
>CAZMSA010000121.1:0-11184 GCA_964568825.1 uncultured Rhizobiaceae bacterium | reverse complement strand
TCGCCGTCGGGATAGACGAAGCCGGAATTGAGATACAGCGCCTCGGCGGTCTCGCCATGGTGGCTGCGCTCGATGCCACCGCGCACCAGGCGGGTCATTTCGCCCCATTCGGCCGGGTTTTGAAGCCCTTCGGCAGCGTTGTTATCGGATCGCTTCAGCATGTCACGACTGCGCCCAGGGAAGCCCGGCGGCCTTCCAGCCGCCCATCGTGCCGCGATGGCCCTCGGCGTCGCGATCGCCCTCGAAGCCTTGCGCCACGTTGTAGCAATGTTCGAACCCCGCCCGGGTCAGGGCCGCCGCGGCGGCGGCCGAACGGGCGCCGGAACGGCAGATGAGAAAGACCTCGTTGTCCTCCGAGACACCGGCGGCACGCACCTTGTCGGCGAATTCCTCATCCACCTGCATGGCCGGAAAGACCTGCCACGACTGCCTGATCAAGTGCTCCACCACCGGCACGCCCACAAAGGCCCATTCGGGTTGCGTCCTGACATCGATGAGCACCGCGCGGCTGTCGCTGGAAAGCCGCTCGAAAGCCTCGGCAGGCGTGACATCGCCCTTGTACATCACTCAGACCTCTATACGGTTGTTCGTTATTCCGAACGATCTTACACCAAGAAGAACGCCGCTTCAAGCGACGCTACCGCCGCACGGCGCCGATAATTCAGTCCCAATCGGGCGAAAACGCGGTGTTGACGAAGCGCTGGTTGCGCACCGTCAGGGCGGTGATTGCCGCCATCTCGTCGGCTGTGAGGGCAAAATCGTCGACCGCCAGGTTTTCCTCCACGTGTTCAGGCCGCGAGGAGCGCGGTATGGCGGCGACGCCATCCTGCTGGATGAGCCAGCGCAGCGCCACCTGGGATGGTGATTTGCCATGCCGGCGGGCGATTTCGAGGATCATCGGTTCGTTGCCAAGGGAGCCGCGCGCGATGGGGCGGTAGGCCGTCACCGCCATGCCGTGGCCGCGGCAGCAGGCGATGACCTTCTATTGGTCGAGCAGTGGGTGGTATTCGATCTGGTTGGCGACGAGGGGTTCATCGGCCAGCGCCACGGCGGCATTCACCAGGCGGGTGGTGAAGTTGGAAACCCCGATATGGCGGGTGAGGCCGTCGCGCCTGGCCTTGACCAGCGCTCCGACGGTTTCGGCCAGCGGCACGGCGGCGTTGGGCCAATGCAGCAGCAGCAAATCGAGGGGGCCGCCGAAGATTTCGGCGCGCTCGGCAGCGGCGCGAGCGAAAGCTGAGGCGCGATGATGGTCCGGCCAGATCTTGCTGGTGAGGAAGACATCATCGCGCGCCACGCCCGAGGCCCGCAGGCCCTCGGCGACTTCGGCCTCATTGGCGTACATCTGGGCGGTATCGACGTGGCGGTAGCCGCATTTGATGGCGTGGTCGACGATGCGGGCGCAAGTCTCACCGCGCAGTTCCCAGGTGCCCAGGCCGATGGCCGGAATGCGGGCGCCGTTGGCTTCGATCATGATCACCTATTTCGTCTCCTCGAACAGTTCGCGGCCGATCAGCATGCGGCGGATTTCACCCGTGCCGGCGCCGATCTCGTAGAGCTTGGCGTCCCGCAGCAGGCGGCCGGTGGGGTAGTCGTTGATATAGCCGTTGCCGCCCAGGCACTGGATCGCCTCCAATGCCATCCAGGTGGCCTTTTCCGAGGCGAACATGATGGCGCCGGCAGCGTCCTTCCTGGTCGTCTGGCCCCGATCGCACGCCTTTGCCACGGCATACACATAGGCGCGGGCCGCGTTCATGGTGGTGTACATGTCGGCGAGCTTGCCCTGCATGAGCTGGAAGGTGCCGATGGGCTGGCCGAACTGCTTGCGCTCGTGCACGTAGGGTACAACCACGTCCATGCAGGCCTGCATGATGCCGAGCGAACCGGCCGCCAGCACGGCGCGCTCGTAATCGAGGCCCGACATGAGGATCCTGACCCCCTCGCCCGGCTTGCCGAGCACATTTTCCTCGGGCACCTCGCAGTCCTCGAATACCAGTTCGCCGGTGTCGGAACCGCGCATGCCGAGCTTGTCGAGTTTCTGGGCGGTGGAAAAGCCCTTGAAGTCGCGCTCGACGATGAACGCGGTAATGCCGCGCGGGCCCGCCTCGGGATCGGTCTTGGCGTAGACCACCAGGGTGTCGACGCAAGGGCCGTTGGTGATCCACATCTTGGTGCCGTTGAGGACGTAGCGATCGCCCTTCTTGTCGGCGCGCAGCCGCATGGAGACGACGTCGGAGCCGGCCCCCGGCTCCGACATGGCCAGCGCCCCCATGTGCTCACCGGAGATGAGCCCCGGCAGGTACTTGCGCTTCTGGGCATCGCTGCCGTTGCGCCTCAGCTGGTTGACGCACAGGTTGGAGTGGGCGCCATACGACAGTCCCACCGAGGCCGAGCCGCGGCTCACTTCCTCCATGGCGATGCAATGTTCGAGATAGCCCAGACCCGATCCGCCATAGTCTTCCTCGACGGTAATGCCAAGCAGGCCCAATTCGCCCATCTGCGGCCACAGATGCCGGGGGAACTGGTTGGAGCGATCGATCTCGGCGGCAATGGGGGCGATGTTGTCGGCGGTGAACGAACGCACCGTATCGCGGATCATGTCGGCGGTCTCGCCGAGGTCGAAGTCAAGGCTGGGCAGGTCGTTGGGGAGCATGGCACCCTCTTTGATGGCGCGGACGGCGAGGCCTACCGTTTTAGCAGCCCGCCGTTGCCGGGCAAGGCCCGAGGTGCCATCATGACGGCCTGCCGGACCTGGGGAGGAAAAAGGTTCATGCAAGAGCCTGCGATGACGTTCGACGGCGTGGTGTTGTCGCCGCAAAAGGAAATCGTCCGCATTTTCTACAAGGAACTGTGGGACCACGCCGACAAGTCAGCGATCCCGCGCATCTTCCACCGCGATTTCACCTTCCGCGGCTCGCTCGGCCCGGTGCTCACCGGGCATGACGAGTTCGCCGGCTACGTCGACATGGTGACGGGCGCGCTTGGCGAATACACCTCCGACATCCTGGAAATGGTGGAGCAGGACAACAAGGTCTTCGGCAAGCTGCGCTTTCACGGCATCCACCGAAAGACGCTTTTGGGGTTTCAACCGACCGGCAGGCATGTGTGGTGGTATGGCGCACCGCTGTTCACCTTCGAAGGCGACAAGGTGCGCGACCTGTGGGTGCTGGGTGACGTCTACGGCCTCATGGAACGCCTCAGGTGATGGTTTCCGCAGGGTGGTTCAGTCACTCAAGCCGGGTGCCTGCATCATGGTGAGAAGCGCCGTGGCGCACAGGGTTTCGGCATCATTGTCGCCGGCATAGACATCGCTGCGGCATATCGTCAGCGTTCTTCCCGGTTTGACGACGCGTCCTCTGGCAATCAGCCGTTGGCCTCTGGCGGGCGCCACGAGGTTGATCTTGAACTCCGTGGTGAGCACGCCCGTTCCCGGCTCGAACAGGCTGAGCGCGGCATAACCGGCCGCTGAATCGGCGATGGAGCTGGTGACGCCGGCGTGGAAATACCCGTGCTGCTGCGTGAGCTGCGGTTTTGCAAGGCATGAAATGTCCACCTCGCCCGGCGCCAGGTGCACGATTGCCGCGCCGATATGGGTCATGAACGCTTGGCGACCAAAGGAGGCCCTCACCCTTTCGGCGTAGGCGGGATCGCGCAGCGTGAACGCGATCATCTGATCAGCCACACGGCCGCCAGGCCGAGGAAAGCGAAGAAGCCCACCACGTCGGTCACCGTGGTCACGAAGACGCCCGAGGCGACCGCCGGGTCGAGGTTGAGGCGATCGAGCGTCAGCGGCACCAGGATACCGGCCAGCGCCGCGGCGATGAGGTTGATGATCATCGCTGCGCCGATCACCAGTCCCAGCCCGTCGGAGCCGAACCACCACCAGGCGAAGGTTCCCATGATGACGGCAAACAGCATGCCGTTGATGAGGCCCACCGAGGTCTCGCGCACCACCACCCTGAGGGCGTTGATCGGCCCCAGGTCGCGGGTGGCCAGCGCCCTGACCGCCACGGTCATGGTCTGGGTGCCGGCATTGCCGCCCATGGAGGCGACGATGGGCATGAGCACGGCCAGCGCCACCATCTGCTGGATCGAGGCATTGAACAGCGAAATCACCCATGAGGCGAGGATGGCGGTCGCCAGGTTGACCGCCAGCCAGGCAAACCGTGACCGGGTGGTCGACCACACGGTATCGGTGATTTCCTCGTCGCCGACGCCACCGAGGCGCAGGATGTCTTCTTCCACCTCCTCCTGGATGACATCGACGATGTCGTCGATGGTCAGCATGCCGACGAGGCGGCCGTCGGGGTCGGTGACGGCGGCGGAGACCAGGTTGTACTGCTCGAACTTGTAGGCAACGTCGGCCTGCTCGTCGGTGACGGTGAAGATGGTCTGCTCGTCGTCCATGAGGTTTTCGACGCGCTTGTCGCGCGGGTTGCGCAGCACCCGCGACACCGGCACCACGCCCACCAGGTGAAAGGCCGGATCGACCACGTAGATTTCAAGGAACTCGTCGGGCAGATCCTTTTCGGTGCGCATGTAGTCGATGGTCTGGCCCACCGTCCAGAACGACGGCACCGCGACGAATTCCGTCTGCATGAGACGGCCGGCGGCGTTTTCAGGGTAATCGAGGGCGCGGGTGAGCGCGGCGCGATCGGACTTCGGCACCCGCGCCAGGATCTCGTCCTGGTCTTCCTGGTCGAGGTCCTCGATGAGGTAGAGGGCATCGTCGGTATCGAGTTTTCTGACGGCCGAGGCGATCACCTCGTTGGGCAGCGCCTCCATCAGATCATCGCGCACCGTCTCGTCGAGTTCGGCCAGCGCCTCGACGTCGAAGGTGCGGCCCAGGCGGGCAATGAGCTCGACGCGTTCCTCGCGCGACAGGTATTCGATCAGGTCGGCGAGGTCGGCGGCGTGCAGGTCGCGGGTGAGCTTGCGGACGGCCCTGGGCTCGGGCTCGGCGAGCGCTGCCTCAACCGCATGCAGAAAGTCCGCCGAGACCGCGCCGGTTTCGTCGTGCACCTGCAATTCTTCCGTCGCTTCGGCCACTATCGCTCGCCTCCTCGCCCCTTATAGGCATAACTGTGTGCGTCGCGAAATGCCTTGACCGGCAATCCGCCCGCGGCCACCGTGGCGCCCGCCAGATTCGAAGAGGAACCAGCCCATGCAGCCAATCGATAAAGCCGACCGGGTGGTCGTCAACATCGCCGATGCCGAGTTCGCGACCTTTTCGGTCGACGGCAAGGAGGTGCCGGGCCAGGGCTACCTGCAGCTCGATGAGAGCTTTCCGCCGGCCGCCGGCTTCCACATCTACCGCATGGCGCCGGGCACCTGGACGCAACCCCACGAACACACCTGCGCCGAACAGTTTCTGGTGCTCGAAGGCGAGGTTGCCGACCACGACGGCACCGTCTACCGAAAGGGCGATTTCGTGCTCCTCAAAAAGGGCACCCGCCATAATTCCTTCAGCCACACCGGCTGCACCCTGGCGGTGTTCATCACCAGCCCCGAAATCAATCTCTAGGACGGCCAGTCCGTTCATGCCCACCCTGTCGCTTGAAACCCGCGCCAAGCTTGCCTGCGCCTATTCCGGCGTGGTGTGGGGCGTGTTCTGGATGCCGCTGCGGTTTGTCGAGGTTGCCGGGGTCAAGGGTGCCTGGTCGTCCGTCCTGTTCTTCCTCATCCCCAGCCTGCTGCTTGTCCCCTACCAGTTCGTGTTCCGCCTCGGCCACGTGTTGCGCGGCGGCCGGCGGCTGCAGATCACGGCCTTGTACGCGGCGCTATCGCTCGGCAGCTATGCGCTGGCGGTGCTCTACACCGATGTCATCCGGGCAATGCTGCTGTTTTATCTCACCCCCTTGTGGAGCACGCTGTTGTCGCGCGCGGTGCTGGGTGAGCCGATCACCCGGGTCAGGTGGGCCGCCATGGGGCTGGCCTTTGCCGGCATGCTGGTGATCTTCGGGGCCGATCTGGGCGTGCCGTGGCCGCGCAATGCCGGCGACTGGATGGGCCTCGCCTCGGGCCTGTTGTGGGCGGTGACTGCGGTACGCCTCAGGAGCGACCGCTCCAGCCATCCGCTGGACCTCACCTCGTGGTATCTCTTTTATGCCTTCATCCTGTCGCTTGTCGTGGCCTTCATCGACCTTGGCGGCACCTCCCCCTTGCCCGGTCCGGCGGCCGCGGCCTCTACTTTCCTTTGGCTGGTGCCGGTCTTGTTGCTGGTCATGGTGCCGGGGGCGCTGGCTGCCATGTGGGGGCCGAAATACATCGACCCAGGCATTGTCGGCCTGTTGTTCATGACCGAGATCATCGTCGGCACCACGACCATCGCGTTGTGGGCCGGCGAGCCGTTCGGCCCACGCGAGATCGCCGGCATCGTGCTGATCGCCGGCGGCGCGGTGATCGAAAGCCTGGTGGATGTGTTCGCAAGGCGCCAGGTGGCGCCGGGCGGTTGATGCTCAAATTCGGGCAGGCAGGCCAGCGCCTGTCGGCTTCGTCTGCGTGTCCACATGCCTTCCTTGTCAAGATAAATGCACAGGTCATGCCTCGCATTTGAGAACGAGGCTGGCGCGTACCGCCGATGAGGTCATGGACCGCACGTGGTCGAGTTACGATGCCACGCCGTAGTTCACGCCATGTATTCCGGCGACTAAGCCGGCGCCACGGCGTCGAGGAACGACATGAGGGGACGGTTGAAGGCCTCGGGGGCCTCGACCATTCCCATATGCCGCAGGCCCGGCAGGATAACGGTCAGGGCATCGGCCATCTCGGCGGCGATGGCATGGGTCATGGCGGGCGAGTTGCCGTAGTCCTCTGCTCCCGTCATCACCAGCGCGGGTGTGGCAATCGGCGGCTCGGGCGCTATGAGTTCATCGACGCCATCGACCAGCACCTGATAGATGTCGGGATAAATCGCCGGGTCATTGGCCAGCACCCATGTCCGGATGAGGTCGGCAATGTCGGGCCGGCTGTCGATGTAGGGTTTGGTGAACCAGCGCTGCAGGGCGGCGTCGACGGTCGCTTGAGGGCCGTCGCGACGGGCCTGGTGGACGCGCGCCTGTACCGCCTCGCGGGCTGCCGCATCGCGCCGGTGGGCTGAATTGAGGACGGCGAGCGCCCACAGGCGATCGGGGTGGTCCATGGCGAAGCGCCGGGCGATCATGCCGCCGAGCGAGAACCCGGCCACAGCGGCCTTGTCGATGCGCAGATCGTCCAGAACGGTCAAAAGCTGATCGGAGAACAGCGAAAGCGACGGCGGCGCTGGCGGCGGCGGGCTGTCGCCATGGCCATAGAGGTCATAGGTGACGACCCGGTAGCGCGGCGCCAGCGCTGAAGTCTGCCAGCGCCACATGTGACGATTGAGGCCAAGGCCGTGCACGAGCACGACAGCCGGAGCGGCCGCGCCGTCGACATCATAGCGTGTGCCATCGGGTGCGATTGCTGCCATGTCAGGAAACTTCGGGCTTGTAGGCAACGACTTCCACTTCGACGCGCACGTCGACCAGAAGATCGTTCACCACGGCCGAGCGGGTCGGCGGATCGTGCGGGAAGTATTCGCCGTAGACCGCGTTGAAGCCCGGGAAATCGGCGCGCTCGCGCAGCCACACCATGGCCTTGACCACGTCGGTGAGGCCGCAACCGGCCTCGCCCAGCGTCGCCTTGATGGCGTCGAGCACGGCGCGGGTCTGGTCCTCGATGCTGCCGGTTGTCATGACGGCCCCGTCCCTGAAGGGAACCTGGCCGGTCAGAAACACGAAGTCGCCCGCTCGCACGGCGCGCGACAGCGACAGCTTTCGCCCGCCGATGACCATCGGGGCACCGATCGCCTTCTTGCCGGCCATGCCACGGCTCCCTTGTTGTCCACAGGCCCTACTCGCCACGCCCCCGGCACGATCATGGTTTTTCGCCAAAATATGACGAATTTTTCTGGTGGGATTGGATACTGTCGACGTCAGGCTGGCAGGGCGGCCCGATCTGCTAACAATTGAATGGTGCGGTCGAGAAGATTCGAACTTCCACAGGGTTTCCCCTACTAGCACCTCAAGCTAGCGCGTCTACCATTCCGCCACGACCGCAACGCCGTTCGCAAAGGCGCTGGCGTCTTTAACAAGGCCCCTGCCGCAAATCAAGGGTCACGCCATGTGCCGCCTGCCCTTGCTCTCCTCCCCTTTGGGGGGAGGGGTGCAACAGGCGAAGGCAGAGGTTGACCCTCGCTGGCTGGCCTTTGATCAATGTGTCATCCTCGGGCTCGACCCGAGGGCCCAGGGGCCACGATAGTGGGCTTTGGCAAGTGCCTCTGGTTCCTCGGGTCAAGCCCGAGGATGACAGATGATAACAGAGCCGCTTGACCCTTGCCCCCTTCGGCGTCAAACCATCTCGCATGAGCCTTCAGCGCACTTCTGTTGCCCCGATGCACCTTTTGCGCCCGGTCGCCTGGGAGATCGCCGATCGTCCGGTCGACTACCTGGCGGCAGTTGAGCGCATGGAGCGCGAAGTCGCCGCCATCGCCGCCGGCAGCGCGAGCGAACGTGTGTGGCTCATCGAACACCCCCCGCTCTATACCGCCGGCACCAGCGCCGATGCGGCCGAACTGCTGGCGCCCGGGCGCTTTCCGGTGCATCGCACCGGGCGCGGCGGGCGCTTCACCTATCACGGGCCCGGCCAGCGGGTGGCCTATGTGATGCTGGACCTGAAGGCGCGCGGCGGCGACGTGCGGGGTTTCGTTTGCGCTCTGGAGGACTGGATCATCGCCACGCTTGCGCGTTTCAACGTCAGGGGCGAGCGCCGCTCTGAACGGGTGGGCGTGTGGGTGCGGCGTCCCGACAAGGGCGAAGGCGTCGAGGACAAGATCGCCGCCATCGGTGTCAGGGTGCGCAAATGGGTGTCGTTCCACGGCATCAGCCTCAACGTCGAGCCCGATCTGGAGCACTTTTCCGGCATCGTGCCCTGCGGCATCGCCGGCCACGGCGTCACCAGCCTCGCCGACCTTGGCCACACCGCCTCGATGAGCGATGTCGACATGGCGCTGCGTTCGTCCTTCGAGGCCGTGTTCGGGCCGACTATCCCTTGGTGAGTTTCAGCAGATCGACCCGCAAGCGCCCGGCCTGAGCCGGATATTTGGATTGCAGACCGGCAACCGCGATACTGGTGTCGTTGCCGATTTCGAGCTTCCACTTCGGCCCTATGATGCCTGTCGACGTCTTTGCGGACTTTTGCGGCGTGACCTGCAGGCGGCCGGCATAGACGACATCGCCGGCGTTGAGGGTGATCGTACTCACCCCGGCGGGGCGAATTTCACGATCGCCTTCGGCGCCGATCACTTCCTGATTGAAGCCGGTGGCGCTGACAAGCTCATAGGTTCCCGGCACCAGCGCCTGCACGTCCGCTGCGGCTGGCGTGAGGGTGAGGAAGAACGTCTCGCCGGTCTTCTTGCGCCGCCAACGGGTGACCAGCGGGTCCATCGGCTGGGTCGAGCCGAAGCCGCCGTTGAGGACCAGGATGGCATCCTTTGCCGGTATGTATTGGGCTGCGGGCAACGCCACGCCCGGCCTGAGGTCCTGGATCCGATTGACCGCCGCCTGCTCGCAGCCGGCAAGCCCCAGCAGGCCAGCCAGGCCCACGCACAACAACACAAATGCCCGCACGTTCCGACCCCCTGATCGCTCTCGCGTTCTCGTCTTGGTCAAGGATTACACAAGATCATGGATGCCTTGCGCCTTGAATCTGCGGCAGATTCCCGCAGCGGCGGCGCCCTAGACCGTCACCCTGATCTCGAATGGTGAAGGTGCCGTGTCATTGCTGTCGGTGACCGCGATATCGTCAACCCGGGCCGCCGCCGGCCCGCGCCGGCAGCGCGCCAACATGGCGTCGATATTGTCGGAGGGGCCTGAAATGACCGCCTCGACACTGCCGTCGCGACGGTTCCTTACCCAGCCCGACAGGTCGAGCGCGGTGGCTTCGTCATGCATCCAGTAGCGAAAGCCGACACCCTGCACGCGCCCGGCGATGGTTATCCGCAAGGTCCGGTTCATGGCGTCGCCCTGGCGACCTCGCGGTCATAGGCCACGAGTTCGACCGTGTTGCCTTCCGGATCGGTGGTGAAGAGACCACGCCAGCCGATCCACGCAAACTCCTGAATTTTATGATCAATACCGTTGTGCTTGTACCATTCGACGGCGCGGTCATGGTCGTCACGTCCAACGGTCAGAGCAAGATGGTGGAGGCTTGAGTGCGCGCCGCCGAGCGGGTCGCCGCTTCCGGCATCGTCGCGGAAAAGCGCCAGCACCGCCGTATGCCCGCCGTAACCTTCGGCAATGCGAAAGAACACGATGTTGTCGCTGTAGGCGCCTTCGAGCACGTCAAGACCGATGATATAGCGGTAAAAGCCCGTCATGACCTCGAGATCGCGGCAGCGGATGGCGATCTCGCCGAGGGCTTTGACCTTGAAGCCGCGCTGCATTGCCGCTCACTCGAAGTCCATGATCACCGCATCGACGGCCAGGCTGTCGCCGGGCTTGGCGTGGATCGTCTTCACCGTGACGTCGCGTTCGGCCTTGAGGACGTTTTCCATCTTCATGGCCTCGACCACGGCGAGCGTATCGCCGGCTTTCACCGCCTGCCCGGCTTCCACCGCGATCGAGCGCACCAGGCCGGGCATCGGGCACAACAGGTGGCGCGAGGTATCGGGCGGCAGCTTTTCCGGCATCAGCCGGGCGAGTTCGGCCTCGCGGGCGGTAAAGACGTGGGCCTCCATCTCGACGCCGTGATGGCTGAGGCGGTAGCCGTTGAGCACCGGGCGCACCTGTACCGACACCGGGTTGGCGTCGATCATGCCGCGCCACACCGGGGTACCAGGGGTCCAGCCTGACTCGATGATGTGATCGGGGGCGCCGGCGCGCGACAGTTTGAGGAATTTCCCGTCGTCGCTGCCGATGGTCAAGGTGAGCCATTCATCAGCCAGCCTCACCACCCGGGTGGCGGCGAATTTCACCGGCTTGCCGCCCATCTGACCGGAGATGCCGCGCTTTCGCGCATTGGCGACGTGGTCGATGGCGCAGGCGACCGCGGCAAGCGTATCGCGCACGGACTGGACGCCGCCTGCCCCGGTGAAGCCGTCGGGGAACTCTTCAGCGATGAAGCCGGTCGAAAGCTCGCCCTTCATCCAGCGCGGGTTCTCCATGATGG
>CAZMSA010000120.1:0-11277 GCA_964568825.1 uncultured Rhizobiaceae bacterium | reverse complement strand
TACACCGGCGAGACCGGCTTCCTGCATTACGTCATCGGCTTTGCCACGCCGTTTCGCATGCCGGAGTTTTTCCTCATTTCCGGGCTCTTCCTGTCGCAGGTGATCGCCCGCCCGTGGCGCCGCTTCGCCGACCGCCGGGTGGTGCATTATTTCTACTTCTACGGCGTTTGGGCCTTCATCATGATCGCCCTGAAGGAAGGCCTCTATGCCCGTTCGCCGGCCGCCATGGCGCAAGGCCTCGGCCTGGCCGTTGTCGAACCCTATGGCGTCTTGTGGTTCATCTACATGCTCGCCGTCTTCGGCGCCACGGCGAAGCTCCTGTGGCAATGGCGGGTGTCGCACCTGCCGGTCCTGGCGCTGGCAGCGGCGCTTCAGATGACCGGCATTCACTCAGCCTCCTATGTAGTCACCCAGTTCTGCGGCTATTTCGTCTTCTTCTATGCCGGCTATGCCGCCGCTCCCCTGGTGTTCGCGCTGGTCGATTGGATGAGCCGCCGTATGGTGCTGGCCGTCGTCGCGCTTGTCGCCTGGGCCGTCTTCAACGGGGCGCTCGTCTTTTCCCCCGGCCATGCGGTTCTGCCGCAGGAAACGCGCATGGGGCTGGCGGCCTTTGCGCCGCTGCACCTGGCGCTGGCGATTGCCGGTTCGGGTGCGCTGTGCGTCCTCGGCGCGCTGTTGTCGCGCCTGTGGTTCATGGACTGGCTGCGCTGGCTGGGCGAGCATTCGCTGGTTGTCTATCTGGCCTTCACCCTGCCGATGTCGATGGTGCGCGCCGTTGCGCTCAATAGCGGGCTCATCACTCACACCGGGCTGTTGAGCCTCATCGTGCTGGTGGCTGCCACCGCAGGCCCGGTCGCCCTCTACCTCATCGTCGGCTATACCGGCTACGGCCGCTTCCTGTTCGAGCGCCCGGTCTGGGCACGCATTGCCTCAGCGCAACCTTCTGTTCCCGCCGCAATGCCGTCCACGGCATCCGTGCGCGGCGCAAATGGCGGGCATCATTCGACCTGAGAGCACCCCGAACCTATTCGTGCCGCAGGGCCTCGATCGGGTCGAGGCGGGCGGCGCGGCGCGCCGGGAAGTAGCCGAACACCACCCCCACGGCGGCTGAAAAGCCGAAGGCGACAAGGACGATGACCGGATCGACGGTGAAGGGGATATGCATGGCGCTCGATGCCACCACCGCGAGCCCGAGGCCGCCGGCGATGCCGGCGATGCCACCGAACAGCGACAGCACCACCGCCTCCACCAGGAACTGCGTGAGCACCTGGCGTTCCTCGGCCCCGATAGCCAGCCGGATGCCGATCTCGCGGGTGCGCTCGGTGACCGAGACCAGCATGATGTTCATGATTCCGATGCCGCCCACCAGCAGGCTGACGCCGGCCACCGCCGCGAGTAGGCCGGTGAGTGCCGTTGTCGCCGCCGTCTGGGTCTCGGCGATCTGGCGCATGTCGCGCACCGTGAAGTCGTCCTCCTTGTCCCCGACGATATGGCGGCGTTCGCGCAGCAGCCATTCGATGTCGGATTGCACCTTGGCGGTCTGCGCGCCGTCACGCGCCGAGACGTAGATGCGCTGGATGTTGGTGTTGCCGGCGATGCGCCGCTGGAAGGCACGCAGCGGCATCAGCACGACGTCGTCCTGATCGGTGCCGAAACCGCTCTGGCCCTTGGCCTCGAGCACGCCGATCACCTGGCACGAGACGCTGCCCACCCGCATGCGCTGCCCGATACCGTCGGCATTGCCGAACAGCGCGGCGCGCACCGTCTGGCCGACGATGCAGACGGGACGTCCGCCCCTGATCTCGCTTGGCAGGAAGATGCGGCCGCGGACCAGCGGCCAGGCCTGGGAGGTGAAGAAGTCGTTGTCGGTGCCGGTTGCCGTGGTGATGCGGTTTTCGGTGCCGTAGATGACCGTCACCGCCTTCTGGGCCACCGGCGTTACCGCCTTGGCGCTGTGCAGTTGGCTCTTGAGCGCCTCGATGTCGCGGGCATTGAAGGGCTTGGCATCGGAACTGGCGCGGCCGGGGCCGAACTGGCCGGGACGCACGAACAACAGGTTCGAGCCCAGCTTGGACATGTCGGCGGCGACCTTGGCGGTGGTGCCGTTGCCGATGGTCACCATGGCGATGACCGCGCCGACGCCGATGACGATACCGAGCACTGTAAGGAACGACCGCAAGGTGTTGCGCGCGATGGCCTGGATGGCGAGTTTGAGGGTTTCGAAGAACATCAGGACCTATGCCGCGTCCCGGCTCGGCCCGTCGCGGGCGATGCGGCCGTCGATGAAGTGGATGAGGCGGTGGGCATACGCCGCCATGTCCGCCTCGTGGGTCACCATGACGACGGTGATACCTTCTTCTTCGTTGAGCTGTTGCAGCAACTGCATGATCTCATGGCTGGTCCTGGTGTCGAGGTTGCCGGTCGGTTCATCGGCCAGCACCACCATGGGCTGGGTAACAATGGCCCGGGCGATGGCGACGCGCTGCTGCTGGCCGCCCGACAGTTCTCCCGGCGAATGGTCCTCGCGGCCTTCGAGACCGACCCGCCGCAGGGCTTCCATCGCCCGCCGCCGCCGCTCGGCCGGGCGCATGCCGCGATAGATCAGCGGCAGCTCGACGTTTTCCATGGCCGAGGTACGCGCCAAAAGGTTGAATCCCTGGAACACGAAGCCGAGAAAATTGCGGCGCAACAAGGCGCGCTGGTTGCGGGTGAGCGCGCCGACATCGACGCCGTGGAACAGATACTGGCCGCTGGACGGGGTATCGAGACAGCCGATCATGTTCATGGCGGTCGACTTGCCCGATCCCGACGGTCCCATGATACCGACGAACGCCCCTGCCTGGATGGCGATGTTGACACCATCGAGGGCCCGCACCTCGGCGACGCCGCTGCCATAGACCCTGGAGACGTCTCTCAGTTCGATCAGCGGGGCGCGGGGATCGTCTGATTGCGGCATGGTTGCCGCCTCAGCCGCTGCGTGCCGTGGCATCGACGATAACCTCATCACCGGCCTTCAGAGGACCACTGACGATCTGGGTGCGCTTGCCGTCGCTCACCCCCACCTTGACGTGCACTTCAACGGGCGTGCCGTTACGCAGCACCCATACCGCCGGGGCCGATGTGGAATTCACCGGCCGGCTGGGGCGGCGGAAGCGGGGGCGACCGGGCAGAAGCTTCGACAAGAAGCTGCGGTTGTCGGCCTCGCTGTCATCGCGCGGCGGGGAAAAGCGCAAGGCCTCGTTGGAAACGGTGAGCACGTCCTTCACCTGCTCGACGGTGATCTCGGCGGTGGCCGTCATGCCGGGCCGCAGCAGCAATTCCGGATTGTCGGCAGTGAGCACCGCGGTATAGGTGACGACGCCCTGCACCACCTGCGAGCCATAACGCAATTGCCGGATGCGGGCTTCGAACTGGCGGTCCGGATAGGCATCGACGGTGAAGCTGGCGGTCTGGCCTTCATGCACCTTGCCCACGTCGGCTTCGTCCACGTCCACCTGGATTTCCATCTTGGAGAGGTCCTCGGCAATGGTGAACAGCACCGGTGCCTGCAGCGACGAGGCGACCACCTGGCCGGGGTCGACATTGCGCATCAGCACCACCCCGGCGATGGGCGAGCAGATGCAGCTCTTCTTGAGATTGGTCTCGTTGAGTTGCAGGTCGGCCTCGGCCGCCGCGACATCGGCATTGGCGCTTTCGAGCCCGGCGACCGCGCGATCGTAGGCGGCGCGGGCGGTGTCGAGGTCCTGCGAGGAGGCGACGCGCTGCTGAACAAGGGTCTGCTTGCGTTGCAGGTCTTGTTTGGTCTGCACCACGGTGGCCTCGGCCACGGCGACGTTGGCTTGGGCGGCCTTCAGGTGGGCGCGCGAGCTTTCGACCGTCGCCTTGAGCTTGTCGGTATCGAGTTCGGCCAGCATCTGGCCGACCTTGACGTGCGAGTTGAAGTCGACGGCCACCGTCCGCACGATGCCCGACAGTTCGCTGGAGATGTCGACCTTGTTGGTGGGCTGCACCGTCCCAGTTGCCGTGACGATGACCGTGATATTGCCGCGCGCCGCGGCATCGGTGCGATACTGAAGGCTTGCCGAGGTGCCGCCGCCCCCGAGCATCTGGTAGGCCACAACCCCGGCGATCGCCAGCACCACGACAATGGCCGGCCATTTGAGGCGCCGCATCAGCCCCGATGACCGCTTGCTGCCGACCCCGAGGACAGCCTCGATATCGGCCTGTTGGTCTGTACCGCTATATTTGCCACTCATCTGCTGTCGCCACCTTCGAGTCGGCAACGATCATCCCGCCAATGGCGATCACGATCAAGCCGCTGCCGGCCATATGCCCGGCGATTGTGGCAAATTGAGCGGCGGCGGGGAGTGGCGATGCTGCCCGACCCGCAGCGTTTGCTAGGGTCTGTTGAGTATCACGGTTGCGGCGCTGGCGTGGCCCATTTTGTTTCTGGCTAGCTTTGAGGGGCGCCGCAGGGCCCACCCCTTCAAGCCGCTCAAAGTGACGTCCAGAGGCAAAATGGGCCACGTCCCTTCGGGATTTGACAGGATTGGCCCATCTTCACGCAGTTTCGTCGTCGAATATGCCAGCATGTCCTTCCTCCTCAACCCCGCAAATCTGAGCCAATCCTGTCAAACCAGCACCACAACCGTGATTCTCAACAGACCCTAGGCGGCGAACAACTGAAGCTGCGACACATTGTCGGCGCGTTGCGGTTGCGGGGCAACGTCGAGCCCTCGCCGCAGGTCATCGACGATCATCTGGCGCTCGTCCTCGTCGTCGGCCAGGAGGTGCACGTGGATCTCGTTGGCAAGCCCGATCCCGGCGCCGCCATCGGCCGCACGCGCCAGGTTGAAGGCCAGATGCACCGGAAAGCGTCCCACCGCCAGCACCTGGCAGTGGCCGCGCCCGTCACGCGCCACCGAGACATAGATCGCTCCGGGCAGCGGCGGACAGTCGCCGGTCTCGTAGACCGTGTGGATATAGCGCCGCCCAGATGCCCCGCGCCAATAAACGAAGCGGTCGGCAAAGTCGCAATCGAGGCTGAGGGTATCGGGCATCGCGGGCTCCACTTGTTGTGGAACGAAAGTAGAACAATTACGCGGTGCTGTCAAGCCGCAATCGCCATCGGGTGGGCAGCGGCGGCCAGGGCATGATGCCAAAAAGTGGAAGCCACCTTTTTGGATAACATCATGCTCTGTCTTGTTGGAATCGATCAGGTTTGTGATTTTGGATTGATTCGATCCAAAATCATCCTGATCTATCGTCGTATTTGGCACTGACTTAAATCGCCTGCCGGCCTATGGTCGACCGCTACCCTTTGCATCAAGAAAGACCAATCTTCATGTCGACACCCGAGCACCGGCCTCATCGGCGCCAGCGCAGCGAGCGGCGCGACCGTTCGGGACCCGTTTCCTATGCCCCCATGGCCCCCATCGACAATCCCCACCCCCCCGTCGAGGTGCTGGGCCCTGAAGGGGTCGGCCGCATCGTCGATGCCGCCTTTCGCCTCATCGAGGAGGCGGGCCTCGAATTCCGTTCCGCGCGGGCGCTTTCCATCCTGAAAGCCAACGGCGCCGATGTGGACGAAGCGACCCAGATGGTGCGCATGGGCCGCGATGTGGTGAAGCACTTCGCAGGCCTCGCCCCGGCGCGCATCCCGCTGCATGCCCGCAATCCGGAGCGCGACACTTTTCTCGGCGGCAACCGCATCAACTTCAACACCGTCGGCAGCCCGCCCAATATCTCCGATCTCGAAGGCGGCCGCCGCCCCGGTTCCTACAAGGATCTGTGCGACCTCGTAAAGCTCAACCATGCCCTCGGTGTCATCCATCTGGCGGGTGGCTCCGTGGTCGAGCCGCTCGACCTGCCCGTCGTGAGCCGCCATCTCGACAATGCCTACGCGCTGCTGCGCTATACCGACCGGCCGATCATGGTGCGCACCGTCTCCGCCTTCCGCGCCGAAGACGCCATCGAGATGGTGGCAATCGCCCGCGGGCGCGACCGCGAGACCCTGTGCGGCGAATGTTCCCTCGGGACCTCCTTCAACGTCAACTCGCCGCGCCGCGTCGATGAGGAACTGCTCGACGGGCTCATGTGCTTTGCCGAGAACGGCCAGATGGTCGCCATCACCCCGTTCACGCTGGCCGGTGCCATGAGCCCGGTGACGGTGGCCGGCGCCCTGGTGCAGCAGACGGCCGAGGCGCTGGCCGTCATCGCCTTTTCGCAGATGGTGAAGGCGGGCGCGCCCGTCATGTTCGGCGGCTTTACCTCCAATGTCGACATGAAGTCGGGGGCGCCGGCCTTCGGCACCCCGGAATATGTCCGCGCCACGCTGGCCGGCGGTGAAATCGCCCGTCACTTCAAGCTGCCCTACCGCTCCTCCAACGTGAACGCCTCCAACGTCGTCGATGCCCAGTCGACCTACGAGAGCGCCATGTCGCTCTACGCGGTGATCATGGGCCATGCCAACCTCGTGCATCATGGCCTCGGGTGGCTGGAAGGCGGCCTCACCGCCTCAGTGGAAAAGACCGTGGTCGACGCCGAGATGATCCGCGCCTGGGCCGCTTCGCTTGAGCCGCTCGATCTCAGCGACGATGCCCTCGCGGTCGATGCCATCAAGGGCGTGGTGCCGGGCGGCCACTTCTTCGGCGAGGCCCATACGCTGGCCCGCTACGAGACCGCCTTTTATCAGCCGATGATTTCCGATTGGCGCAACTTCAAGGCCTGGGAGGAAGACGGCGCCAGGACCGCCACGGAGCGCGCCCACATCCTGGCCAAGCGCCTCTTGGAGAACTACGAGGCGCCACCCATGGACGTCGCCGTCAATGAAGCGCTGAAGGACTTCATGGCGCGCAGAAAGCGCGAACTGGCCGTCGAGGCGGCCTGACCACCTCATGTCATCCTCCGCCCCTACCCTTGTGTCATCCCCGTGCTTGACACGGGGATCCAGGGGCCACGACCTCGACGCCGTCACGCGTCGACGGTTTCGCGCAGCGGCATGAGGATATTGAGGACCTCGATTTGCGGCTCGCCGATCACCTCATAGGCAGAGGCGATGGTGGCCCGCAGGGCCGACTTGCGATAGGCATCGAGCGCCTCATCGGAATCCCACAGATAGAGCCCGCCGACTTCCCCGGTGGCCGGGTCCTCGAAATAGTATTTCTGGCACAGTCCGGGCAGGGCGCGAAACTCAGGCGCTCTCTCGCGCGCGATCTCCATGATCTTTTCCATGGGCAAACGCGACTTGAACTTTGCCCGCAGAATGATTTTCGGCTGCTTCATCTGACTGGCTCCTCTTTCTGGATGGGTCTGTGATTCTGGCCCACTTCGATAGCATCCACCCGGTCGGCGTAGAAGGCCACATGGTCGGCGATCTGCGCCACGCTGGCGAGCGGTGTATCGTAGGCCCATACGGCGTCGGTGGCCTCGCTCCCGCCCGCCCGGATTGACCAGTAGCGGGCATCGCCCTTGAAGGGGCAATGGGTCGTGCTGTCGCTGGCAACCAGCAGATCCATGCGCACGTCGGCCTTGGGGACATAAAGGACAGGATCGTGGGTTTCCTCGAAAAGTTCGAGCGCGCGGCTGGTTTCAGCGATCGTTTCGCCTCCGAATCGAACCCTGACCCCCTTTCCGACCGCACGGGTGGTGATGACGCGGGTGGGCTTGTCCATGGCTATTCTCCCTTGAACTCGGGCTTGCGCTTGTCGAGGAAGGCCCGCATGCCCTCGGTCTTGTCGGCGGTGGCGAACATCAGTTGCAAACCCTTGCGCTCCAGCGCCAGGGCCGCCGGCAACGAGGCATCCGCCCCCAGCAGCACCGCTTCCTTGGCCTGCTGCACCGCCAGCGGCGGCAGTTTGGCGATGCGCTGTGCTGTCTTCAGCGCCTCACCGTAGACATCGGCATCGGGCACCACGCGGCTGACGAGGCCCATGCGCAACGCCTCCTCGGCACCGATCATCTCACCGGTGAGGACCATCCGCATCGCCTGGAATTTTCCGATGGCGCGGGTCAGGCGCTGGGTGCCGCCGGCGCCGGGAATGATGCCGACGTTGACCTCCGGTTGGCCGAGCCTTGCGCCCTCGCCGGCGATGATGATGTCGCAGCACATCGCAAGCTCCAGCCCGCCGCCCAGCGCAAAGCCGTTGACGGCGGCGATCATCGGCTGCGGCACCTCGGCCACCGCCTGCCACCAGCGCTCGGCGCGCCGGCGGATCATTTCCACCGTGCCGGTCTCGGCCATGTCGCGGATATCGGCACCGGCAACGAACACCTCTGGCCCCCCGGTCAGCACCACGGCAAGCACGCTGTCGTCTTCGGCAAGCTCGCGGCACAACCCGGCCAGCGCCTTGCGGGTCGCAACGTTGAGGGCATTGCGCACCTCGGGCCGGTCGATGCGCAGGGTTGCAGTGCCGTCGCCGTGACGGGTTAGGGTGACTTCGCTGGGCTCGCTCATGGCAATGAAACCTAAGCCGCGCCCTGCCGGTCGGCAAGCCCGAGGAATTGCGCGATCAGCCGGAAGGTCTCCTCGTGGTTGCCGCTCACATGCTCGGCCCCATGCGCGCTGAGCCGCTGCCGGCGCTCCTCGCTCCAGTGGAAACCGATGAAATGCGTACCGTTGGCGCCTCCGGCATCGAGGTCATTGAGGTTGTCACCGATGAACACGATGCGTTCTGGAGGAACCCTGAGCCCGGCGATCACCCGCGCCAGCACCTCACGCTTGGCGCCGCCGCCGTCGGCCGCGCCGGGATGGTCTTTGACATGCTCCCACAGCCCCGCCGCGACCAGCCGGATCTCGGCCGCCCTCCTCAGATTGGCAGTAGCCATGCCCAGCGCCACGCCGTCAAGCCCGGCAAGCCGCGTCAGCAGTTCACCGGCGCCGGGGACCGGCGAGACTTGCAGCCGGCCGCTGGCAAAACCGTCCTGCAGCACCCGGCCATACAGCGCCATCACCTTTTCCACTTCGCCGGGCGGCACTGTCCCCAGGTGGTTTTCGAGGATTTCGGTAATGATGTCCTCGTCGTTGCGGACGCGGTAGCTGTTCCAGTCGCGCGACAGGCCGGTCAGCCCGTAAAGCTGCTCGAAGGGTTGAAAGAAGGCATCTTCCTCCGCCCGCGTGAGATCCAGGAGTGGCCCGTCCACATCGAAGACGACGGCGGCTTCAGGCCTTGCCGTCACTGCCCGTCCTTGCGCGCCATGTCGGGCGTCATCTCGATGATCAGCGGCGCTTTGGCCTTGAGCCCGGCCGTGATGGCTTCGGCCAGAGCCTGAAGGCTCGCCGGACGCTGGTAACCGATACCATAAGCCTTGGCGAGCAGCGAGAAATCGGGGTTCTTCAGCGACACCGCATTGGGCTGGATGCCCTTCATCACCATGTCGTCGCGGATCTGCGCCAGCGCATTGTTGTTCCACAAGAGCACCAGCAGCGGTTCGCCCATTTCAGCCGCGGTCCCCAGTTCGTTGATGGTGTACTGAAAGCCGTAATCGCCGGCGATGGCCGCCACCGGCCGCAAGTGTTGGCCGGCCCGCGCCCCGATAGCCGCCGGCAGCGCATAGCCCAGCGTGCCGAAACCCACCGGATGCAGATAGCTCGAGGGGTGATCGACGGCGAACATCTCATTCGCCGCATAGGCGATCTGGGTCATGTCGGTGGCAACGATGGTATCGCCCGGCAGGGCTTGGCGGATCACCCGCAGCACCTGCCGCAGCATCTGATGCAGGTCATCATCGCCGGCCTCCAGTTCGTCCTTCAGCCGCGCCACCGCAGCGCCGCGTTCGGTGTTTGATTTCGACGTCGCCCCGCCAAGCCCGGCGGCTATGGCTTCAAGCGTCGCGGTGGCATCGGCGAGGATGGGCAGGTGCGCCACATGCGGGCGGGCGAGCGATGCCGGGTCGATGTCGATACGGATGAGCTTTCCCTTGAGGACGAACGACTGGTACCACAGGTCGGTCTCCGACACTTCCGATCCGGCCACCAACACCACGTCGGCCTCCTGCACCCACTTGCTGGCGGCCGGTTGCGGCAACACCGCGCCGGTGCTGAGGGGATGCTTCGGGGGGACCGCGCCCTTGGCGGCGATGGTGGTGAAGATCGCAGCACCCGTCGCCTCGGCGATGCGGGTAACGGCATCGCCCGCCGATCGCGCCCCGCCGCCGATGACGATGGCGGGCCGCCTTGCTGCCTTGAGCAGGCCGGTCGCCGCAGCGATCTGTTCATCGCTCGCCCGCGGCAGGCCGGGCAGCGGACGTGCCGTCCAGCCCTCGCCGGCCGGCATTTTCAGCACGTCGATGGGCACTTCGATATAGCATGGCCGCGGCCGCTGGCTGTGAAAGCGCGCGAACGCCGCCGCCACCAGATCGCGCAGGTCGGCCGGCGTATAGGCGGTGGCCGAACTCTGGGCGACGGTCGCCGCCGCGCCCTTCTGGTCGATCATCTCGTGCAGCCGGCCGCGCCCTTGCGCTGCGTCCTTCACATCGAGGCAGCTGGAGATCACCAGGAGCGGCACCGAGTCGGAATAGGCCTGGCCGATCGGCGTCATGATGTTGGTGAGGCCCGGACCGGTGATGGTGAAGGCAACGCCCGGTTTGCCGGTGGCGCGGGCATAGCCGTCGGCCATGAAGCCGGCGCCCTGCTCGTGGCGCGGCAGGATGTGGCGGATCTTGGAGCGCGGCAGCGCCCGGTACATCTCCACATTGTGGACGCCGGGGATGCCGAAGACGGTATCGACGCCATAGGCCTCCAGCAGCCCGACTAGCGCCTCGCCGGCGCTGAGGCCCTCGCTTGGTGATGCGTTCATGCTGCTCCCTTGATGTTCCTTGTCCCGGCTTCATGCGGGTCGGTGACCGCGAAGCAGGCGACCATGGTCGCCCCGTCGGCCTGCAAGCGTGGAGTTTGCCTTGGGCACTTGTCAAAGGCAATCGGACAACGCGGCTCAAAGGCACATCCCGGCGGCGGATTGATCGGCGACGGCAGTTCGCCCTTCAGCACCACCCGCTCGTGCCGCTTGGCCGGATCGACCGATGGCGTGGCCGACAGCAGCGCCCTCGTGTAGGGGTGGCGCGGATTGGAAAAGATTTCATCGCGCGAGCCCTGTTCCACCGGCTTGCCGAGATACATCACCATCATGTCATCGGCGATATGGCGCACCACCGAAAGATCGTGGCTGATGAACAGATAGGCGAGATCGTGCTTTTCCTGGATGTCGGCGAGCAGGTTGAGCACTTGCGCCTGGATCGACACATCGAGCGCCGAGACCGGCTCGTCCAGCACCAGGATGT
>CAZMSA010000119.1:0-11360 GCA_964568825.1 uncultured Rhizobiaceae bacterium | reverse complement strand
AGTGTCGATGGATTATAGAAGCCATGCTGCTGGCAGTTCATGCAGCCGACTTCAAGCGCGAGGTTTGCGAGCCTCAAATCACCGACCGTGCTCATGTGTTGAAACACTACAGGGCCGACGCCATGCAAGAAAGCACCTTGCCATGGTGAGGCAGGCCGCTTGATTGCCAATCTGTCCGCCTACCGCTAGCTTGCGCGCCCTATGCTGAGAACGCTCATGAGGCCGCACTGACATGCATGTAGATGAAGCACTAAGGTCGCGCATTAGTTGTCGAGCCTTTCGCACCGATGCGGTACCGGAGGCGACAGTTCGCGCAATTCTTGAGGCTGCTGCTTATGCGCCATCAGGGGGCAATCTTCAGCCTTGGCACATCTATGCCCTGACGGGTGAACCCCTTTCGGCTTTGTTGAACGACATTCAAGCGCGCATGCAGGAAGTGCCCAGGGGCGATGGACAGGAATATCGCGTCTATCCCAAGGACCTGAAAGAACCGTATGAGTCCCGTCGATTCAAATGTGGCGAAGACCTTTACGCCACCATCAACGTAGCCCGAGAGGATAGGCACGCCAGGCTCAGGCAGTTCCACTGCAACTTTGAATTTTTCGGCGCACCGGTTGGCCTTTTCGTTTATCTCGACCGCACCATGGGACCACCGCAATGGGCGGACTGCGGGATGTTCTTGCAGAGCCTCATGCTGATGGCGCGGCATCATGGTCTGCACACCTGTGCGCAGGAAGCCTGGGGGCAGTGGTTCGTCACAGTTGCCAATCACCTCAATCCGCCGGATGAATTGATGTTGTTCTGCGGTGTGGCGCTTGGTTTCATGGATGAGTCGGCACCCATCAACCGGCTGCGAACGGACCGCGCACCGGTCGATGAATTTGCGGTGTTGAAGGGCTTCTGATTACCGGGATCGGTCAGTTGGCGGAAACCGCCATGGCCGCCTTTAGCGCAATGTCGAAATTTCCTCGGAGGCCGGGCTTGAACCGCTTGCGCAGTTCCTCGTCGAAGAAATCATCGACGCAGTGGGCATAGGTGCGGACCACCGAAAGAATGTTGGCGTGACCCAACTGTCGCGCAACAACGACGACCGGCGTACCAGCCTGCATCAGAAGCGTCGCATACGTATGTCGCAGGCTGTGAAACACATAGGTTGCCGGCAAGCCGGCTGCCTTGTAGGCCCGCTTGATCAATACCGCGGGATAGTTGGTTGCTATCCAGCGGGTTCCGTTGTCTCTTTGCAGCAATCGGTCCATTGCGCCTTTGCCAGCCGCAAGTTCCTCGAAGAAGGCATACCCTTCCACTGGCAACGCGACGTGCCGTGCCCGGTAAACCTTCAGGGGACGGATATAGATTGCCATTCGCTGGCGATTAAGGTCCTTGGCCCGCAATTCCATAAGCTCTGTTATCCGCCCGCCCGTATAGAGCGCGGCAAGCACAATGCGCCGCAGCTCAGGCGACGATACTTTCAAAACACGTTTGCACTCATCGAGGGTCAGGTAGTCGGGTCTGGCCCGATCCACGGCCCGGAACCTCTTGACCCTACGCCATGCATCATCATTCTTGGCCTTGCCTTCCGCCCAGGCCATGTTGAGTGCTGAGCGAACCATCGAGAAGGTATTGTTGGCCGTAACGCGCCGCTTCCGCCGCACTTCACGGTCGAGCAACTCTGGATCGACAGGAGCGTTGCAATCCTTGCCGCCCACTTTCGGCGGCGTCGATTCGATATAGGTCAGAAGGCCGCGCAAGTGGTCAGGCGTGAGTTCATCGACCCCCTGGTTCCGATGAGGGGCAATGCATACCGATTTGCCATCGCGACACAGGCGACAAAGCTCCCCTTTGTTCCGAAGGAGCGCTTCCAGGCCAGGAAGTCTCGGATGGCGTGGTACACCGTGTAAACATCGCCGACCGGGCAGACATTAAGCTCGCAACATTCGCCAACCGGCTTGGTATCGGTGGCCTCGTGGAAAAACTCCGGCAATGCAAACCAGTCTTTCGCGCGGGACACGGCTTGCTCGAAGTCCAGAACATTGGAACCATCTGCTGACTGGGCATCATCGGCTCGACCCAGCCTCTGCCGCCTGTAGAAATCGCCGCGCACACGCAATGAGGCGACCCAGAATGATTGACCTGAATCTGGCCGGTAGTAACCCAGCCTGCGCCCCACGGACAGACAACAGAAATATGCCGTTACCCGAGGGTGAAGGCGTTGGCGGAAGGCACGATCAGCAAACTGTTCGGTGGTGAATTTCATGGCGGGCTCCCTTGGTCAAATGACGATCAAGGTAGCGTCAAGTGAGTTACGGCGTGCCGACACGGGGGGGCTCTCAGGGTCTATTGCACTCAGCGGTTGCGGCCGCCAGCCGCCCACTCGGCTGCATAGAGCGTCATTTGGCCGGTTTGCCGCATGTGGAGAAATATTACAGTCCGCGCCACGGCAAACCACGTCGCAGACACCGTTGGTGTAGTTCGGGTACCTCAAGGACGTCCTGCAACGCATGCTCGATGGCCATTCCATGAGCCGTCTCGACGACCTCCTGCCCTGGAACTGGCGCCCCACCGCCGCCGTCAACTGACAACGTGCAAGGACACGACGCTTACTACGCGTCCGTTGATTGCACAGTTGTTTTCGGCCTGGCGGTTGCGATCTTGTCCTTCACGGCGAAGTCTGTGGAACAGGAGGGACGATCGTGCCGCGAATGAAGGAGACGAAGCGTGCGGAGCTGGAGGCATTCTGGCGTTCGCATCTGCAAGGCTGGGCCGCAAGCGACTTGAATCAAAGGGAATATTGGGAGGCGCATGGCCTGCCGCTGAAGCGGTTCGGCAACTGGCGGGCGAAGTTCAGATACGAAACTCCGGCACCTGTCCGCCGGCTGCCTTATCGCCGCGAATGCGGCTCTGGCCATATGGCTGACAGGGAAACCGGCGCCACGTCGACGGGCTATGTTCCCTCGGCGGTTGCCATGCCGGACGGGCGGCGGAATTTCCGGGCTACGGACAAGAAGCGGATCATGGCTGAGGCCATCGAGCCGGATGCGTCGGTGTCGGCGTGGCCAGGAAATACGGGATCGACACGCGTCTGCCATTCCGATGGAAGCGCGAATTCGCCCCGCCACCGCCCGAGCCGGTCTTCCTGCCGGTGACGGTGAGCGACGGCCCGGAGCAACCCGATGCGGCGGCGGTGCCTGCAAGCCCGCACTCCGGGCCTGTGATAGTCGAAAGAGCGTCGAACGGAATCGAAGTGGAACTGGTTGGCGGGCGGCGTGTGCGTTTTGCCCGCGACATGGAACCCGATGCGATCCGCGAGATGATCGAGGTTCTGGAAGGAGCGGCGTCATGATGATGCTTCCCTCCGGTGTGAAGGTGCATATTGCCGCCGGCGTCACCGACATGCGCAAGGGGATGGATGGCCTGGCCATGCTGGTCGAGGGCGTCCTGCGCGAGGATCCTTTCTCGGGTCACCTGTTCAAACTGACGCGCAGTAGGTCAATATAACGAGGGTAGCCGAACACCAAAAAAGTCACCGATCACGTATCGCGCAGGAGACCTGCCGACGGCCCGGCGGCAGTGCGGCTGGTGATGGCCAGTGCAATAGCGCTCGATGCCACCACAAAGGCGATGATGATGGCGAGATAGCCGACGGGCCACACCAGGCTTTCCGGCGGTGGATCGAACACGCCGGTCAACAGCTTGACCAACATCCATGCCGTCGCCAGGCCGGCGCCCGCACCGAAGAAGAGCCCACCAGCCAGAACAAGCAGGCCCTCGCTCCAGATGAACGCCGCCAGTTGGCCGGGGCGCGTGCCGATGACATTGAGCACCGCGAAGGCCCGGCGGCGCTCGAACAATCCAAGCAGGAGAAGCAGACCAGAGGCTGCCGCCGCCATGATTGCTGCAAAGGTCAGTTCGATCCGCGTCAAGCCGTGCAGATCGACGGCTGCCAGGTTCGATCCGATGATGCGAGTGGCTTCACCGATGTCCTTGACCTTGAGCGCGGGCGTGCCGGCAAGCAACTTGCCGGCCGATCTGGCAACCACGGCCGGGTCGCCGCTTGATTTCATTAGGACGTACTCCTGCGCACTGTTGCCGGTTATCTTCGCAATGTAGGTCGAATTGGCAACGAGGAAGGAATCCTTCGGCGCGGTCGGAAACTCGCGCGCCACGCCAACGAAATGAAAGGGCACCCGGTGATATTGATGGTCGGCAGCGTTCATGAGGCGCAGGTTGATGGTATCGCCCTGGGTGAGCTGGAAGTCACTGACCGTTTCCTGCGAAACCAATACGCCGTCGGGCGTAGTGTGCAGGGCCTTGAGCGCCTGGGCGGCCGTGGCGCCGGAGAAATAGGCATCCGACAGATGCGTGGCCTCACCTATTGTCGTCGGATCGATCCCAAAAAGATCCTGCAGATCGGCGCCGACATAGGCGAAGCGATGCTGCATCGGCACGGCCGCTACAACACCGGGCAACTTTGCCAGTGCCTTCAGATGATCGCCGGCCGGGGTATTGGTGGTCCCGAAGACAGTGACATCGGCCCCGTTCGTCAGTTCGGCATCAACGCGGGCCTGGGCGTTGTAGGTGGTGTTGAAGATCGACGTCGACACCGCGAAGGAGACGGCAAGCGACAGCATCGCGACGCCGAAGGCCAGACGCCGTGACTGATGCGCCAGCGATGCTGCGATGGCCGGAGCCAGCGAACCGGAAAAGGGCCTGACGGCCTTGCCGATCGCCTTGCGGCCGCGATCGACGATGAGGCGCGCCACGCGAAACGCCAGCAGCATCGAGCCAATCCAGAAGAGGGCGGGAGAAATGAAGGCCTTGTAGTCGACGGCTGTTGCCGCCACCCCCTCGGGCGCCAGGACGATCTGGTAGCCGGTCGATGCCACCTGCCAGAAGAACAGGCCGGATAACACGAGCAGTGCGAGATCGGCATAGGTCCGTTCCCAAAGCGGCGGCCGTGTCTTTGGCACGAAGCCGCGCGCCGCCATAACGGTCAGTTCGCGGGTTTCGCGGATGGCGGGCAACAGGATGGCCGCAAAGGCCAGCACGAGGGCGAGCCCACAGGACAGGGCAAGGGTAAGCCAGTCGGGCGCGAACGTGCCTGCGCCTCGTGCCATGGCAAAGGCCGCCGTGACGCCAAGCCCCAGGGCGATGCCGGCAATGGCGCAGAGTACCGCTTCCGCACCCGCGGCGCGCACGACCTGGCCGAGGCTGGCGCCGCGTACCCGCAGCAGTGCGCGTTCGCGACGCCGCCGGTCAGCGTTGGTCGAGGTCACCGTCATCGTCATGATCGCCGCCAGCGCTATGCCGGGAATGCCGAGGAACAAGAACAGCACCCGAGCATAAAGCGCATCGCCGCGAACGGCATCGAGGCGGGCGCCGAGGTTGTCGCCGACCAGCGCCTGGCCAGCCACGCGCGCTTCCAGGTTGTGAACGGCGCCGGTGACGAATTGGTAGGCCTGGGTGGGATCGGCGGGCAACTGCTTGCGCTCGAGGCGAACGTGGAACTGGTGGCGGATGGAATCCGGCCGCACTTTTTCCTGGGGCGAGAATAATCTGGCCCAGTCGCTGGCGGGGAGGATGAGAACATTGTCGGGCGGCGCTTGCGGGGCCGCCTGTCGCGGCAGGCCGACGGCCTGAAACAGGGAATCAGCATCCGGCAGATCGACCACGCCGGCAACCACGACATTGACCGCATCGAGACCCGGACGTCTGATGGTAACCGTATCGCCTGGCGACACATGCAGGTTGGCAGCCGTTTGCTGGGCAACCAACGGACCATCCAGAGTGCCCGCCAGCAGCCGCAGTTCTTGGGGAAATGCGGCCGCATAGCCGGCGTCAAATGCGATGACCTTGCCGGGCCCGGTAGTCTGGGTGGTGCCGCCGGTTTGCGCGACAAAGCCATCGATAGCGGCGTAATCAACCTGATGCAGCGCCGAAATCAGCGCCGATTTTCTGATGGCTTCCTTGACCGTCCGGGCATCGGCGGTGGGCACCATTTCCACTTGCCAGTCGATCGGCACGCCGGAAACCGCTCGCGACGTCATCGATAGCGAACTTGATGCCAGAAACAGGCCAAGCGAGGCCAGAAGGGCAAAAGCCAGCGCAATGCCCGTCGTCGCTCCCGTGATGCGAAGAGGTGAGCGGGCAATGAGGCCGCGAATCCAGACATAGATCATGCTGCGGTCTTTCTGCGAGGTTCGTGGAGATGGCCGTGCTCGATGATCCAGCTTTCCTTCAGGCGCGCTGCGACGATCGGATCGTGCGTCGCGATGACGAGTGCGGCTTTGGCCTCTTCCACAGTGTCGAGCATGACATCGAGCACGTGTTGCGCGGTTTCACTGTCGAGCTGACCGGTGGGTTCATCGGCAAGCAGCAGTTTGGGTGAGAGCAGCAGCGCGCGGGCGATGGCGATGCGCTGCGCCTGGCCACCGGAGATTTCATCGGGAAACTTTTCGGCAATGTCGGCGATGCCGAGCGCGTCCATCAGTTCCTTGGCGCGGCCTTGCAATCCGGTTTCCTCGCCAGCGAGCATGGCGGGGAGGCAGACATTGTCAAAGCCGTTCAGTGCCGGAAACAGGCTTGAGGCCTGAAACACGTAGGCGACCTTGCCCGGACGCAATTGATCACGCGCGCCAAGCGCGGGCCAGGACACTTTGCCACTGGTCGGCAGATCGAGCCCGCCGAGTATGTTGAGAAGCGTGGACTTGCCGCTGCCCGATGGACCGACAAGCGATATCCGATCCGCTGTTTCAATGGCCCCGCTTGCCCGGCTGAGCGCGGTGAACATGCCGCCGCTTCCCGTTGGAAAATCGCGCGATACCTCCTCGAAAACAACCAGTGGCTCAGGCATCGGATACTTTTCCATCGTGCAGCCGCACTATGCGGTCGGCGTGCATTGCCAGCGCCTGGCTGTGGGTCGCAACCAGCGTTGCCTTGCCCTGGCCGCGGCGTTCGGCGAACAGTTCCAGAATCTTGTTCTCGGTTTCGGCATCGACCTCCGCGGTTGGTTCATCCGCAATGAGAATGGGCGGATCGGTTGCAAGCGCGACCGCCAGGCCCGCCCGGGCGGTTTCCCCACCCGACAGTTCCGCCGGCAATGCATCGGCGCGATGCTGGAGACCGACATTCTCGAGCAATGTCTCGATGTTTCCGGGATCGGATCGCGCCAGCGCTTTCTGCAGTTCAATGTTTTCGCGCACCGTCAGATGGCCGAACAGGTTGCCGGACTGCAGGCAAATTCCGAAATCGCGCGCCCTGATGCGGGCGCGGGCATTCTCCGCACGATGCGTGATCCGTTCGCCGTTGACCATCACATGGCCGCCGTCGGGTTCATCAAGACCTGTGAGGCAGGAGAGCAAGGTGGTCTTGCCGCTGCCTGAAGGTCCCATGATCGCCACGACCTCGCCTTCGCCAAGCCTCAGGCTGACGCCGCGCAAGGCGGCCGTCTCGTCGTCACCGATATGGAAGAAGCGGTAGAGCTCGTGGGCTTCCAGCATGTCATTTCCACCGAAACGATCGCGACATGAGCTGCCATTGATCGACGTTGTCGGCGCCGAACGGGGCATAGAGGTCGAGGGTGGCGAGCTTGCCGTCCTTGAAATAAAGATAGCGCTGGTTCTCCTGGCGTATCTGCTTGTTGGTCACTGCGTTGGGTTCGGAATTTGAACTGTAGGTGATGCGAATGGCCGTGCCGGCAGGCAGCTTCACTGCCTTCACCCCGGTAATCTTGACCGCCCGGCCGTTGGCCTTGAGTTTCACGACGTACTGGTCATTGACGCTTGCAAGGTCCGGCGCTTGGGTTGCATCCGTCAACGTGATGACCACCCCGTCGTACTTGTCGACGAAGCTTGCACCGTCGGAACGATCACTGCGAGCCCAGCCTTCAGGCACCTTCAGATGAATGCCGGAGGGACCGGCATAGTCGATGAAAACCTGCGTGTCGGGAATGTCACCAGGCGGGTTCTTCTCAGGTGCAACAGGCTTCTCGGCGGCATGTGCGCCAGACACCAAAGACGGTAGCGCCGGCAAGACAGTCGCAACCATGGCAAGCGCGAGAGCGCCTGCAACGAGGTGGTGGCGGTTGCGATGTGACTGCATATGTTACCCTCCTGATAAATGCGCGCGACATGGTTGTCTCCTAAACGTTCATAGGAGAACGTCCGGTTTCACTAATATTTCCACGGCTATGAATTGAGCAATTGGGGTTTTCTACGCCCTGATGCCACTTACAAATTCGTATGTTGGCGGAATGGCGATCGTGAAGATTGCCGCCTAGGCACGTGGCGACGGTTCTATTCGAATAAGGAGTGCATCTGTGACGTCGCTTGCTTTAAAAAATACCACCCTCATCCACAACCGGGTGCCCAAGGTCACAGTCGATTTCTGGCTGATCAAACTCATGGCGGTCACCGTGGGTGAAACCGCCGCCGACTTCCTCAACAGCTATTTCGGCCTGGGCTTGCCCACAACCTCGCTGATCATGTCAGGCTTCCTTCTCGCCGCTCTGGGGTGGCAATTCGCCCAGAAGCAATACACGCCATGGATTTACTGGGTAAGCGTGGTGCTGGTGAGTGTCGTCGGCACCCTCATCACCGACAATCTGGTGGACAATCTCGGCATGACCCTGGAAGCATCGAGCATCCTGTTCGGTGTGGCGCTAATGGCTACATTCGCCATCTGGTTGGCTTTTGAGAAGACGCTGTCGATCCACACCATCTACACGACGCGGCGTGAGATTTTCTACTGGCTGGCGATCCTGTTCACCTTCGCGCTGGGAACTGCGGCCGGCGATCTGGCCGCCGAGGGCCTGGGACTGGGTTACCTGCAGGCCGGCCTGATCTACGGCGCCATCATCGCAGTCGTTGCCTTTGCCTATTATGTCCTCAAGATGAATGGCATTGCCGCCTTCTGGCTGGCCTATATCCTGACCCGGCCCATGGGCGCCTCGTCCGGCGACCTGCTGTCACAACCGGCCGGCAATGGCGGCCTGGGTTTTGGCACAGTGATCACCAGCTTCATCTTCCTCGCCAGCATCGCCGCCCTCATCACCTACATGACCCTGAGCCGCGATGGTGACGAGACAGCCGCCGATGTTGATCTGGAGGTGGAAGAAGGCAATGCCAGTGAACTGGCAATCGACGTGAACGAGGCCTGAGGCTCTTCCGCCGCGACAACAGGGGCGGTCGGCATCTGCCGGTCCGCCCCCTGCGTGCAAGTCACTCACTATCCAGAACCGCTGCTTGTGCCATCAGCTCTCAGCAGCATAACATCAATCAAGCATGAGCCGGAGCCCCCCATTCGAATGCAGGGTCAGACGTAACGATTGTTTTGGCGACGGACAACCTTCCGCAACGCCAAACTGGTGTATCTTTGCTCCGGCCAAGTGGTGAAAATTTGCTCCGGCGTTGACACTCATTGCAGGCAAAGCAGCACGCAGCGGCAGGGCAAAGGTGTGATTGGGCACCTTGATGACGATCGGGAACTTGACGCCGTCCAATCTGGCGATCCATGGTCAACATCGGCGTTGCGCAGCCACGCCTGAAACTCGTGACGGCTTTCATGAATGATGAAACCTTGAGCAAGCTGGAGCAGCGCCTTGGACGCCTGCATTCACGTCAGCGTCTTGGGATCGAGGCGGATCACGAGGCACAAATATTCGGCCAGGGGATCAATTTTTTCCATATCGAGAACTGGTATTCGGTTCATTCGCTTATTCGGACGGTTCTGAAACTTACGGGCCTCTACTGGCGCGGCAAGCGAAATGCCGAACGCATCCAGATCAGACACAATCATCTTCGCTTCGCAGCACTGCCACCTGCCTTCGATGGCTTCACCCTGCTTCACCTCAGCGATCTCCATGCGGATATGAACCACGGAGCAATGCAAAGATTGGAGGTACTCCTTACGGGCCTGGAGTATGATGTTTGTGTGCTCACCGGCGATTATCGCGGAGCGACATTCGGTCCATTCAACCCCGCGCTCGAGTGGCTGGACCGATTGCGGTCTCATCTGGGGCCATCGGTTTACGGCGTGTTGGGTAATCATGACACGATTCGCATGGTGCCGGGCCTTGAACAAATGCATATCCGGATGCTGCTCAACGAGAGCGAGGCGATTTCCCGAAAGAGCCAGAAAATTTACCTGGCCGGCATCGACGACGCTCATTTTTTTCGGGTGGACAACATCGAAAAGGCGGCTTCGGGCATTCCCGATGACAGATTTTCAATTCTGCTCTCGCACACGCCTGAAATCTACCGCCAGGCTGCACATGCCGGTTTCCAATTGCTCCTGAGCGGTCACACCCACGGTGGGCAAATCTGTCTGCCAGGATCAATTCCCATCACTCTGGACTCGGTTCTTCCCAGGCACATGGGATCGGGCCCGTGGAAGTACCACGACATGTGCGGCTACACTTCGGTTGGCGCGGGAACATGTATTGTGCCGGTGCGGCTCAATTGTCTGCCGGAAATCACGCTACATCACCTGCACTGCGCCTGAGAGTTCGGACACTCAATAGGGACGGTCACGAAGGCGAATCTTGTAGAGCAGAGGAGAAAGGATCAGTTCACCGATAAAGAAGATTGCAGCGCAAATGAGAATGTCCAGCGCCGTCAGCGAGAGAGCACGCTGGCAGGCGAGGAGCGGAAACAGCGACTCGGGTATCTGGTCGAGCCCGGTCGCTCTGCTGCTCGGGGCTAGATTGAACCGGCGCTTCACAAAGCTCGAGTACAGATCTCCGACCATGGCGGTCAAGCCAACTACGAAACCGATCTCCAGACCCAGCCCGATGAGGGGCGCAGACAGGCTCGTTGTCAGTATCGACACCAAGAGCCCACGGATTGTCTTCGATGAGCCAAAGAGCGCTCGACCATCGATGAATTTCACACCGCCGTCGAGAGGTGCGGCCCATTTGCTGCGAAATACCCACTTTGCGACAACGGGAGAACCATTGGCCAGTGTGAGCAATATGAGAAGTTGCGCGAGCGCTACGTAGTGCATGCAGGCACTCTACACTCGGTTGCCGGCCTGGTAATCCTGCAGTTTGTCCTGCTCGCGATGTTTCAGGCGTTGTTTGCCTTGGCCCAGCCCATGATGGACCTCATGTCATCAGGCTCTGAAATGCTGGGCGCCATGGCCAAACCGGATCCACTCCAATGCTCTACGCGCCTCCACCACTGCGTCCGTTAACGACGTTAAGTAACCAAGACCGAGCCGACGTCGGATACGCTTGCCCCCAAGTGCTACCATCATCAAGTGGAACGTATCACCTGCCCCCCTTCGGGGGTTTTCCACGCATGGACACCTCTATTTACTCGGCTTGGAGAGCGGCGTGGAGGCGATGGAAGCCTGCCGGGTGGAAT
>CAZMSA010000118.1:0-11368 GCA_964568825.1 uncultured Rhizobiaceae bacterium | reverse complement strand
GCCGGACAAAATGGGAATCCCAAATCGGACTCCTTTGTTCCGCTCAATCCACTAGCTGGCTCGCAAACGCTCACGCAGGGCGGGTTCGAAACGAACTATGCAAGATCCTTGCGAGACCAACTGATCGCAGATGGCTCCCTAACTGAGCCTTAACAGGGCAAACACCTAGTATTTACGAAAGATGTGACTTTCTCAGCTCCAAGTCCGGCAGCAGCGGTAATCTTTGATCGCAACACCAATGGTCGTACTGCTTGGAAAGTCAAAGCAACCGGGCAGACTTTGAAGGACTGGCAAGACTCGCAACTTCCACTCGTAGAGAATGAATAGCCGAGAGAACGAGCCAACAGAGGTTGAACCCTCTCAACCCCTTTCTTACCACCTACGCCTTCCCGCCGAGCCATACCGCGCCGGCGGTCGAGCCGCTTTAGGTCGGCACGCGCGTCCCGTGGCCGGCATCTGAGGCAGCAGCAGGCATCACTGGATTGTGACAGGGCAATCGGGCAGCATGGCCTTCTGGATGTGATGCAACGGGAGGGTTTGGGGCATGGCAAGCGATCTGATCTGGCTTTCGGCGGCAAAGCTCGCCCGGGCCTACGAAAAGCGCAAACTGTCACCGGTGGAGGTGACCAGGGCGGTGCTCAAGCGCATCGAGGCGAAAGGCGACAAGCTCAACGCCTTTTGCGTGGTGGATGCGGAAAAGGCCCTGAAGGCCGCAAGGGCATCGGAAAAGCGCTGGAAGAACGGCAAGCCTGCAAGCCCCATCGACGGCGTGCCCGCCACCATCAAGGATATCATCCTGACGCGCGGCTGGCCGACGCTGAAGGGTTCCAAGACCACCGATCCCGACCAGCCATGGGATGACGATGCGCCCTGCGTTGCCCGCCTGCGCGAGGCCGGTGCCGTCCTCCTCGGCAAGACCACCACGCCGGAATTCGGCTGGAAGGGGGTAACCGACGGGCCCCTCACCGGCATCACCCGCAACCCGTGGGACACATCGAAGACGCCGGGCGGATCGTCGGGCGGCGCGGCGGCGGCGGTTGCATCCGGCATGGGTCCGCTGGCGATCGGCACCGACGGGGGCGGCTCGATCCGCATCCCGGCCGGTTTTTCCGGCATCTTCGGCATCAAGCCGTCGTTCGGGCGGGTGCCCGCCTGGCCGCTGTCGCCGTTCGGCACGGTGGCCCATCTGGGGCCGATGACCCGCAACGTCAAAGACGCCGCCATGATGCTGGACGTCATTTCGCAGCCCGATGCCCGCGACTGGACCAGCCTCCCCCCCAACGATCGCTCGTTCCTGAAAGGTCTCGACAAGGGCGTGAAGGGCTTGCGGATCGCCTACAGTCCCGACCTCGGCTATGCCGATGTCGACCCCGAGGTGAAGGCGCTGGTCGATGCCGCGGTCAAGAGCCTGGAAAAGGCCGGCGCCCGCGTCGATCGCGTGGCGCCCGGTTTCGATGATCCCGCCCCCATCTTCCGCACCTTGTGGTGGGCGAGCGCCCGCGGCTTTCTCGGCCGCCTGCCCACGGCCAAGCTGGCCCTGCTCGATCCCGGCCTGGCCGATGTCGTCGAACAGGCCAGGACCATCACCCTGGAGGATTATCTCGACGCCGTGGCGGCGCGCGGCGCGCTCGGCATCCACATGCGCGAGTTCATGCAGAAATACGACCTTGTCTGCACCCCCACCCTGCCCATTACGGCCTTCGAGGTCGGCAAGGTGGCGCCGGTGAGCGATAAGAAAGAAAAGTGGGTCAACTGGACGCCGTTTTCCTTCCCCTTCAACCTCACCCAGCAACCCGCGGCCAGCGTGCCGTGCGGCTTCACCTCAGCCGGCCTGCCGGTCGGCCTGCACATCGTCGGGCGCATGTTCGACGACTGGACGGTGCTGCGCTGTGCCCGCGCCTACGAGCGCGCCCACGACTGGATGAAGAAGAAGCCGGCGCTCTAGAGGAACGGGTGAAGGCGGTTCAGGAACGCGTCATGCCGCCGCCGCTTAGCCTTCGAGCGTTCACACTTTCAAACGTCATACCGGGACTTGATCCCGGTATCCATTCCGCTGGCGTCGCGGCTGGTTGCGGCGTTGGCGGCATGGACCCCGTGGTCAAGCCACGGGGTGACGGGTAGGGAGGGGTTTTGGCAGGCTCCCGCGTGGCCGGCCAATCAGCCTTGTGCCTTGTCCGCCTCGATGTGATCGACGAAGCGCTGGAACAGGTAGTGGCTGTCCTGCGGGCCGGGCGAGGCTTCGGGGTGGTACTGCACCGAAAACACCGGCGCGCCCTTCAGCGCGATGCCGCAATTGGAGCCGTCGAACAATGATACATGGGTTTCCTCCACCGCCTCAGGCAGGCTTGCCGCATCGACGGTGAAACCGTGGTTCATGGAGGTGATCTCCACCTTGCCGGTGGTAAAATCCTTCACCGGATGGTTGGCGCCGTGATGGCCCTGGTGCATCTTGGTGGTCTTCGCCCCCAGCGCCAGCGCCAGCATCTGGTGTCCGAGGCAGATGCCGAAGATGGGCTTGCCCGCCTCGATCAGCTTGCGGATCTCGGGAACGGCGTATTCACCCGTCGCCGCCGGATCGCCGGGACCATTGGAGAGGAACACCCCGTCCGGCGCCAGCGCCAGGATATCGTCGGCCGCCATGCTCGCCGGCACCACCGTCACTTTGCATCCAAGGCTGGCGAAGCACCTGAGGATGTTGCGCTTGAGGCCGTAATCGACCGCCACCACGTGATGCTTGGGCTCCGATTGCCGGCCATGGCCCTCGGGCCATGCCCACAAGGTCTCGTCCCATTGATAGCGCTGCAGGCAGGAGACCTCCCTGGCAAGGTCCATACCGATGAGGCCCGGCCACGCCGCCGCCTCGGCCTTCAAGGCATCGAGGTCGAAGCGGCCGTCAGGATCGTGGGCGATGACCGCGTTGGCCATGCCCTTTTCGCGGATCAGGGTGGTGAGCGCCCGCGTGTCGATGCCGGCGATGGCGACGATGCCGCGCGCCTTCAGCCACTGGTCGAACGGCTTGGCGGCGCGCCAGTTGGAAGGTTCGGTAATGCCGGTCGCCAGTATCGCCCCGCGCACCCCTGAAGCCGATGCCAGGTTGGAGGTCTCGATATCCTCATCGTTGGTGCCGACATTGCCGATATGCGGAAACGTGAAGGTGATGATCTGGCCGGCATAGGAGGGATCGGTGAGGATTTCCTCATACCCGGTCATGGCGGTGTTGAAGCACACTTCGCCGACGCCGGTGCCTTCGGCACCGAGTCCTTGCCCCTCGATCACCGTGCCGTCGGCCAGCACCAGAAGGCCGGTCACCGTGGCCACCGGCCAGGCTTTTGACGTTTTGGCCGCCGCAGTCGCGGCCGCGGCCCTGGCGGGGCGGATTTTTGCCTTCGTCGGCGCCATGCTGAAAGGTCTCCCGGAAGCGCCCGGCCGCGGCGGTTCGCATCATCGCTCCGCCGCCCCGGCCGAGGCCGCGCGCAACCTACAAAGCCGCCTCGCCGCGGTCAAGGACGCAAGATATGAGGCCCTTGCGCAAGATCAAGGCGCGGGCTTGCCGAAGCGATCAAGGCTGGCAACAATGGTGATGAAATCCCCCTTGGTAGGAGATACGACATGCTGGACATTGCCCCCGAGAAAGTCGCCCACATCATCGTGCGCGCCCGCGAATTGGACGCCAAGATGCCGGCCTGGGACTCGTCCGGCGACGACAGCGATGCCGATTCGATCCTCGAATCGCGCGGCGGCGATGCCACCGGCGCCGAACTGCGGGCCTTTATCAGAGAACTCAATGTCGACGAGCAGGCAAGCCTGGTCGCCCTCATGTGGATCGGTCGCGGCACCTACGAGCCCGACGAACTGGAAGAGGCCAAGGCAACAGCCCTTGCTGAGCGGGTCAACGCCACCGAGGTCTATCTGACCGGCATCCCCCTGCTGGCCGATTTTCTCGAGGAAGGCCTCGATCGGCTCGGCATCTCGGTTGAAGACAGCGAGGAAGGTATCCTGTGACGGCTTGCGTCCGGGTGTGTTGCCAGCCGCCGCGGCGGGGTCTATCACTGGCGCGGCGGTAACGGCAGGGGGGAGATCAAGCCCATGGCAACAGGCTTGCGCGAACGCATCAACGCCGACCTCAAGGTGGCCATGAAGGCGCAGGACAAGCGCCAAGTCTCGACCTTGCGGCTCATCATGGCGGCCATCAAGGATCGTGACATCCAGTCTCGCGGCACCGGCAAGGACGACACTCCCGACGAGGCCGACCTGCAGAGCGTCCTCACCCGCATGATCAAGCAGCGCCGGGAAAGTGCCGCCACCTACGACCAGGGCGGCCGCCCGGAACTGGCCGAGGCCGAGCGGGCCGAAATCGTCATCATCGAGACCTATCTGCCGCGCCAGTTGAACGACGACGAGATCCGCACCGCCGTCGCCTCGGCCATCGCCGCAACCGGCGCCGCCGGCCTCAAGGACATGGGCCGCGTCATGGCGGCGCTGAAGCAGAGCCACGCCGGCCAGATGGACATGGCCAAGGCCGGCCAGTTGACCCGCGACCTGCTGAAATAGACCCCGGACATGAAAAAGGCCGGGCTGCTGGCCCGGCCTTTGTTGGCTTCGATACGGACCTCGCCTCAGGCCTTCTTCAGCGGCACGGCGACGAAGTGTACGCTGTCGCCCGACTTCACCCGCAAGAGGATGGCCTTGCGCCCCTGCTTTTCCACCTTCGCGATGGCCATCTTCACGTCATGCGTGTTGGCGACCTTTTCGCCGGCGGCGCTGAGGATCACATCACCGGTGCGCAGTCCCGATGCAGCAGCCGGTCCGTTGGGATCGACACCCATCACCGCGACGCCTTCGTTGCCGGCGCCGTTGACCTGATCGGCCGGGGCAAGCTGCAGACCGAGACGCGGCCCTTTGCTCATCTGGTCGTTGCTGTTGATCGAGGCCTGCTGGAACTGCGGCTGGTTGGGCATTTCGGCCAGCGTCAACTCCATGTGCTTCGAGGTGCCGTTGCGCAAGACGTCGAGCTTGACGTGCGAGCCGGGGGCCATGGCGCCGATTTTCTGGGCAAGGTCGCGGGAATCCTTGACCGCCGCGCCATTGACGGCGGTGATCACGTCGCCCGCCTTGATGCCGGCATTGCTGGCCGGGCTGGCGGCCTGCGCCTCATCGACGAGGGCACCCTGGCGCGACTTCAGATCGAGGCTGGCGGCCACGTCCTTGCTCATCGTCTGCACCTCCACCCCCAGCCAGCCACGGGTCACATGGCCGTTTTTCATGAGCTGGCCAATGACGGCCTTGGCAGTGTCGGCGGGAATGTCGAAGCCGATGCCGACTGATCCGCCTGAGGGCGAGAAGATGGCGGTATTGATGCCCACCACGTTGCCCGAGAGGTCGAAGGCGGGACCACCGGAATTACCCTTGTTGATGGGCGCATCGATCTGGATGAAGTTGTCGTAGGTGCTGGAGCCGATGTCGCGGCCTTCCGCCGAGACGATGCCGGCGGTCACCGTGCCGCCGAGGCCGAACGGGTTGCCGATCGCCACCACCCAGTCACCCACACGCGGGGCATGGTCGGCAAACCGCACGAACGGGAAGTTGGAGCCGTTGACCTTGATGAGGGCCAGATCGGTCTTGGGATCGGTGCCGATCACCTTGGCATCATATTTCTTGCCGCTGTCGGTGATCACCTGCACCGATGTGGCGTTGGCGACCACATGGTTGTTGGTGACCGCATAGCCGTCGGCGGAGATGAAGAAGCCCGAACCCTGGCCCATCATCACCTGGTGCTGCTGCATGCCGGGAACATTGCCGAAGCGGTGGAAGAACTGCCAGAACGGCGTGCCGGGCTGGAACGGGTTCTGCTGGCTCTCCCCGCTCATGCTGGTATTCTGCGGGTTCTCGTCGATCTTGACGCGCACCGAGATCACGGCGGGCTTCACCCGCGCCACGAGGTCGGCAAAACCGGCAGCCGGGGCCGTGGACGGGTTTACGACGGCTGCTTGCTGCACGCCCTGGGCCGGAACCGTGGTGGTCGACTGCTGGGCAATCGCATAGGCGCCGCCGATGGCCACCGCGGCACCCAATGCCGCAGCGGAGGTAAATAATGTCAGCCGGCGGCGAAGCGAAGTGCCCGCCTGCTGGTCATGACGCGTGGATTTCCTGAACATTGCTCGTCTCTCCATAGTTTCTCGCTCGGCGCATCCGCGCCATGGCCATTACAATTGGTGAGTTGACGTTACAGGGCCCTTTCGGTTTCATTAGCATGTGTTCATGTTGGGTGGCGGCGCCACCCTTGGGCATTCAGGCAGAGATTGCCACCGCGGCCGGGGCGCGATTTTCCGCCGCCACCGACGCCATCGAAACGCAGTTGCGCCCATTGCGCTTCGACTGGTAGAGGGCCCTGTCGGCGGCCTCGATGAGATTTTGGTAATCGCCATCGATTTCGGGAAAGGCCGCGATACCCGCCGAGATGGTGATCCGGCCAAGCGGCTGGCCCTGGTGGTGCAGTGGCAATCCCTCGACTTCACGCCGCAGCTTTTCCGCGATTCCAGCGGCTTTGTCGGCCTTGGCATGCGGCAGCACCACGAGGAACTCCTCGCCACCATAGCGGCACACGAAATCGCTCTGCCTGACCGACCGGCACAGCGCATCGCTCACCGCCGCGATCACCGTATCGCCGGCATCGTGGCCGAAGGTATCATTGAAGGTCTTGAAGTGGTCGATATCCAGCATGATGACGCTGAGCGGCAGGTTATTGCGGCCCGCCAGCAGCAATTCGCGTTCGAGAGCTTCGAGCATGTAGCGTCGGTTGTAGAGCCCCGTCAGCGGATCGCGCAGCGCTTGATGCTGCAACTTCTCGTACAGCTTCACGTTGGAAAGCGCCATCGACAGGCTTTCCGCCACGATCCCGTAGAACTGCAGTCGCTCCGGGGCGTCAAAGGCAAACGCGGCGTCGGTATCTTCGGTGCCGGCGCGGGTTTCCAGGCACAGCACGCCCACCGCGTCGCCACCGGCCATCAAGGGTATGCAGACATGCCATCTGGCGGTGCAATCGCGCAGGTGGTCGCAGACGATGCCAGTGCCCTTTTCCACCACGTGCGGCTTGCCACGCCTCAGCGCCCAGCACCCCGCCGGGTCCGTCATTTCGACATCCGAGGTCGGCTCGCCCCACGATACCTGCCGTTCGAGCAGGTTGCGCGAGGCATTGAGCAGGTAGAGCGATCCCGCCAACCCCGGCAGCATCTCGCCGAGTTGCAGCCTGGCGATGGCTCCCGCCTCGTCCAGTGAGCGCGCGGCCTGCAGCAGACGGGTCATCTCGCCGAGCACGAAGATCTCGTTCTGGTGGGCTTGCAAACGCTGCATAGACTGTTTCAACTCGACCGTGCGCTGCACCACGCGTTCTTCCAGCTCCTGGCGTATTTGGCAAAGCTGCTGCTCGCGCCGCGTCAGCACCTCGTTCTTGGCGGCAAGCCGGCGCACGACGGAAAAATACAGGATGGGAAACATCGCAGATGTCAACAACAGAGTATCGATGATCTGTTCCCCGAGGCCGTGCTCCACGCCGAGAAAGGGCAGAACGAACATGATGCCACTCTCGATCACCAATATGGACGAGATGAGAATGACAACAAGCTTGACAATTTCGCGAGAGTTGGCGTCCAGGGCGCGCGCCAACAGGCAAGGGCAATCCGCAGCCTCGGCTTCATCGCCGGCGCTGTTGTTCTGCAAAGGCACCAGGGCCTGGGTCCGCTCATCCATGCTGGCTGTCATACAGCCTATGCGATAATATTACCCTAAGTAACACGTTTAACGTGCATATAATCCATGGCCTCGAACCCCGCCTGTCCACGGCGTTCACCAGTGTCATTGCCTGGCTGGGCCGCAATAGATGTGGATCATGTGCTAGCATACCGATTCTTGCTCTTCACGCCGGCTGGCCAGACTGCTTGACTGGCCGGGGGCCCCGCCAATACGGAAGCTGCCATGCGTTTCCCGCCGTCATTCCTGGACGAGATCCGCGCGAGGGTACCCCTCTCGTCGCTGGTCGCCCGGCATGTGCAATGGGACCGCCGCAAGTCGGCGCCCGGGCGCGGCGACTATTGGGCCTGTTGCCCCTTCCACACCGAAAAATCGCCCTCCTTCCACGCCGATGACCGAAAAGGGCGCTATCACTGCTTCGGCTGCAAGGCCTCCGGCGACCACTTCACCTTCCTGGTCGAAAAGGAAGGTTTGACGTTTCCCGAAGCCGTGGAGCGCCTCGCCGCCGATGCCGGCCTCGCCATCCCGCAGTCCACGCCTGAAGACGAAGCCCGCGAGAAGCGCCGCACCAGCCTTTATGACGTCATGGAACTGGCGGCGAAATATTTCGAAGATGAGTTGCGGGAAGGCGTTGGCGCCACCGCCCGCGCCTATCTCGAAGGACGCGGCCTGAAGGGTGCGGTGCTGGAAGAATTCCGCCTCGGCTTCGCTCCCGACAACCGCCACGGCCTGAAAACGCATCTGGCCGATGCCGGCGTCAGCCCGGAGATGATGGCCGAGGCCGGCCTCGTCATTGCCGGCGAGGACATCGCCGTGCCCTATGACCGCTTTCGCAGCCGCATCATGTTCCCCATCCGCGATCCGCGCGGCCGGGTGATCGCCTTCGGCGGCCGGGCGCTGTCGAGCGATCAACCGGCGAAATACCTCAATTCCCCCGAAACCCCACTGTTTCACAAAGGGGCCGTCCTCTACAATCTCGACCGCGCCCGCAAGAGCGCTCACGAGGCGGCGCAGATCATCGCGGTGGAAGGCTACATGGACGTCATCGCCATGACCCGGGCGGGCTTCGAAAACACCGTCGCCCCGCTCGGCACGGCGTTGACCGAAGAGCAGTTGCGGCTGTTGTGGCGCATCGCGCCCGAGCCGATCCTGTGCTTCGACGGCGATGCCGCCGGCCTCAAGGCGGCCGGCCGGACACTCGATCTGGCGCTTCCCTTTCTCGAGCCGGGCGCCAGCCTGCGCTTTGCCCTGATGCCCGAGGGCAAGGACCCCGATGACCTGCTCAACGAGGGCGGCGCCGGCGCGGTCGGCGAAGTCATCAACGCCGCCCTCCCCCTGGTCGATGTGCTGTGGCGCGAGGCGCTCGAAGTGAACGACCGGGCAACCCCTGAACGCCGGGCCAGCTTCGAAGCCGACCTCGACACCCGCATCGCCCGCATCAACGAGCGCAAGGTGAGGGAGCACTATCGCGGCGAGATCGCCGGCCGCCTGGCAGCCCTGTGGTCGGCGGGCCGCGGCGGTCGCAATCCCGGCCGTCCCCGCCCGCCAGGCCCGCCACGCCGTTCAGCGCCCTATGCTCGCCGCAATGCGCCATGGCAAAAGCCGTGGGACGACCGCCTGCCGCCGTCGCGCGAGCTTTTGGCCCTGTCGCGCGGCGATTACGCCGCCCGCGCCCTTGCCCGGCGCGAGCGCACCATGCTGCTCTGCGTCCTCAACCACCCCGAACTGCTGCACGATGTGGCCGAGCCGCTGGCCGAGATGGCCTTTGCGACCGCTGCCCTTGACAGCCTCAAGGCCGGGATTCTAGATGTCGCCGCCCTCCATCCGGACCTTGACAGTGAGGCCGTCGCAACCCACCTCAGGGAACGCGGACTTGCGCGCGAGCTTGATTCGGTTGCACAAGGGGCAGAACGCCTTGATTGCTGGTTTGCCGGAGCGGATGCGGCACTCGCAGATGCCCACACCGGCTTGCGGCAGATGCTGGCCTTGCACCGCAAGCTGGTGACGCTGGAAAGGGAAATGGCAAGCGCCGAACGCGCCTTCGCGGAGGATCCGACGGAAGAAAGTCTGTCGCATCTCAACCACATCCGCGAGGAACTGCGCTCGCGCATCGGGGAAGAAGCACAGATCGAGGGTTTCGGCGAGGCCTCCGGGCGCCCGTCGGGGGCATTGGCCTGAACATGGGTTGCGCGATGGCCGTCGCGGGTGGTTTATGATTTACGCCCGGTTAACGGGCAGCGCGTAGAAACGGCGGCAGGGCCGCCATTGGGTATAGTTCGACCGGTCCGTCCGCCCGTTCATCGGCCGGCTGGCCGTCAATCGACGTTTAAGGACCGGATTCCAAGATGGCAAGAGCGCAAACGCGTGATCACCAGGACGACGATCAGCCGACACCGAACGAGGCTGAGGAAAAAGATGCCCCAGAGGCCACGTCGGAAACATCCGATGGGCCGCTGCTGGACATGTCCGATGCCGCCGTCAAGAAGCTGATCAAGCAGGCCAAGGCGCGCGGCTATGTCACCTATGACGAACTGAACGAGGTGCTCCCGTCGGCGGAAGTGTCTTCCGAGCAGATCGAGGACACCATGGCGATGCTCGCCGAGATGGGCATCAACGTGGTGGAGACCGAGGAGGAAAACGAGGAAGTCGCCGACGACACCGCCGCTCCCGAGGCCGCCGTCCCGGTGAAGGTCGAACGCGCCGCCGAGCCCATCGACCGCACCGACGATCCGGTGCGCATGTACCTGCGCGAGATGGGGTCGGTGGAACTGTTGTCGCGCGAGGGCGAAATTGCCATCGCCAAGCGCATCGAGGCCGGCCGCGAGGCGATGATCCACGGCCTTTGCGAGAGCCCCCTCACCTTCCAGGCCATCATCATCTGGCGCGACGAACTGAACGAGGGCAAGGTTCTGTTGCGCGACATCATCGATCTGGAGGCCACCTACGCCGGGCCCGATGCCAAGGCGCAGATGCCGGCTTCCAAGTCCGGCGAGAACGAGGAGATCAAGCCGGCCGAGCGCCGCCCCGATCCCAAGCAGAAAGCCGCCGAACGCCGCGAGCAGCGCATGAAGCAGCAGATCTACGGCGATTCGCTGTCGCCGGACGATTTCAACAAGCCCGAAGAGGTCGAGGAGGAAGAAGACGACGAGGAAGAGGCCAATGTCTCGCTCGCCGCCATGGAGGCCGAACTCAAGCCGCAGGTGCTGGAAACCTTCGACCGCATCGCCAAGACCTATAAATCGCTGCGGAAGCTGCAGGACCAGGAAGTCGGCGAAAAGACCAAGCTGTCACCCTCCCAGGCCCGCCGCTACAAGAAGCTGCGCGAAGAAATCATCATCGACGTCAAGTCGTTGTCGCTCAATGCCCAGCGCATCGAGGCCCTGGTCGAGCAGCTCTACGACATCAACAAGCGCCTGATCTCGCTTGAAGGTCGCCTGATGCGCCTCGCCGAAACCTACAAGGTGCCGCGCACCGTGTTCCTGAAGGAATACCAGGGCGAGGAGCTCGATCCCGGCTGGGTGCGCCGCGTGTCGCGCCTGACCAAGTACGGCTGGAAGGATTTCGTCGCCGCCGAAAAGGAAACGGTGAAGGACATCCGCGCCGATGTGCACATGCTGGCGAC
>CAZMSA010000117.1:0-11460 GCA_964568825.1 uncultured Rhizobiaceae bacterium | reverse complement strand
TTGACCACCGCGATGCCGCCGCCGAAATCGATGTAGCGGTTGCCTTCGACATCCCAGATCTCGGCATTCTCGGCGCGCGCCGCCATGACGGGTGCGCCCATGCCGATGCCGCGCGCCACGGCCTTGGCCCGTCGGGCCACCAGGGCCGCATTGCCGCCCTTTATCGGTGCATTGACATTCATGTTGGTTCCTCCGCAAAAAGGGGCCGGACTGACCCCCCGTGAAAGTGAGCGCTTTCTAGCCCCGATGACGGTCATCCGGCAAATGGTTTCGAGGGGTGTGCGACAATGGAGAGGATCGATGGTGGACGACCTGATCGGCAAATCGGCCGTGGAAGTGGTGGCGCTGCTCAGGGCCGGCGAGGTCTCGCCGCTGCATCTGCTCGATCACCTGGAGCGCCGCATCGCCGCCGTCGACGGCCAGGTGAACGCCCTGCCGACCCTGTGCTTCGAGCGCGCGCGCAGTGCGGCCCGCGGCCTGATGGCGAAGCCGCTGGACGAGCGCGGCCTGCTCTGCGGCCTGCCCGTGCCGATCAAGGATCTGACCGCTGTCGCCGGCGTGCGCTCGACGCAAGGATCGCCCATTTTCGCCAATACCGTTCCAAAAAAATCCGATCTGCTGGTCGAGCATCTGGAGGCCGCCGGCGCCATCGTCTATGCCAAGTCCAACACGCCTGAATTCGGCGCCGGCGCCAACACCTTCAACGAGGTGTTCGGGCCAACCCTCAATCCGTGGAACCCGGATCGCTCGGCCGCCGGCTCGTCGGGCGGGGCGGCGGTGGCGCTGGCCACCGGCATGGCGTGGCTGGCGCACGGCTCCGACATGGGCGGCTCGCTGCGCAATCCGGCAAGCTTTTGTTCGGTCGTCGGCTTGCGCCCGTCGCCCGGCCGGGTGGCCGAGACAAGGACGACCAAGATCGACCCCAATCTCGGCGTCGAGGGGCCGATGGCCCGAAATGTCGAAGACTGCGCCTTGTTGCTCGATGCCATGGCGGGCGAGGAACCGGCCGATCCCGTATCGCTGCCACGCTATGCCACCTCGTTTCTCGAGATGGCCCGGTCCGGCTGGAAACCCAAGCGCGTGGCGGTGAGCCGCGATCTCGGCATCACCCCCGTCGATCCGGAAGTGGCCGATATCGTCACGGCCGCCGCCCGCCGGCTGGAGGCGGCCGGCGTCATCGTCGAGGAGGCGCATCCCGACCTTTCCGAGGCGCATGAGTGCTTCCAGACGCTGCGCGCCCTGTCATTCGCCACCGGCATGAAGCCGCTGCTTGAAACACACCGCGACAAGCTCAAGCCGGAAATCATCTGGAACATCGAAAAGGGCCTGGAACTCACCGCCACCGACATCATCAGGGCCGAGCACCAGCGCGTCGCCATGTTCCAGCGCACGCTCAGCTTTTTCGAGACCTACGACCTGCTCTTATGCCCGGCCACCATCGTGGCGCCGTTCCCGGTGGAGGAGCGCTATGTGACCGAGTGCGACGGGCACACCTTCTCCAACTACGTGGAATGGCTGGCGATTGTCTATGCCATCACCAATGTCATGTGCCCGGCCATTTCCATCCCGGCGGGCTTTACGGCCGAAGAATTGCCGGTCGGCATCCAGATCGTCGCTCCGCCGCGCGCCGATGGCCGGCTTCTGGCCGGCGCTCGCCTGCTGGAGGGCATTCTGGGTCTCTCTGGGCTGGTCCCCATGGACCCGCGCCCCTCGCGCTGATTGCAACGCGGCCCGTTCTGTTGTTCTAATCTCACCAGACCCGGCACAGACCGGACCGAGGAAACATGCTTCAAGGGGAGACCTCATGCGCGGATTGATGCAGGACTGGCCGCTGCTCGTTCACACCATCCTCGACCACGCCAGCAAATGGCATGGCGACCGCGAGATCGTCTCGCGCACCGTCGAAGGACCCATCCATCGCTATACCTATGCCGATCTCGCCCGTCGCTCCCGCCGGCTCGCATCCGCTGCGGAAAAACGCCTGGGCATCAAGCTCGGCGACATGGTCGCCACCATGGCCTGGAACGGCTATCGCCACATGGAGACATGGTACGCCATCATGGGGCTGGGGGCGGTCGTCCACACCCTCAATCCGCGCCTCTTCCACGACCAGCTCACCTATATCATCAACCACGCCGAGGACGGCTGGATCTTTACCGACACCACCTTCGTGCCGATCTTCGAGAAGCTGCAATCAGAGTTGAAGACCGTCAAGGGCTACGTGATCATGACCGACCGCGATCACATGCCGGCCGAAACCAGCCTGCCGAATGTCGTGTGCTACGAGGACCTGCTGGCCGAAGGCGATGACGGCTTTGAGTGGCCGAGCTTCGATGAAAACACCGCCTGCGGCATGTGTTACACCTCCGGCACCACCGGCAACCCCAAGGGCGTGCTCTATTCCCACCGCTCCAATGTCATTCACGCCATGGTGCAGACCGGTGGCGACGCCATGGCGCTGTCGAGCCGCGAAACCATCCTGCCGGTGGTCCCGATGTTCCATGCCAATGCCTGGTCGCTGGTATTTTCTGCCCCCATGTCGGGTGCCAAGCTCGTTCTGCCGGGCGCCCGCATGGATGGCGAGGCGATCTACCAATTGCTCGATGGCGAGAAGGTCACCTGCACCGCAGCGGTCCCCACCATCTGGCTGATGCTCTTGCATCACCTGGAAAAATTCCCCGATCTCAAGCTGCCCCATCTGAAACGGGTGATCATCGGCGGCGCCGCCTGTCCCGAGGCCATGATGAGGACCTTCGAGGACGTCTATGACGTTCAGGTGATCCACGCCTGGGGCATGACCGAGATGAGCCCGCTGGGCACCTTGTGCGTCAAGAAGGGCAGCCTTGCCGACATGGACGAGGCCGCCTGGAAGAAGCTGAGCCTGAAGCAGGGCCGTCCCGCCTATTCCATCGAGATGAAGATCACCGACGATGACGGCAAGGAACTCCCCATGGATGGCAAGACATTTGGCCGTCTCAAGGTCAAGGGCCCGGCGATCGCTTCGTCCTATTTCAAGGGCGAGGGGGCATCGGCCTTTGATGACGACCTGTGGTTCGATACCGGCGACGTGGCCACCATCGACGAATACGGCTACATGCAGATCACCGACCGCTCCAAGGACGTGATCAAGTCGGGCGGCGAATGGATTTCCTCCATCGATCTGGAAAATGTCGCCGTCGGTTGCCCCGGTGTCGCCGAGGCCGCCGCTGTCGGCATGCCGCATCCCAAATGGTCCGAGCGGCCGCTGATGGTCATCGTGAAGAAGCCTGATGCCGAGGTGACGCGCGACCAGGTGCTGGCCCACCTCGACGGCAAGGTGGCCAAGTGGTGGATGCCGGACGATGTGGTGTTCGTCGATGAAATCCCCCATACGGCGACCGGCAAGATCTCCAAGCTCACACTGCGCCAGCAGTTGAAGGATTACAGCTTCCCGTCGGCAGCCGAGTAAACGCTGTCGAGCGATGCCTCGCCCTCGGACCTGACCTTGCCCTGCGCGATCAGATGCTCGATGTGGGCCAGGGTCGACAGGCCGGCGGCTCCATGTAGGCGCGGATCGACATTGGCATAGACGGCCCTGACGATCTCGGCGATGGTGGTATCACCCGCCTTGATGCGTTGCCAGATGGCGGCCTCGCGCATCTGGCGGTGGGACAAAAAGGCCCTCACGAAGCTCTGCGGCTGGCGCCGTTCGGGGCCATGTCCGGGCCAGTAGACCGTCTCGCCGCGACCGATCAGTTTTCTCAATGAGGCAAAATACTGCGCCATGTTGCCATCCGGCGGGGCGATGACGCTGGTTGACCAGGCCATGACGTGATCGCCGGAAAACAGGGCGCTTTCCTCCTTGAGGGCAAAGGCCATGTGGTTGGCGGTGTGGCCGGGGGTGAACACCGCTTCGAGGTGAAAGCCCGAGCCGTCGACGACATCGCCGTCCGAAAGGCGTACATCCGGGACGAAATCGACATCGCCCGCCGCATCAAGGCGCAACGTCCCGTCATCGAGCCGGCCGCCGCCATGCGGGCCTTGCGCATAGGTTCTCGCCCCCGTCATCGCCTTCAGCCGGGCCGCCAGCGGCGAATGGTCCCGGTGGGTATGGGTGATGAGGATATGGCTCACTGTCTCGCCGGCAACGGCGTTGAGGATGGCCTGAAGGTGCTCTTCGTCCTCGGGCCCCGGGTCGATCACCGCCACCTTGCCGCGCCCGACGAGGTAGGTGGAGGTTCCCTTGTAGGTGAAGGGGCCGGGATTGTCGCACACGATGCGCCTGACCAGCGGGCTCAAGGCTACCGCCTCGCCCGGCCGGGCATCGAAGTCGCGCGAAAACTCAATGTCGGTCATTTTCGGCCAGCCAGCCTGTTGCTTGTCGATGGTGTTCACGGTGACTATACGGGGCATGGCGCCGTCAGCGCCAGCAGGCAAGAAATTCGGCGACGCCCCATGAACATTCTGCTTATCCACCAGAATTTCCCCGGACAATACAAACTGTTCGCCGAATGGCTCGCAAGGACCGGCAAGCACCGGATCGTCTTCCTCACCCAGCGCCGCAAATTTTCACCCATCGAAGGCGTGACCGTCATCCCCTACACCCCCCGGCACAAGGCGGCCGAAGACGCCTATGCCCTGTCGCGATACTACGAGGACTGCTGCGCGGCGGGTTTTGAAGTGGTGCAGGTCTGCAACAAGCTGGCCGCGGACGGCTTTGTGCCCGATCTGGTCGTCGGCCATTGCGGCTGGGGCGAGATGCTGTTCATCAAGGACGTGTGGCCCGACGTGCCCATGATGTGCCTGTTCGAATATTTCTTTACCGCTCAAGGCGGCATGATCGGCTTCGATCCGGCCATTCCGGCAACACCCAATGCCGCCTTTCTCTCCCGCGCCCGCAATGCCGTTCATTACATGAGCTACGGCCTGTGCGATGCCGGGCACGTGGCGACCGAATGGCAGCTCGGCACCTACCCGGAAATGTTCCGCTCCAAGGTCAAGGCCATCCACGAAGGCATCAGGACCGACGTGCTCAAGGCCAATCCCGAGACCCACATCAGGCTCGGGCGCATCGAACGGCCGATAACCCGCGACGATGAGGTCTTCACCTACATGGCCCGTAATCTCGAGCCGGCCCGCGGCTTCCACCAGGTGATGCGCGCCCTGCCGCACATCCAGCGCCTGCGGCCCAATGCCCGGGCGGTCATCATCGGGGCGAGCGGGGTCTCCTATGGCAGCAAGCCGGGCGAACCTGGCGGCTTCAGGGCGATGATGGAAAAGGAAGTGGGCGCCGAACTCGACTGGGAGCGCATCCATTTCGTCGGCCAGGTGCCTTATGAGCATTATGTCTCGGCCATCCAGGTGTCGAGCTGCCATATCTACATGACGGTGCCCTTCGTCCTGTCGTGGTCATTGCTGGAAGCCATGGCGATGGAAGCCACCATCGTCGCCTCCGACACCGCCCCGGTGCGCGAGGTGATGGAGGACGGCAAGACCGGCTTCCTGGTGGATTATTTCTCGCCTGCAGCGATTGCCGAAAAGGTGGCCGACGTGCTCGCCCACAAGGACCACTACCGCGATATCGGCAGCGCCGCCCGCCGCCATGTGGTTGCCAACTACGATTTCGCGACCGTCTGCCTGCCGCAGTTCCTCAACCACCTGAACGCCATCCTGCCGCGCCAGCACCAGTTGCTGATCAACGGGTGAGGTGGGCCGGATCAACCGAGCGCGTGCTGGCGCATGTGGTCGGGCAACCATGTGGCGATATCGGGAACGAAGATCAGCACGAAAACCATCACCACCATGATGAGGAACATCGGCAAGGCTGCCTTGGCGATGTAGTTCATCTCGTGGTTCGTCATGCCCTGCAGCACGAACAGGTTGAAGCCGATGGGCGGGGTGATCTGGGCCATCTCCACCACCACCACGATGAAGATGCCGAACCAGATGACATCGATACCGGCCTGGCGGATCATCGGCTCGACGACGGCCATGGTCAGCACCACCGAGGATATGCCGTCGAGAAAGCAACCGAGCACGATGTAGAACACCAAAAGCGCCATCAACAGCTCGAAGCGCGTCAGCCCCAGCGAGGCGATCAGGTTGGCCAGATCGCGCGGCAGGCCGGTAAAGCCCATGGACAGCGACAGGAACGAGGCGCCGGCCAGGATGAGGGCGATCATGGCGGAGGTGCGGGTGGCGCCCATGAGGCTGGCGATGAAGGTTTTCAAGCTGAGCGATCCCTGTCCGGCGGCCAGCAGGAGCGAGCCGATCACCCCGAAGGCGGCCGCCTCGGTGGCCGTCGCCAGGCCCAGGTACATCGACCCGATGACCACCGCGATGAGGCACAGCACGGGGATGAGGAAGCGCGAATTCTTCACCTTCTCGGCGAAACTCATGACCGGTTCGGGTTTGGGATGATAGTCGCGCGAGATTTGCGTGCTGATGGCCACGTAGGCCATGAACATGGCCGCCAGGATGAGGCCCGGCACGATGCCGGCGATGAACAGCTTGGTGATCGATTCATTGATCGTCACCCCGTAGACGATGAGGGTGAGGGATGGGGGGATCATCAGCCCGAGCGTCGCTGCCCCGGCCAGCGTGCCGATCACCATGTCTTCGGGATAGTCGCGCTTCCTGAGTTCCGGGATCGACATCTTGCCCACCGTCATCAGCGTGGCGGCGGATGAGCCGGAGACCGCGGCGAATACCGTGCAGCCGACGATGTTGGTGTGGATGAGGCCGCCCGGCAGACGCGCCATCCACGGCGCGAGGCCGCGGAACATGTCCTCCGAAAGCCGTGTTCTATAGAGGATTTCGCCCATCCAGATGAACAGCGGCAACGCCGTCAGCGTCCACGAAGACGACGATGACCAGATGGTGGTGATCATGGCATCGCCGGGCGGGCGGACCGTAAACATCTCCATACCCACCCAGGCGACCCCGAGCAGCGCCAGTCCCACCCACACGCCCGACCCGAGCAGTGCGAACAGCACGAAGAGGAAAAGGACGATGGGGGCGATATCCTGCATCTTCCGTGCGCCTCTATTCGCCGTGGCTCTGGTCGGCGAGATCGCTGCGGATGCCATGCTGGCCGGTGAAGACGAGACGCACCAGATGATCGCAAAAGCACACCGCCAGAACGATGGTGCCGACCGACATGGCGATCTGCGGTATCCACATGGGGGTGGCGTCCTGGCCCTGGCTGATGTCGTGAAGCTTCCAGGAATACCAGGTGCCTCTGACCGCGTACCAGGCGAAATAGGCCGTCGTCACGCTGCCGATGCCGAAGCACCACAGCTCCAGCCAGAAGCGCCGGGTGCCGAGCGCGTTCAAGGCGATGGAGACGCGGATATGGGCACCATGGTTGAGAGCGTAGGCAAAGGCCAGGAACGAGGCCGCCGCCATGCAGTAGCCGGCGTAGTCGGTGGCCCCGGGAAACACATGCCCCGTCCATCTGGCCAGCATCTGCAGCACGATGATGACCAGAATGGCGATCATGAACCCCGCTGCAAGGACGCCGCCCGCCAGATAGAGGCCATCAAGGATGCGCCGCAACGCCCGCCCGGCCGCCAGCATCGAAATCCCTCCCCGAGATCGTTCACCCCAACGATGAGGGCCGGAGATGCACCTCCGGCCCCGGCGGTGTTACATCTTCTTGTAGGCGTCGACGATCTTCTGTCCCGGCTCGCCGGCGCTCTTGAGCCATTCCTTGGTCATCACTTCGCCGATGGCCTTCAGTTGCTTGACCAGTTCGGGGCTCGCCGGGCCGACCTTCATGCCGTGCTCGCGCAGGCCGTCCAGCGTCTTCTGGGTATAGCCCTCCGCCAGCTTCAGTCCATCGGCGCGCGCTGTCTCGGCGCAGTCGCTCACCACCTTGCGGGTGGCGTCGTCGAGGGCGTTCCAGGCGTCCTTGTTGGCGAACACCGTGTTGCGCGGCAACCAGGCGTCCACTTCGTAGAAGTAGTTGAGCTGTTCCCACACCTTGCGGTCATAGCCCGTGGCGCCTGAGGAGATGAAGGCTTCCGCCACCCCGGTGGCCAATGCCTGCGACAGTTCGGCCGCCTCCACCTGCACCGGCAGCATGCCCGTCAGCTCGGCCATGCGGGCGGTGGTGGCGTTATAGGAGCGGAACTTGATGCCCTTCATGTCGGCAACCGAGTTGACCGGCTTCTTGAAATAGAAGCCCTGCGGCGGCCACGGCACCGAATAGAGATAAACCAGGTTCTGGTCGTCGAGGACCTTCTCGATCGTCGGCCGCGCCGCCTTCCACAGCTTTTCGGCATCGTCGAACGAGGTGGCGAGGAACGGGATGGAATCGACCCCGAAGATGGGATTCTCGTTCTGGTGGGCCGACAAGAGACGCTCGCCGATCGGCGCCTGGCCGGTCTGCACCGCCCGCTTGATGTCGTTGCCCTTGAACAGCGAGCCGGAAGGATGGGTGATGATTTCCAGCTTGCCGCCGGTGCCCTTGGTCACGCAGGCCGCGAAGTTGGCAGCATTTTCCGAATGATAGTTGGAGGCCGCATAGGCCAGCGGCATGTCCCATTTGGCCGCCCACGCGGCGTTGGCGCCGACGGCGGTGAGCGCCGTCGCGGCCATGAGCAAGGCAAGTCGTTTCATCATTTCTTTTCTCCCTGATTGGATCGCAAGTATCGGGTGCCGTCTCCATTCAAACCGCGAAGCCCCCCCGGGCGCAAGCGCCATAATGCAATGGCGGGCTACAATTTGCGCGCGCTTGGCGCCAGGCTATGCTCTAACAGCGAAGGGCAACGGTGATCGGGGTTTCCCATGAAGGCAACCGGCGGCAAGGCGATCTACGGTGCATCTGTCGGCATCTTGATGCTGGAGGCGCGGTTTCCCCGTATTCCGGGCGACATGGGCAACGCCCTCACCTGGCCGTTCCCGGTCCACTACAAGATCGTGCGCGGGGCCTCGCCCGACCGGGTAGTGCGCCGCGGCGCCGAAGGGCTGTTGCCGGCCTTCATTTCAGCGGCGAAGGAACTGGTCGCCGACGGCGTCGACGGCATCACCACCAATTGCGGCTTCCTGGCGCTCTTCCAGGCCGAACTGGCCGCCGCCGTGCCGGTTCCCGTCGCCACCTCCTCGCTCATGCAGGTGGGGCTGGTCAACCGCCTGCTCGCCCCCGGCCGCCGCGCCGGCATCCTCACCGTTTCGGCTGCCGCCCTGACTGCGGAGCACCTGGAAAAGGCAGGTGTGCCGCCCGACACCCCCATCGCCACCACCGAAGGCGGTCGCGAGTTCACCCGCGTCGTTCTCGGAAACGAAGAACAGCTCGATGTCGAGGCAGCGCGCGCCGACAACGTCGATGCGGCATGCGCTCTCAAGGCGCAGCATCCAGAGCTTGGCGCCATCGTGCTGGAATGCACCAACATGGTGCCCTATGCCGCCGACATTTCCGCCGCAACGGGCCTGCCGGTGTTTTCCATCGAGAGCTTCATCACCTGGTTCCAGGCAGGCCTTGTGCCACGCCGCTTCACCGCATGAGCGCCACAGATCCACCGATGCACTTGACAAAAGACAAGGGCCGGCACCGTGGCGCCAGCCCTTGTTTTTGCCATTGGTCGGAGTGGGCAGATTCGAACTGCCGACCCCCTGCTCCCGAAGCAGGTTGTCCGTACCTCATCGGACCATATCGGACTAGAAATTTAGCAAAATATCTCGTTTTTAGCGGGAAAGTTGTCTATTATTGTTTGATACAATCTTTTTTGATCCGGCGCATTGTGGTACCCATTTGGTACCCAAGCTATTTGAGGCAGGAAAACCGCCCATGTAGGTTAGGCTGACAGACCGATTCGTGGACACTGCAAAGCCGCAAATGGGATCGGATAGGACCGACTATTGGGACACGGCCAAAGGAAGTCGCCTAGGCTTGCGGGTGTCGGCTCGTAGTAAGGTCTGGCTGGTCATGTACCGTCGTGCTGCGGATGGCACGAAGCGCCGCTATAAGCTCGGCTCCTATCCTTCCCTGTCTCTGGAACAAGCCCGCAAGGCGGCAATCGTTGTCATGGCGAAGGTTGGGCAGGGGCTGGACCCAGCAGGCGAGCGCGAGGTGATCAAAGCGGAAAGTTCGTTTGCCGATCTCGCGGCCGACTACATCGCGCGATATGCCAAACAGAACCGGCGCTCATGGAGTGAGGATCGGCGGAGGCTCGAAAAGTCAATCCTACCAACCATCGGGATGATTAGGATGGGGCAAGTATGTGCTGCCGACGTAATCCGGTTGCATGACGCGGTGACGGCTAGGGGCGCTCCTATCGAAGCTAACCGGCAGGTGGCGCTCGTGCGCCGCATCTTCTCATGGGCGATAGGTCGCAGGATGCTTTCAGATAATCCAGCCGAACGACTCGAATGGAATCCGGAACGTTCGCGCGACAGGGTGTTGAACGCGGATGAACTTCGCCAGTTTTGGCTTGGGCTTGACAGTGCCAGCATTGCCCCTGCTACGCGGCTTGCACTCAGGCTTCTGTTGCTGACGGGCCAGCGAGCCGGTGAAATCACCGGCTGCAAGGTGTCGGAGATCGACTCTGAGCGGATGCAATGGTCCATCCCCGGAGACAGAACAAAAAACGGATTGGCGCATTCTGTGCCGCTTTCGCAGTGGGTTTGTGATCTGTTCACGCAGGCAATCGATGACTTCGGCGAAGAGTATGTGTTTCCGGCGCGCAAGGGCAGTGGCGCAATGACACGGCGCGCATTGTCCCGCGCGGTGTCGCGCAATTTCGCAACAATGGGGTTGGAACACTTCACTCCTCATGACCTGCGGCGGACTGTAGCCTCACAGATGGCTGCCGCAGGCATTGATCGGCTTGTAGTCGGCAAGGTGCTCAATCATGCAAGCATTAACCGCGACACGGTGACGGGCATGGTTTACGACCGGCACGGTTATGAGCCAGAGAAACGACGCGCACTGGAAAAATGGGCCGATCGGCTTGCAGACATCATCGGTCACGAAGAGCCAATGGCCCGGTATTATGGCGCAAATGCCACAACTTTTCGCTTGAAGATAGCTCACCTGCCGTTATCCCAATGGCATGAACACACTCGGAAATAAGTACGCCTTCAAGGCACTTCGCGACAAACGCGCCGAACTGTCGGCACAACTCAAATCGCTTGGAAAACAGGTCAAAGCAGTCAAGGCCGAAGTCGCCCACCTGGACGCCACGCTACGGCTTTTCGATCCCAACTTTGACCCGCGTTCCATAAAGCCTGCGAAGGCTGCACGGCTGCATCTATTCAAACAGGGTGAGTTGGGGCGGCTCATTCTGGACGCGCTTCGCAGGGCTGATGGCAAGCCGTTGCCCACGTCTGCGATTGCGGATTCAGTTGCGGATGCCATCGGCCAGCCGGAGGCGCGGGCAATCATTGCGCGACGAGTGCGGGCGAACTTGGCCTATTTCGGTTCACGTCTACTACTACCTGCGGCGCTGGCAGCGTGAGGGCGTTTGGTCTCGGATCCAT
>CAZMSA010000116.1:0-11503 GCA_964568825.1 uncultured Rhizobiaceae bacterium | reverse complement strand
TGAATCACAACGCCGCTGATTTGCAAACCCTCATTCTCAAACGGACACTAAGACCCTTCAGCGCGTCGACGGTCGCCAGCACGTCGTCGTAATTGTGAAGCGTCTCGCGGCAGGCCGCCAGGAGGAGTTGCCCCGCCTCGGTCGGCAGCATGGCGCGGCCGGTGCGCTCGAACAGGGCAAGGCCGAGGGCCTGTTCGAGCATCAGCACCTGGCGGTTGATGGCGGAAGAGGCGATGTTGAGTTCGCGCGAGGCCGCCCGGATCGAGCCGGCCTGCACCACGGCGGCGAAATAGCGAAAGGCGGTGGAAAGGATGGCCGTGTCTATCCGCATCTGCCCCGCCCTAGCCCCCACCCTTGCTCCGATGGCCGCTTTCAGCCTAATCCTCGACGATGATAGCCCTAACGCGGTGAGCGGCAAGATGACATCGAGCCTTTCCTATCTTGAATGCCTCATCGGCTTTCCCACGGTGAGCCGCGACAGCAATCTCGACCTCATCGCCTTCGTCAGGGCAGAACTGGCCGGCCTCGGCATCGAGAGCCAGCTTGTCCCCGACGAAACGGCCAAGAAAGCCAATCTCTATGCCACCATCGGCCCCGCCGATAAGCCCGGCGTCATGTTGTCGGGTCATACCGACGTGGTACCGGTGGAGGGCCAGGCGTGGAGCAGCGATGCCTTTGCCCTGCGCCGCGACCAGGGGCGCCTTTACGGCCGTGGCAGCGCCGACATGAAGGGGTTCATCGCCTGCTGCCTCGCCATGGCCCACGATGCGGTGCGCCGGCCGCTCGCCACGCCGATTCATTTCGCCTTCAGTTATGACGAGGAAATCGGTTGCGTCGGGGTGCGGCGGCTGATCGACCTGCTGGAGAAAGCCCCGGTTCGCCCGCGCCTGGCCATCATCGGCGAGCCGACCCTGATGGCCGTGGTGACCGCCCACAAGGGCAAGGCGGCAATGCGGGTGACGTGCACCGGCCTCGAGGCCCATTCCTCGCTGGCGCCTGAAGGCGTCAACGCCATCCATCTCGCCTGCGACCTCATCGCCGCCATCCGCGCCCTGCAAGCCGAGATCGCCGAGACGGGTCAGCGCGACGGCGATTACGATATCGCCTATACCACCCTGCACGTGGGCCGCATACGCGGCGGCGAGACCCTCAACATCGTGCCCAACGAGGCGCGCTTCGACTTCGAGATCCGCCATCTGCCGGGCGATGATCCCAAAGTCCTCATCGCCCGCATCGAGAAAGCGGCCGAACGGATCGTGACCGAGGCCCGGCAGCGCTTTGCCGGCGCCGCCATCGCCTTTTCCCCGCTCAATGCCTATCCCGCCCTCGACACGCCGCCCGACAGCGAGGCGGTTTCCTTCGTGAAGGCGCTGAGCGGCAGCAATTCCACCGCCAAGATCAGTTTCGGCACCGAAGGCGGCCTGTTCCAGACCCGCCTCGGCATTCCCGCCGTGGTGTGCGGGCCGGGGTCCATCGGCGTCGCCCACAAGCCGGATGAATATGTCGAGGAAAGCCAGCTTGCGTCCTGCGATCAGTTCCTCGCCCGGCTGGTCGAACGACTGGCGGTGTGAATCCGGATATTTGACGTGGCGGCATGTCGTGCTAGCGTGCGCCTCCAACCCAATACCAAGGAACCCGTCATGAAAGCCGTTCGTAGCCTTGCCGCGTTAGCCCTGATGAGTGCCGCCTTGGCCCTGCCGGCTGCGGCCGGATCGCTGAAAGGCGACATCGTGGCAGCCAATGCCGGCTGGGCCGCCGACTTCAACAGCGGCAACGCCGAGGGGGTGGCGGCCCGCTACACCGAGGATGCCGCCGTGCTGCCGCCCGATGGCCCGCGCACCGACGAACGCGCCGCGATTGAGGCCTTCTGGCAGGGCGCCATCGATGCCGGCCTGAAAAACGTCACCCTCACGACGGTCGAGGTCGAGGGCGGCGGCGATCTCGCCTACGAAGTCGGCACCCTCAGCCTCGATGCGCCCGACAAGTCCGGCGGCGTCACCATGACAAAGGGCTAATACGTCGTGATATGGAAGAAGGGCAGCGATGGCATGTGGCGCCTTTATCGCGACATCTGGAACAGCGATCCGGCGAAATAGGCGCTTTTTTTACTGCGCGGGGACGAGTCGTGGCCGGAGCGGTCAGTTCTGCCCGAGCGCGTTTTCCAGTTCGGTGACGCGGCTTTTCGCGTAGGCATATTCCTTGGAGGCCGGGTCGAACAGGTACAGCGTGAAGCGATAGACGGCGAGCGCCTCGCCCTTCTTGCCCATCTTCAGGAGGGTGTCGGCCTTGTAGAGATTGGCATTGGGATTACGCTTGTCGATGGCCAGCGCCTTGTCGTAGCTGGCCAGCGCCTTGTCGTTGTTGCCGAGCAAATCGTAGGTCGTACCGAGATTTTTCCAGGCCTCAAAGCTCTTGGGATCGAGCTTGAGGGCGGTCTTGAAGGCCGTTTCGGCCTGGTCCGTCTCCTTGCGCAGCAGGTGCATGGACCCGATGCCGACATAGGCATCGACATCCTTTGGATCGAGCACCGTCGCATTGGTGAAGCTGGCCAGTGGCGCATTGGTGTCGTTGGTCCGGGCATAGATCGCATAGCCGCGCGACACCAGCGCCAGGGAGCGGGTGGCGGCATCGACGGTCTTGTCGACGGCGATCGCATCGCAGGCCTTGATGCGGGCCGACAGGTCCTTCGCGGTGGCACAAGCGCCGAGATCGGCGGCGCCGGCCGGCGTGATGACGGCCATGCTCAACAAGGCCGTCGCCGCCAGCCTTCGCATCCACCGTTCGATTGCGTCGGTATCGCGTACCCTGATTATCGTCACAATGTGCTCCATTCGCCGCCCGCCGTTCAATCGGCGTTGCATGTTGGCCAAATATAAGGCCGTTTATTGACGATCTCGACTCCCGGCCGACCACGCCGCCCCGCCCTGACCCTGGTCGGGGGGACAATCCCGCGAGCGCCCGCCTTTTCCCCACGCCTCTACAGTTGCGCCAGGCTCTCCGCGGTGTCGAAGTCGCGGTGGATGGCGTCGCTTCCCGCCTCGACCTCCCTCACCCGATCGGCATGAGCGGCGATGAGGCGGCGGGCGCCTTCATCGCCGTCAAGTTTCTGCATCTCGGCAAGGAACTGGCGGGCCCACAGCACCGGATTGCCGCGCCGGCCCTCATGCACCGGCACACAGATGGCCCGCCCCTCGCCAGGGTTGAAGGCGGCGATGAGCCGTCCGATGATTTCCGGCGTCACCAGCGGCATGTCCCCCAAAAGAACCGCCACGCCATCGGCATCGGCGGAAAGCGCCTTGATGCCGGCCCTCAGCGACGACGCCTGGCCGCTGGCAAAATCCGGGTTGTGGACGAAAGTCACATCGAGCCCGGCCAGTGCCGCCTTGACCTTTTGCGCCGCATGGCCGGTCACCACGATGACCGGTGAGGCGGTTGCGGCCAGCGCTGCCTCCACCGCATGGCGCACCATCGGCTTGCCACCGACCGGTTGCAGCAGCTTGTTGGCGCCGCCCATGCGGCTGGAGGTGCCGGCCGCCAGCACGACGGCGGCGATGCGCGGGGTCGACGGGGCGCTGGCGGGGCGGGTATCGCGCGGCAAGGGGCGGGTGGGGATTTCCATCAACAGGCCCCCTGCCCCCATGTCCATGATGTCCTGCGGGCGCACGTCGATGCCCGCCAGGATGCGCGCCAACACCCAGTCGAAGCCGTTGAGTTTCGGCGAACGGGCACAGGATGGCACGCCGATGACGCTCGCGTCGCCCAACCGCCCCAGCATCATCAGGTTGCCGGGATCGACCGGCATGCCGAGGTGGATGACCTCGCCGCCCGCCGCCGTCAGCGCCGCCGGTATGACGTCGCCGCGATCGACGATGGCCGAGGCCCCGAACACCAGCACCGGGTGATGGCCACGGGCCTTGAGACGGGTAATCGCCGCGGCCACCGGCTCTATGGCGTGCGGGGTATCGATCACTTCGCCCAAGGTCGATCCAAGGGCCGAAAGCCGTGCCTCGATGGCGGCGACCGTCTTGGCCCGCAGCGACTTTTTGGCGCCTGGCAATTCGGTGACGACGAGGCCGGCGCGGTGGGAGCGAAACGGCGCGAAGCCGATCATCGCCGGGCCCGCCGCCAGCGCCAGCGCTTCTTCGACCACGGCTTTCGGCGCGGCGAAGGGAATGATCTTCACCGTCGCCAGCATCTGGCGGGCCGAAACAAGATCGAAGGGCTGCACGGTGGCGAGCGTCAGGCTTTCGTGCAGGCGGTTGAGGGCACGCACCCGGCCGGCGTCGATGAGCGCGATCCCGGCGGCGGGGGCATGCAGGTTGGCGCGGCCGGTGAACGGCTCGTCGACGGTTACGCCTTCGCCGGCGATGGCTCGCGACACCGCCCGGGCGGCGGCGTCCTCGTGCACGTCGCCAGCCTGCAGCCGCGCCGCGAAAACGCGCTTCACGGCTTCGGCTTGCAAGGCCGCGATATCGTCCGGGCTCAAGCGACGGCCCTTCTTGAAGTGAACCCCGCCCTGGCGGATCGAATGGGCGAGGATCGCCCCTTGCGCCTCTTCGACCGGGATTTCGCCGAATTTCACCTTGCCGCCTCCGCATCGCCCTGTCGCAGGGCGCTGGTGACTTCGGCCATGATGGCGATGGCGATTTCGGGCGCCCCGCGCGCCCCGATGTCGAGGCCGATGGGACCATGGATGCGCGCCAGCGCCTCATCGTCGAAGCCCATTTCCTTGAGGCGGTCGCGCCGCAGCTCTTGGGTTTTGCGCGACCCGAGCGCTCCGATATAAAAGCACGGGGATGAAAGCACCACCTTCAGCGCCGGATCGTCGATCTTAGGATCGTGGGTGAGCGCCAAGAGGGCCGAACGCTCATCCAGCTTCATGCCCGAAAGCACCTCGTCGGGCCATTCGGCGTGCAGCTCTACCTCCGCAAAGCGTTCAGGCGTGGCAAAGGCGCCGCGCGGATCGATGACGATGACGCGGTAGCCGGCAAGCCGGGCGATGGGAATGACGCTCTGGGCGATATGCACCGCGCCGATGATGATCATTTCCAGTGGCGGATTGTTGATCTGGATGAACCATTCGCCCGAGGACGTTGTCACGACACCGGATTTGTCGAAGCGAAACCCCTCGGCCAGGTGCGCCGCCAGGTTATCGTCGGCCATTTCGTCGCGACCGACGATGCGCTGGGCGCCGCTCGCCAGATTGGTGATGACGGCCACCGCGCGGCGGTCGTCGCGGGCGGTCAGCACCTGGTCGAGAATGTCGTGCTGCATGGCGATCAGCCCAGCGGCTCGACGTAGACGCGGATCTTGCCGCCGCACGCCAGCCCCACCTCCCAGGCGGTCTCGTCCGCCACCCCGAAGGAAAGGACCTTGGGTTTTCCGGCGGCAATGACGTCGAGGGCTTCGGTCACCACCGCGCCTTCGACGCATCCCCCCGATACCGAGCCGATGAAATTACCCTCGCCGTCGATCACCAGCTGGCTGCCGACCGGCTGCGGGGCCGAGCCCCAGGTCTCGATCACCGTGGCCAGGGCGGCCTTGCGGCCTTCGTCGAGCCAGCGTTGCGCCTCACTGAGAATGGCGGGATCGTTGCTGCTCATGGGTGTGCCTCCAAGCTTTCAGGGCCTTGCGCCATGAAGCGGCGCGGATTGTGGCTGGCCTCATTTGAACCGGTGAGTGCGGCGGCCAGATCCTCAAGGGTTTCCAGATTATGGACCGGGCGGAATTCGTCAACCTGCGGCATGATCGCCCGGATGCCGCCAGCCCGCGCCTCGAAACCCTCATAACGCAACAGCGGGTTCAGCCATACGATGCGCCGCGCCGCCCGCCTGAGGCGTGCCATTTCGATACTGAGGGCTTCGGTGTCGCCGCGCTCCAGGCCATCGGTCATCAACAGGACATGCGCACCTTGCGTGAGGACTCGGCGCGCCCAGTGGAAATTGAAATTCTTAAGGCAATCGGCGATGCGGGTGCCGCCCGACCAGTCCTGAACCTGCGCGGAAACCTTCTCCATCGCCTCATCGACGTCGCGGCGCTTGAGCGCCCGGGTGATGTTGGTCAGCCGGGTGCCGAACACGAAGACGTGGACGCGGCTGCGGTCGCTGGACAGGGCGTGGAGGAAGTGCAGGAACATGCGCGAATAGCCTGACATGGAGCCGGAGATGTCGGCCAGCACCACCAGCGGCGGCTCGCGGTAGCGGTGCACCTTGCGCGCGAGGTCGATGACATCGCCGCCGGCGCGAAGCGAATCCCTCAAGGTCCGGCGCATGTCGATGCGGCTGCCGTGGATGGAGCGGCAAAAGCGTCTCGTCCTCACCTCGAAGCGGTTGAGGCGCATGCGGGCGATCGCCTGCTTGGCGCGGCGCACCTCCTCGGCCGACATCTGCTCGAAATCGCGCTTGCGCAACACCTCATCGACGGAGGAGGTATATTCGGCGTCGATCTCGACTTCCCCCGGTGGGCGCTGGCGCTGCGAGGTCGTGTCGGCGTCGGAGAACATGGCCTCGGCCAGCCGCCGCATGCCGGCCTTCTTATCCTTGGGCGGCGCCTCCACCTGGATCTGCTGGAAGAGCATCTGCATCATCTGTTCCAGCATCCTGGGCCGTCGCCAGAAGACGTGAAAGGCCTGCTCGAACAGCGGCGAATGCTCGCGCTTCTTGACGAACACTGAATGCAGCATCCAGTAAAAATCCTCGCGCGACGCCATGGCGCCGGTGGCCGCAGCATCGAGCGCATCGATCACCGCACCGGGGCCGACAGGAATGCCCGCCTCGCGCAGCACGCGGGCGAAATGCATGATGTTCTCCGGCAGCCGGCCCGAAGCTGGGGTGGACCCCGGTCGCCTGGCAGCGGCGTCCATCACGCCCGCGCCAGCGCCGCGATTTCGGCGCGGATCTGCTCCAGCAGGCGCTTGGCCTCGGTGCCCTGCATGCGGGCGATGTCGTCCTGGTACTTGAGCAGCACGCCAAGGGTATCGTTGACGGTCTGGGGATCGAGGGTGATGGAATCGAGTTCCTGCAGGGCGCTCACCCAGTCGAGGGTTTCGGCCACCCCCGGTGACTTGAACAGGTCCTTGTCCCTGAGCGCCTGCACGAAGCCCACAACCTCGCGCGCCAGCGCCTCGGGCGCTGCGGGCCGCCGCGCCTTGACGATGGCCAGTTCGCGCTCGGTATCCGGGTAGCCCACCCAGTGATAGAGGCAGCGGCGCTTCAGCGCATCGTGGATCTCGCGCGTGCGGTTGGAGGTGATGACGACGATAGGGGGTTCGGCCGCCTTGATGGTACCGAGTTCGGGGATGGTCACCTGGAAGTCGGAAAGGATTTCGAGAAGGAAGGCCTCGAAGGCCTCATCGGTGCGGTCGATCTCGTCGATGAGAAGGACCGGCGCGCCCGCCGCATCCGGTTCCAGCGCCTGCAACAGCGGGCGGCGGATGAGGAAGGGTTCGGTATAGATATCGTGGGCCAGGCGGTCGCGATCCTCGACGCCGGCAGCCTCGGCGAGGCGGATTTCCACCATCTGGCGGGAATAGTTCCACTCATAGACCGCCGCTGCCGTATCGAGGCCCTCATAGCATTGCAGCCGGATGAGACGCCGCCCCAACCCTGAGGCCAGCACCTTGGCGATCTCGGTCTTGCCGACCCCGGCTTCACCTTCGAGGAACAGCGGCCTTCCAAGCTTCAGCGCCAGAAACGCCACCGTCGCCAGCGCCCGGTCGGCAACATAGCTTTCACCGGTAAGGAGGTTGAGGGTTTCATCGACGGATTTCGGCAGGGAGGTCATGCAATGGCTTTCTGGTTCACGGTCAAGTCACATTCAATCCGGTCATGCTCGGGCTTGTCCCAAGCATCCATTGTCGCCGGCTTCGGCAAGGACGCATGGGCGGAAATCATGGATTGACGGAACCAGTCCGGCAATGACAAGGGAGAGGGCGGTTTGACACACACGACGAATTTGTCATGCGCGGGCTTGTCCTGGACATCCATTGTCGCCGGCTTCGGCACGGGTGCATGGGCGGTGATCATGGATTGCCGAAACCAGTCCGGCAATGACAGGGGAGAGGGCGGTTTGACACACGCTATGAATTTGTCATGCTCGGGCTTGTCCCAAGCATCCATTGTCGCCGGCTTCGGCAAGGACGCATGGGCGGAAATCATGGATTGCCGGAACCAGTCCGGCAATGACAGGGGAGAGGGCGGTTTGACACACGCTATGAATTTGTCATGCTCGGGCTTGTCCCGGGCATCCATTGACACCGGATTTTGCAAAACCGTGACGGCGGTGAGTATGGATTGCCGGAATGAATCCGGCAATGACAAGGGGTTAGCGGTAAGGCGCCAAATCCGACCAGTCGGTGTTGTCGCGCTCGATGAGGTTGATCTTCCAGTCACGCGGCCATTTCTTGAGAGTTTTTTCTCGCTGAATAGCCTGCCTGACATCGCCAAAACGCTCGACATGCACCAGCCTCGTGACACCATAACGCGAGGCGAACCCCGATATGGCTCCGGTTCTATGCTCGATGAGACGCCGGTCAAGATCATTGGTGATGCCGATATAGAGCGTGCCATGTCTGGCGCTGGCAAGGATATAGACGAAATAGGCCCGACCGCCCATTCTTCAAGGCCTCGCCCGCATCGTCCGTTGCCAAGATGAAGGCCCGCGGGTCGGCTTTTCAACCCGCGGGCCATGGGACATACTGCCCTTGAGGGTCTCTCAGGGCCTACTTCGCGGCAGCAACGGCCCGTTTAGCCATGACGCCGACCAGATGGGCGCGGTAATCGGCCGAGGCGTGCATGTCGGTGTTGAGGTTCTTGGCCGGTGTTTTGACACCAGCCACCGCATCGGGCGAGAAGTTCGCCTTCAGCGCCTTTTCCATTGCCGCGTGACGGAAGACGCATGGGCCCGCCCCGGTGACCGCGACGCGAACTTCCTTGCCGTGGTCGGCCACGAACACACCTACCATGGCATAGCGCGAGGCCGGGTTGGGGAACTTGGCATAGCCGGCCCGCTTAGGCATCGGAAACTCCACCGCCGTCACGATCTCGTCGCGCGACAGCGCGGTCTCGAACATCCCCTTGAAGAACTTGTCGGCCGCGATCTTGCGCTTGGAGGTGACGACCGTGGCATTGAGCGCCACGATGGCGGCCGGGTAGTCGGCGGCCGGATCGTTGTTGGCGATCGACCCGCCGATGGTGCCCTTGTTGCGCACGTGCGGATCGCCGATGCCGCCGGCCAGTTGGGCCAGCGCCGGGATGGCCTTGGCCAGGTCCTTGTTTGCGGCCACCTCGGCATGGGTGGTGCCTGCCGCCACCGTGACCTTCGATTTCGTCACCTTTATCCCTGAGTTCTTCAGGCCGGAAAGGTCGATGATGTCGGAGGGGCTGGCGAGGCGTTGCTTCATGGTCGGCAGCAGCGTCATGCCGCCCGACAAAAGCTTGCCGTCCTTGGCCTTCTTGATCAGCTTGACGGCGTCCGCAACCTTGGTCGGACGATGATAGGTGAAGTCGTACATGGTTTTACCTCCTCTCGTCCTGGCCTACTCGGCCGCTTTCTTCATGGCACCCTGGCAGGCCCGCCACACGGTCTGCGGACTGGCGGGCATGGGCATGTCCTTCACCCCGACCGCATCGGTGATGGCGTTCATCACGGCGGCCGGCGCGGCGATGGCCCCGGCCTCGCCGCAACCCTTCATGCCCAGCGGATTGGACGGGCACTTGGTCTCGGTGAAGCCGAGGTTGAACGACGGCACGTTGTCGGCGCGCGGCATGCAGTAGTCCATGAAGGAGCCGGTCAGAAGCTGGCCGGACTTGGAGTCATAGACGCAAGCTTCCGTCATAGCCTGACCGACACCATGGGTAATACCACCATGCACCTGGCCCTCGACGATCATCGGGTTGATGAGCGTCCCGAAGTCATCGACCGCCGTCCAGTTGGCGATTTCGGTGATGCCGGTCTCGGGATCGACTTCCACTTCGCAGATGTGGCAGCCGGCCGGGAAGGTGAAGTTGGTCGGGTCGTAGAAGGACGTCTCCTTGAGGCCCGGCTCGATTTCCGAGGTCGGGAACTTGTGGGCCACATAAGCAGAAAGCGCCACCTCGCCAAAGGCCATCTTCTTGTCGGTACCCTTGACGGTGAAGGTGCCGTTCTTGAATTCGATGTCGCCTTCGGCGGCCTCCATGACATGGGCGGCAATCTTCTTCGCCTTGGCCTCCACCTTGTCGAGGGCGCGCGAGATGGCGGACATCCCCACGGCGCCCGAACGCGAGCCGTAAGTGCCCATGCCGAACTGCACCTTGTCGGTATCGCCATGCACGACCGAGACCGTGTTGATGTCGATGCCGAGCCGGTCCGACACAAGCTGCGCGAAGGTCGTCTCGTGGCCCTGGCCGTGGCTGTGCGAGCCGGTGAGAACCTCGACCGAACCCACCGGGTTGACCCGGACCTCGGCCGATTCCCACAAGCCCACGCCGGCGCCCAGCGAGCCCACCGCCGCCGAAGGCGCGATGCCGCAGGCCTCGATATAGGTTGAAAAGCCGATGCCCCGGAGCTTGCCCTTTCTGGCGGCGGCCTTCTTGCGCGCCTCGAAGCCCTTGTAGTCGGCCATCTGAAGGGCCTTCGACAGCGAGGCTTCATAATCGCCGGCGTCGTAGCACATGATCACCGGGGTCTGGTGCGGGAACGCCGTGACGAAGTTGCGGCGGCGGATCTCCGCCGGGTCGAGCCCCATCTCGCGCGCCGCCGTCTCCACCAGCCGCTCCACCACATAGGTGGCTTCCGGCCGCCCGGCGCCGCGCAGCGCATCGACGGGAGCGGTGTTGGTGTAGACCGCATCCACTTCGCAATAGATCTGCGGGAGCGCGTACTGGCCCGACAGCAGCGTGGCATAAAGATAGGTCGGCACGCATGAGGCAAAGGTCGACAGATAGGCGCCCATGTTGGCGATGGTCTTCACCCGCATGGCGGTGAAGTGGCCTTCCTTGTCCATGGCAAGCTCGGCCGTCGTCACATGATCGCGCCCGTGGGCATCGGCCATGAAGCTTTCCGAACGCTCGCCGTTCCACTTGACCGGCCGACCGCCCACCTTCTTCGACGCCCACAGGCAGGCCACTTCCTCGGCATAGATGAAGATCTTCGAGCCGAAGCCGCCGCCCACGTCCGGCGCGATCACCCGGAGCTTGTGCTCGGGCGCCAGGCCAACGAAGGCGGAGATCACCAGCCGCGCCACATGCGGGTTCTGGCTGGTGGTGTAGAGGGTGAAATGATCCTCGCCGGTGTCGTAGGAGCCGATCGCCGCGCGCGGCTCCATGGCATTGGGGATCAGGCGGTTGTTGACGAGGTCGAGCCTGGTGACATGGGCTGCCAACTTGAAGGCGGCGTTGGTGGCCGCCTCGTCGCCGATCGACCAGTTGTAGACGGAGTTATTCTTGGCGTTGTCGTGGACCTGAACCTTGGAGGCTTGCGCCTTGCCGGCATCAACCACGCAGGGCAGTTCCTTGTAGGAGAC
>CAZMSA010000115.1:0-11625 GCA_964568825.1 uncultured Rhizobiaceae bacterium | reverse complement strand
CTCTAAGGCAGCTTTGTCTTGATCAGCGGCCTGCTGAATTCGGTAAAATGGTATTTGTGGCACTGGGTGCAATTCTCGCCCGCTCCTTGCGCGGTATGGCAATTGGCACACAAATCCTTTTTCAGAGAGACGAAATTCTGCGAATAAACTTGCGGATCGCCGGCTGCATAGGTTTTCAAATAGTCGTCGCTGGCAGTCGTCGTAAGGACGTGGCAGGCTAGGCAGCCCTTTGTGCCGGCCATTTCGATATGCGGGGCATGAGAAAATTTCGTGACCCGGGTTTTAACACCAGTGGGATCGAATGCCAGCCAGTTGACGATTTTGGCGCCGTGATTGTCATCGACACTATGGCATTTCGTGCATCGCCCGATTGAATCCTTTCGAGCCAATTGATCGAATATACGAGTGAACTGGCTTTCCTTATCCTTGCCAAAGGCTTGACCGGCAAAATCAAGCCATGTGTGCAAGAACATGTCGGCATGTCCCGTGGGGCGATAGCGGATGGTATAATCCTGCCGGTACCAGCCGCCATACTCGGCGTATGTTTCGGGATTGAACGGTTTGTTCACCGGCTCGGTCGTGGACGGCTCGGTAGATTTGCCAGCATCGATTCCCAACAGGTTGCCCGCCTTACTCTTTGACGAGTTGTTGTCCAGCGACAGGATATCAGAATTGCCGCTGTCGCTATTCGGCGACAAAATTGTGGAACTGTTGTCGTTGTTGCCTGGCGAAAGTATGTTGGAACCCTTGTTGTCATTGCCCGAAGGCAGAATGGAGGAGCCGTTGTCCTTGCTACCCGGCGACAGAATTTCCGAGCTCGTGTTATCGTTGCTTGGTGGCAAGATGGCGGAGTTGTTGTCATTGCTGCCTGGCGACAGGATATCAGAACTGCCATTGTCGTTGCTTGGTGCCAGGATGCTTTGGTTCGACCCGGGGGTGAGACCGGGTTCAGGCGATGTTGTCTTGCCCGTGTTTATTTTGTTGACCTGGTCAGTTGGCGCTTTCTCTTTGGCAGCAGGTGGCACGAACGACTTCGTTGGCTTGCCTTGATCGTGGCGCATCAAATCATCATTGAGATTCGGGAACCAGGCTCTATCGGCCTCCACAATCACATCGTGAGAGATGCCACCGGTCAGGCCAGCCATTTGCTGCTGGGCGACCTCATGCGGCATGGCCATTGCGGACGACATGTTGGTTGATTCCAGATTGTGGAGCAGACGCTTCACAGCCCAGCTGAATGCCTTGACCTTGGCGAGAGTGGCGTCGCTGGCCGTGCTTAGGTCTAGAAGATCGAGGCCAGCCACTCCTTTGACGACATCCTGGTCATTTTTCTGGCTGGCCAGCAGCGTCCGCATGAAGGCTGTCAAACCGGCCTCCGAATTCTGCGGCCACTCGCCGATGTCGACACCGCGTTCTGCCAATGTCGCGACATCCAGACCGGGGACCGCAATAAAGTCGATTCCTTTTGGACCCATCGCTACGTTCGCGCCGCTGATTTCACCGTTATGGCAGCTGGAGCACATAGAGTCATAAGACCGAATCTCCATGTACTTCTGCCCGGCACCCGGGACGTGGCAGTCCGAGCAAACGGTCGGAACAACCTGACCCGCCGTGGCTGCTTGCACGGCCTGCGGAAAATATTTCCCGAAATGAGATTTGTGATCGAAGACGATCCTTGTCCTGCGCATGAAAGGATATTGCGAAAATTGCGGATGTGATTGAGCGAAGGTGCCAAATTTCGAAACATGACAAGTTTGACAGACGTCATTTGAAACCGTTGTCAGCTTGGTGAAGATGCCTTTGTGCTCCTTGTGACAAGTCGCACAAAAAATCTCGGGTTCGCCCGTTGCCGACTTTAGATTGGGCACTGGAAATGCAATCTTCTGAATCCAACTGTCGTTAATCGGCGGCTGATTCTGCGGCTCGGCCTTGAGATCTGCGGTCATCTTGCGCAGTTGTTCAATAGGGCTCGTGTGGGCCGTAAAGGGGTGTTTACCCACATCATGACAGGTGGTGCACAATTTGGCGTTTTGTACTGGACTGACTGCGGCCGCAAATCGATGCAGCCATCCCAGATTGCCAAGCTTCACGCCGGCATGGCACATCCGACAATTGGTCGCCACCGCGTGGGCCTGCGAAAGCGGGCCAGGCATCAGATATTCGTCGGCCGTTCCTCCACCAATAATAAGGGCTACGATGCCGACCGCCAGCGCCGCCGCCCACCATGTGGTACGATTTCTCTTCGCCCGCAGGCTTGACTGTGACACGCAAGGCTCAAGCTGTTTGCAGCATCGCCCATCCGGAAGCGGGCCGCCCTCGCAAGGTCCGCCATCCTGTGGGGAACGACGACACTCCCATCGTCCGTCCACCATTTGGGGCCGGCAGACCGTCGTGACCCGGCATTTGCCGTCAGCACCCGGACCTAAAGGGCATGGGTTGCCCTCCACGAGATGGCCGCAGACCCATTTATCCTGTGGCCGCTCATAGCGGCTGTCCTTGAAGCCAAATTTCTGCAGAATTATCATCTCACGGGATTCCCGTCGAAAACGCATATTCGATCACGACATGAGCGATGATGGCGACAAACAACGCAAAGGTCGGCGGGATATGCAAGAAAAGCCAGAGTTTAAGTAAGCCGGCGTTGGCATATTGAATGTCGAGATTATTTTTGGCTTCCACGAGATCTCGCATTTTCCCGAGGCGCACTTTGCCCTCATCATCGAGGTATCTCTCCACTGTATCCAGCTCGCTTCGGATCCGGGCAATTGGTCGGTTCGACATGCGCAGATGAGCGAGGATATTACGCGGACGGGCAAAGTAGGCGGCGAGCACGTTCTTGTGAAGTTCAGCCAAGCTTACCTCGTTCTCGCCCCCGATGGAGTCCAGTGCCAGAGCCTCGGCATCGGCCGCCAGTTGCGCCCTGAATATCGGAATTCGCTCAAAGATCACCCGCTCGCCTTGCGACGCCAATCTGTGGGGTACGATCTTGCTGATGATTACTCCAATAACGCCGCTAACCGCCACCAGAATGAACAGCGTCCACAAGAGCCATTCCATGGGAGAGTCTGGAAACAGGCCCCTGGAATGAATCCAAAAGACGCCTATGGTCAAAAATCCGACGTAGTAGTGAATCAGCAGCCAAAATCTGACCCGTCCAAATGGCAAGATGACCATGCGCTTCCGCAAGGTAAAAAACATCAGGACTGCCATGCAGCTGGCCAGAATCCAGCCGTTGAAATACTTGGCATCGCGCAAGGCCACGCCATAACCCTTGTTGGCTAGAAAAAACAGGATGAATACAAATCCTGTAAGCACGACACTGAGCAGTGTGCCCTTGCTTAGAGCCCGACTCATCTGAGCCATTTTAACAACTTCTCCGTATCGCGAATATTTACCCGCACCAGCGCGTCATGGGGACAGGCCTGAACGCAGGCGGGGCCAGTTAGTTGACTGGCACACAAGTCACATTTGGTTGCCCTACTGATCGTCTTGCCCTCACGGTCCAGCATGAAAGCACCAGACTCATCACGGATATCCACCATGCGGATGTTGTTATAGGGACAGGAATTGGCGCAGGTTTCGCAACCGATGCAGGTATTGTCGTCGATCACGACGGTTCCGGTATCTTCGAGCCGATGGATGGCCCCCGTCGGACAACCGATCAGGCAGACCGCATCAGTACAATGCATGCACGCATTGACTACCATTGCGCTCTCGTAAGTCGGTCCATGGCGCGTGAAGCGCGGGTTGTTGTCATGCGCCGTTGCGCAAGCACGCACGCAGTCGTCGCAGCCAACGCAGCGGTCAAGGTTGATCACCATGGCCTTTTCGCCATTGATGAAGCGACGATCGACGAAAAAGTCCATCAAGCCCTGTCGCATATCCTCGCTGCTGTCGCTCATCGTTGCGGCTTTCGCGTTCTCTGCAACTGCGATGGGCTGGTGCGACAGCACATGCTTACGGACCAGGTAAGTAGGGATCCGTATGATATCGACATAGCCGATCGCACGCAGGCTAGTCCGTGCCGTAATGCTGCCGTTGTCGGGTGAACCGAGGATTTCGTCCAGCCCGTAGGTGTCGTTGCGAGAGAGGTAGCCGATCGTCCTTTCACCGTGGTCGATGTGCTCACTGACTCGTGCAAAACCGCTGTTGATCAAAAGCAGACCGTCGAAATGCGTTCCTTCTTGGTAGATTAGTTGCTCCTGCTCGATAACGCGGTCAGTGCCAGCTCGTCGCCCGATGGTACTCTTGAAGCGATGTGTCCAGTCGAAACTACCGTAGGTCTCAAACAGCGATTCCTTCGCAATCTCATCGAGCGCACTCTTGGACAAGTTCTTGAACGCCGGGCATTCCTGAAGACGTATTGCCAAGCCACGTTCATGATAAAGTCGGTCAATGCGCTGCTTGAAGGAAGACGACCAATTGCGGATTTCCCTCAGGCCCTGCCAACGCAATTCAAACAACAGCGTGTCGTCCTCAAAGGCAAAGACACTGGCGCTCCTCGGGCTCCGGGTGAGGGCAGCAAGTTCTCCGAACATTTGCGGCGCCTGTAACGTGAACGTCGAATACCGCGACACCAGATCGTCGACGTTGACCCGTTGCGACGGGTCCGCCCCTTCAGTGAGCCGGGCAAGTGATTTTTGCACATCATTGTTCGCCGTCCGCGACGCCCGGTATTCTGGCGGTTTGGCGCGCGCAAACAACTGCATCAGGGATCTCGACAACGACTTTCGGTTGACTGTCGTGCCTGGCAAGACACCCTCCTCGTCCGACGAGGGAGCCAATCCGACCACCGTACCCTCGAGAATGACGAACAGTGAGTTTCCGTAATCACCCTTGCGGATAATCACATCACCGCGCTGAAAACGCCGCAGTCGGCCGTCGTTGGCGATGATTCCCTCTAGCGGAAGCCATTCCGGAAAATCCGCTGGACGAAGATCTTCAAAATCCGGCAGGGAAAGTATGCGCGCTACAACATCTCCATCCAGCGCCTCTTCACCGAAGGGTTCATCCCAGCGTCGGTTGCGCTCATCATGAAGTTCCTTGTTCAAGTCGACACCTCGTCATTGCGCAACCTTGCCTTTGTATTGATCCGGCTTTGGAAGGTACTTATCGATCGCGCCAAAGGACGAACCGTCATAGCCCGAGGAGAACTTGAGCGCCAGCACGGAGATTTTCCCCGCCGCGTCGGTCAATTGAGCTTCGTTATTGAGTCTCAACTGCGCCGATGCTGCCACATCCGCTATCTGTTTCAGTTCAGGAGCCTCAGGCAGCAGCTTAGCCAGAATGGCCATCACCTTGCGGGCCTTGTCCGCCCGGGTGGCCATCTTCAGGGCGTAATCTGCCTTAACCGTTGCTTTGGCGACTCCGCGCAGGCTCATTTCGGCCTCGGTGATGCGACCGACAATGAACAGCATGCGCAGACGCTCGATCGAGTCCGGCCGGTTGGCAACGCCCTTATTGTACCAGAGGTTGTGACGAACCTCACCCTGCGACCAACTGACCAACTCGAAATCGCTGCCCGCCGTGTGTCCGCCCACATTGACCAGCTTTTCGTTCGGCACCAGATGGCATGTGAAGCAGTTCTTCGCCAGTTGGTAGGTCATTCTCGGTCGGATCATGCCGGCCTCTTCGGACTTCTTCCAGCGCGCGGCGATCTCGGCCTTAGTCTCCTGGCCTTCTTTTTTGCCGCTGAAGCCTGAATGAACCTTGATCCAATCCTTGCCGGCAGAATGGCACGACTCGCAGGAAATCCCGGCAATCGCCTTCGGCTGGCCGTTCTCCTCCTGCACTGTGAAATGACACCCGAGACATAAGCTGTCGGCTTTAAGCCGCTTGACACCCATCTTCGAGGCAATCTCTTTTGCTTTCTTGCTCTCCGGCAAAGCCCGGAAAGTCAAGAAGTGATGGGTTTGCTGCCAGATCAAGGCTTCCTTCTTGTGACATTCAGCGCATGCGTTGGGACCGACGACAAGATTGGGGTCGGTGGCCGCAGCAGGCGCCACGAGCATCAACAGCGCCACCGCAAGAGCACACTGCCACCGCGCTAGCATCAGGGTAATTTGCTTGATCGTCATCTCAAGTCCTCGTCTCTGCTATCTCGATGGGAGGTATGGTTATGCGAGTCTATCATGCATCCAGAACGATGTCGCCATCCGGGCACGCTATACAAACTAGCGCCGATCCCTGGGCGGGTTTGCTCGACGGTTTGGTAACGTAGGAGACTTTGCCTTGCTTCACCGCCGTCGCACAGGTGCCACAATTACCTGCCCTGCATCCTGAATTTATGCGAACGCCATTGGCGTCGGCCAGTTCCAGCAAGTTGGCGGACTCACTATCCCACACAACGGACTTGCCCGACCGAGCGAATTCGACCTTTACGCCTGCTCCTTCGCTGCTCGCTGGAGCCTCGCTCTTTTGTACCTTCTTGACCGACGCTGGACCAAACGCCTCGAAATGAACGTCGTCCTCAGGAGCGCCCCATTCGTATAATTGCTTCGTTATGGCTTCCATCATCGGCGGCGGGCCGCAGACATAGAATTCATAGTTCGACGTCTCCAAATAGCGTTTAAGGACGTCGACGGAGATATGGCCACTAGCGTCGTAATCGGTGCCTTCAATGCATTTATCGGTCGGCTCGCTATACACGATCACCGAATGAAAGTGGCTCCTGTTGTTGACAATCTCACGGATCTCGTCGTGCAGAGCCATATCATTGCTGTTTCTGACGGCATAGAAAAACCAGGTTTCCCGATGACTGTCGGTACCAGCCAGCCACTTCAACATGGACAATACCGGCGTAAGGCCCACGCCACCAGCGATCAGCACGACCGGTCTTTCCGAATGGGTATCGAGGTAAAATCCGCCATTCGGCGCCATGACGTCGACGACGTCACCTTCCTTCAGAGCCTTGTGGAAGTGATTTGATACCAGTCCGCCCGGCGCATCGGGTGGACCCTTTGGCGGCGGCCCAATGCGCTTGATGCTGACCCTGTACCGGTTTCGATCTAGCGGACTGTCGGAAAGGGAATAGCACCTAACGACTGCAGCCGGACGATCAGGGATATTCAGTTCGAATGTCAGGAACTGGCCCGGCAGGAATGGAGGTAGGGGCCCTCCATCGTGAGGCGCCAAATAGAAAGAGCAAATGTCGCCAGCCCGGTTTTCGATTCGCTTTTCATCGATACGGAACTTGCGTTTTCCCGACCACGTGAGTTCGCTGCGTTCGCGATCAACCTCTGCGCGCCTGATCAAGATGTCGGCCTGCCTCTCGAACAGGGCGATCTTGCGATCCTCCATCTGGCGGCTGCGACGCGCGCGAGCGAACTGCGCGGCAAGTCCGGCCACCGCTTGCATAAGCGCGGTCATTACGATCAAGCCGCCAAACACCTGCAGCGTCAGAACCATAAATTCGCCCTCTTGCAGCATAGCTGATCAATCATAACACGTATCAGAATCGCGTTCTCAATTCCATACGCAGCCCCGAACCAAAGCCGTGCACCCTTCCTTCCGACAAGAAACCGTCGACTTGGATGCTGGTCCGGTTGTCCAGGGCGTGGAGCCATTGTGCACCAAGAGCAACAGCGTCCTGAGCTTGACCGACAGTATCCTTGCGACCCCCCAGTTCGAAGGTCAGCTGGGTCTTTGCGTCGTCAAAAAACATCTGATAACCCAGAGCGCCGCCGACCACGTGGGCGGCCCTGTTCGACAAGGCCGGGCCAGCCGTACCGACTGCCGGAGACGCAAACAAAATTCCCGCCCGCCCGAGGGGCCCCCCGGTCGTAGGACCGCGCGCGGCGGAAGTGTAGTTTCCGATGCCCAGAAAGGCGTTGCCGTAAATAATGTTCTCCGACCCGGTCACTGTCCGCGAGATTTCCGACAGGAACAAGGTTCCGTTGTCCATCTGTGGTCCCTTTTTGTTCAGGGCGATGGAGGTGTTGACGAGAAAGGTCGTATTAATATCGCCGAAGATGCGCTGGGTCGACATGGCACCAAGAAGCAAGCCGTCACCGCCACCCGCGTTGTTGCTGGTGACGAAGGATGCATCCAGGTCGACGGTGCTGATGGGCAGATCGGTTTCGGTGAAAATACCGAATAGAAGGGCGCTGCCGTCATGGAGATTGTTGTTGCGGTTGATATGGTTGAAACCGAACAGCCCCGTGACCCGCATATCAGGCGTCAACCCCGGTATGATGATCGTATCCCGCGTCACGCCGAGGGCATCGATCGTGTCGTTGATCATAACGCCCTCTTGAAAGAATATCGGCTGGCGGCCGATCGAGAACCCGATATCGAGTCCCCTATTGTCGTTCGGATCGAGCCGGGGGAAAATTTCTCCAAATTCGCCTTCAAAAAAGAAAGTGTTGATCTGCGCGTTGAATCCGTTGGAAAATTTCGTGCCGGTCGTGGAGCGATGCACGACACCGGTATTTTGTCCACTATTCTTGGTCAGGGGGTTGATCCCCAAGAGAATGCGCTCTGTCGGTGAAAGCTTCAGATTGAAGAACAGATTGAGGGAGCCGACGCCGTATTGGCTGGGCTTGGCGACGTGGCCATCGTAAAAGCCTATACCTTCGCGAGCATCGCCAAATACCCACAGGCCAGGCTGCCATACTGCGCCGGTGGGTAAAGTGATCCCGGGCGATATGTTTCCACTCTTTAGGAACGGATCGCCCCATTCAAATATAGGTGGCGTCGGCGTTGGCTCCTGGCTCTTGGTCACCAACGGCTTGCTCTTGTTGCTCAAGGTGACGTCGTGGTTGTCTTTCGGCAACCGTTTTTTGGCTTTCACCTCGGCCTCGGTCATCATTGGCTGCGCCACCTCACTCAAGGCGCTGCTACTCGAGGCCTTCGCGTCGAGGCAATACCCCCCAAATAGGAGCACCAAGTAAACACAGACTGCGACAATGCCCGTTTGCACGATGACCCACCCCGCCAACTTTACTTGATCGTGACGTTCAGATTCCTGCGCCACAGGACCATGCTGCCACGGACAACCGCACGCGCGACCTGCGCGGGACTCATGCCGTAATCAAATCCAGCCCCCTGGATGGCGGCGATCAGATTCACCGGCACCATCTGCGATATAAATTTGACAGAGATCGAATAGCGCTCGCCGGCCCGCAGTTTATCGCCCGTAACCTCATACGTTGCCGTCCGGCTGCCGCCCGGCTCGATCGTTACCTTTTGTTTGCGCGCACCACGCGGGCGGCCATAGATAGTCGTCGCCCGCGCTTCCGGTCGAACAAACGGCAACACGTCAGCCGACGAATTGACGGCAAGAACCTGCTCGCGCTCACCGCCCCGCAACAGGCGGACGAGGAACTTCGACTGGAGCGAGAACAAATCCTTGTCACGCGGGAGCTCACCGTTGTGCACATAAAGCGAATGTGAATCACGAAGATCGCCATTCGGATCCCTGTCGCCCGAAACATAGACGACGCGACCATGCCTGTCCTTCACCGTGACATTCAGGAAAAACAGTCGTTCGGCATCGAAGCCAGTCGATACAGCATGGCCATCCATAGGATTGGTCACCACGACCGAGAATTTCAGGCCGTCGCGATCGCTGCGGATCAATTTGATATCGCTCAGCTTGAAACCGTTGCGCAGCACCTGCAAGCGCAACTGCTTGGCCTCTGCGAGGCGCTTGAACTGCACTTTCAAAATGTCGCGAGCTTCATAGCGATCATCGATGGATTGCCACGCCTTGGGAAACTTGTAGTTCTTCGGAATGTTGTTTTCGAATTTGTCGGTGCCCCATCCGGCTTGGTAGTTGAACTGCAGCCATTCCGTAAGCGTCTTGAATTTCGCCGCATCGACATTATGCGGGAAAATCCCCGGGTGAATGATCGAGTAGTCGGGACCGGCGAAGAAATGGTTCGTCAGTTTGCGGCTCCTGGTCGGCACGTCGCCCACGATGGCGGCGGGTCCATAATCATAGCCTGAAACGACACCCTGCACCCTGCCCATATGGCAATCCTGGCAGGTTTCGCCCCGCTTTGCAGAAGCTGACTGCTTGAATTCGGAGAAAGCCTCTTCGAGACGAAACCCGTTGAGCAAAGTCACGTCGTGGCAGGTGCCGCAAAAGCCGGGCTTGGTCAGTGCGAAAAACTTCTTGACCGTGGTGTGAATGCTGCGGCCCGGCTCGTCCTTGGACTTTGAAACGTGGTATTTCCCGGGCAGGCTCAGGACACGCTTCAATTCCGCATCGCCCGTTGGACCGTAGACGGGAGAATAGATGTCGCCCTGGACGAGCGCGAAGCGCCCGCTGATCTTGCCGTAATTCTTGTTGACGCGATGGCAGACAACACAAGTGATGCCTTCCCGTGAGGTTGGCGTGCGTTTCAGGTTAGATTCATAAAGCGACTCGCCAAGATTCATGCCCACCGGATTGTGGCAGCGGATGCAGAAATCGCCGTTGGTGGCGCTAGTCACCATATTGATCGTGGTCTGCATGGCCATGTAGACCGGGCTCAATTGAGCATAGGCATGCTGTGAAACAGACCATTGCTCGTATTGCTTGACATGACAGGTCGCGCAGCTGTTCGCCGAGGGGTACTTGCTTTCCAAGTACAGCTTTTCGTGTGCAGCATTGGCGGCTTTCAGTTTGGCCGCCGCAAGATCGTCCTTTTTCTTGCCCGCAGACGTCTCGTTGCTGTTGTCTTCGCCCGCTTTAAGCAGGTCGTTGGCGTTGGGCTGGGCGCTGTTATTCAGCAGGTCGTTGCCGTTGGCGTTGGGCTGGGCGCTGTTATTCAGCAGGTCGTTGCCGTTGGCGTTGGGCTGGGCGCTGTTGTTCAGGAGGTCGTTGCCGTTCGTGGCAGGCTCGGGGACCTTAGTTGATGGCGCAGGCTGCGGTGTCAACAGGTTGTCGTCGGTGCCGGCTGCCAACCTAAGTTTCGCACCTGCATAACCATTCACCTGGGCCAGATAGTTCCTCAGACCAATGGTAATGGCATCGTCAGCATGATGTACCGCCAACGGTATCGGCGAGCGGGTTTCGGCCATCGCCGAAAACGCTGTCGCGCCAGCGGTAATGAGCAGTCCAGAAAGGACGGCGACCGCTCCAAAAAGCCGAATGCGCACACCGGAAATCACGCTGCTCCCCCATCCAATGCCAATCTGAGATTGGTCGCTTTGTCGCACAACAGCAAATCCAGTGCGCCCCGTCAAGGAATGTCCGATGTCGCAATGTTTGGAACCTTCGTGTGAGGCTGTCGACAAGGGTTGCGGTCAACCTGAATTGGCCCCACGTCAGGGAATATCGAGTGGATAAGAGCCAGCTTTTGTTCACGGAACTGCTGTTCCTGCACCCATTTTATCGGAATTTGCTAATGCTCCGCGCAACTCTCGATCACCATCGGCAGTCGAGAAGGAAGCGTCCTCGAAGCAGGACACGGTATTTCAGTATTGGGCGCCGGGGGGCTTTCTTGCCTTGGAATGAAGTCGTAGCGCACCGCGACGGCCGCAGTTGCAATAGTTCACCAACGTCAAGCCGTGAAAAATTTACGAAGAAGTGGCCACAGGAATTGCAAACAAGTTTATCCCTCCCGTACTCTACAAACCCGGCCACTCAGAGCGTGTTTGAAAAGTGCGTGTGTCACGGCCAGCGCCTGATAAGTGTCG
>CAZMSA010000114.1:0-11779 GCA_964568825.1 uncultured Rhizobiaceae bacterium | reverse complement strand
GAAAACGCCGAACCCGCTCTAGGGCACTATCCGATCATCGTGAGCATGATGTTATCCGAAAAGTGGCTTCCACTTTTCAGCATCAGGCTCTAGTCAGACAACCTTGATATCGACGGCATCAGTGACTTCCGACACCACGGTCACGCCACGGCGGCCGTCGGGAAAGCGGTGCGGCAGCACGACTCGCTGGTAGGGGAACCAGATGATGCGCCGGTCGGGCGTACGCATGGCCGCCATCACATGATCGTAATGCGGCTCACCCGACTTGATCACGCGCGGATAGCAGGCCGAAACCACCTGGTCGTATGATCCACCGATCATGCACGGGTAGGAAACCGACGACAGGCCGAAAATCTTGCCCATGCACGACTGCGGCCCGATGCGCTCGACATAAAGCCGGCCGTCGTCATCATTGACCACCATGTCGACACTGAATTCCGGCTTTACGGTCAAGTCGCTGATCGCGTCCTGCAACAGGCGCGGCGTCTTCTGGGGGCTGGGCTGGGCATCGTGCACGAAGGTGCGCGACAGGATGTGAATATCGCTCTTGGAAACCAGCTCATGGATGCGCTTGCGCGCATCTTCGAAGTTGTCAAAGGTCTCGCGGAACCAGCCGGCCAGGAAGAATTGCAGGGTAAAGGGTCCGGGATAGAGATAGATCGTCTCCATCACGTAGTACAGCGATGCCCAGTTGGGTGCAAAGAACGCCCATTTCACCACCGTTCCCGTCTCATGCGAGGTTTGAACGACCACCATGCCGCGACGCTGGAGAACTTCGTCTTCGCCCATTTCGGCAAGTCGACAGGCCGCGTCACCGGTCACCCGTTCGCCCTGCGCCAGCCAGATGCTCTTTTCGCCCATTCCAGATTCACCCTGCCCCGAAATCACGGATCCGTGCATTGTTGCGAAGCAATAGTCGTCGCTTGGATCGATAAACGTCGGTTCGTCTAGTTGTCCAAGGAATACTACGCGCAGTCACAACAACCGGTTAATGTGGGCGTTGCAACTTGAGCAATGGTCGTCTGCCACGTACTTTGAGCAGCCCTTTACGGCCAGCGCGAACTCACACCGCGAATCGCAGTTCCCGATCGTGCGGCGCGTCGTAGTCGATGCGCGGCCCCAGCGGAACGATCCTTGTGGGATTGATGCTGGTGTGGCTGCCGTAATAGTGCTGTTTGATGTGATCCATGCGCACGGTTCCGTCGATGCCGGGCTGCTGGTAGAGATCGCGCAGATAACCCGACAGGTTGGGCAGGTCGGCCAATCGCTTGATGTTGCACTTGAAATGACCGACATAGACCGGATCAAACCGCACCAGCGTGGTGAACAACCGCCAGTCGGCCTCGGTGATGGCGGCACCGGTCAGATAGCGCCGGGAAGCAAGGTGCACCTCCAGCCATTCAAGCGTCTCGAACAGCTCGGTCACGGCCTCCTCATAGGCCTCCTGGGTGGTGGCGAAGCCGGCCCGATAGACGCCGTTGTTGACGGTTGAGTAGATGCGGGCGTTGAGGGCGTCGATTTCCTCGCGCAGGTGGGCGGGATAGAAATCACCGGGACGTGCGCCGACCGCATCGAAGGCTGAATTGAACATGCGGATGATCTCTGAGGATTCGTTCGACACGATGGTGGCGCGCTCCTTGTCCCAAAGGACCGGCACCGTCACCCGGCCGCTGTAGGCGGGGCTGGCCTTCAGGTAGACGTCGCGCAGCAAGCTGGCATGGTTGACGCCATCGGGGATCACGCCGTCGCCCGGCTCGAAGCTCCAGCCGTCGCTGCCGAGCAACCAATGCACCACCGAAAGCGAAACGATGTCGGTGAGCCCCTTCAGGTGGCGGAAGATCAGCGTGCGGTGGGCCCAGGGGCAGGCATGGGAGACATAGAGATGATAACGCCCGGCGGCGGCCGCAAAACCGCCCTCGCCGCTTGGACCGGCAGCACCATCGGGTGTGACCCAGTTGCGCAAGGCGGCATCGCGGCGAACAAAGCGCCCGCCGGTTTCACTTGTGTCGTATCCCTTGGCGTTCCATACGCCCTTTTCCAGCAGTCCCATCGTTTGCTCCGCGCGTTGTGTGCCAAGCCTGCATATAGGGAGCTAGGGCCATGGAATGCTACCCGCGGACCGGGATCGTCAGGGCGCGGGTGCGGTTACCATTCGCCGCGCATGCACGCGTAGAAGCGATACCACCAGTAATCGTCGCCGGTCTGCATGGCCTTCAGCCGCAGCCCGCGGCAGACCTCGGCCTGGTTGTGATGGTGGTCGCCCTTGGCATAGCTCGGCGCGGGGCTGAGCAGGCTGGTGGCAACGACGATGGCAAGAACGCCCAGTGTGGTGCGGATCATGGGTTTCATCCTTTGCTCGTGGAGCACGATGCCGACGCGCGGACGCCACCTTTCGCGTGGCCTCATGCTCGATCTTCCAGAACGGATCGGCCCTTGCGCCATCGCGCAGCTGTGCCCGGTGGCAGGCCGATCCACGCGGACCGGATGGCCTAGCTTGAACCACTGATATAGGGGCAACGCGATGAACCGGGCCTGAAGGCCCGGTTCATCGCCTATTAATGCCAGACGAACTGGCGCATCAACCTTCGCGGAAGGTACGGGCGAGCTGGTCGGTCAGCGGCTGCAGGAGATAACTGATGGGCGAGCGTTCGCCGGTGCGAATAAAGGCCTCAGCCGGCATGCCAGGCTTGAGTTGAACGCGGCCCAGTCTTTCGAGTTCGCTCTGCGTCAGCTTGAGCCGGATGCCGAAAAACGGCGGCGTGTTGCCTTTTGGCTGGGTGATGTCGGCATCGACCTGGACAACCTGGCCATGCACCTGGGGGGTGGTGCGCTGATTGAAGGAGGGAAACCTTATCATCGCGTCCTGACCCACATGTACCTGATCGATATTCTTGGGCGAAATATGGGCCTCGATCACCAGCGCATCGAGATCGGGCACGATCAGCATGATGGTCTCGCCCGGCGCCGTCACGCCGCCGATGGTGTGAACCGCCAGTTGCTGCACCCAGCCGCTGCGCGGCGCCACGACCACTGTGCGTTTCAGCTTGGCTTCGGCGGCAACCTTGCGCTCGGTGAGTTCGGCAATCTTGGCGTCGGCGTCGCGCAAGTCGGTCAGGGCCTTGGTGCGGCTATCATCGTCGAGCTGAATGATTTGCAGCCTGGTCTCGCTGATGCGGCCTTCGGCGCCGGCGATATCGGCGGTTCGCTGTCCCGATTCACCTTCCAGGCGGGCAGCTTCGCGCTGTAGCGACAATACCCGGGTCAACGGCACGAGACCGTCCTTCAGCAGACCTTTCAGGCTTACGAGTTCCTTGTTGATCAAGCGGGCCTGCTCGTGGTTGGACTTCACCTGTGCCTTGAGGCCGTCGATCTGCTCCTGCAACTGCCCGATGCGCTGGTTGAGCTGATCCTTGCGCCCGGTGATCGAGGCCTTCTGGGTGGCAAACAGCTTTTCCTGGCCCGAAAGGATTTCGGCCATCACGGAATCGGTGCGCCTGCTTTCCAGGTCGGCGGGAAATGTCACCTTGTCGGCGTTATCGCGCTCGGCGATCAGCCGGGCGCGTTGTGCTCTGTATTCCGCCAGGCTCGACTCGACGATGCGCAATTCGGATCGCAGTTGCGTTTCATCCATGCGAACCAGCTTGTCGCCGGCCTTAACCCGATCGCCTTCCTCGACGTAGATCTGGGCGACAATGCCGCCATCGGGGTATTGCACCTTCTTGACGCTCGATTCGACCACTGTCACGCCGGGGGCAATGATGGCGCCGTGAATGGAAGACAAAAAGGCCCAGGCGGTGACGCTGCCGAACACCACGAACAGGCCGGTCATGCCGGCAATCTGGTAGCGGCGCAGCGACAGGCGGGTGGGCGATAGCTTGGCCATGGAGGATCAGGCCTTCTCGGAGACGACCGACAGGCCGCCGGGCTGGCCGCTGGTGGTGACCGGCCGCGCCAGCACTTTTTTAAGAACCTCGTCACGCGGGCCATAGGCGATCGCCTGACCGGCCCTCAGCACCATGAGCATGTCGAGCGCGGCAATGGCGCTGGGGCGGTGGGCGACGACAATGACGGTGCCGCCACGTCTGCGGACGTTGGTAATGGCCGCCAGCAGCGCGCTTTCGCCCTCGGCATCGAGGTTGGCGTTGGGTTCGTCGAGCACCACCACCACCGGGTTGCCGTAAAGGGCGCGTGCGAGGCCAACCCTTTGGCGCTCGCCGGCCGACAGGCGCTGGGCGCCCTCGCCGATGCGGGTGTTGTAACCTTGCGGGAGGTTGAGGATGAAGTTGTGGGCCTTGGCCTCGACGGCGGCGGCGACGATGTCCTCGGGCCTGGCATCGACCGCGAACCGGGCGATGTTCTGGCCGATGGTGCCGTCGAACAGTTCCACCTCCTGCGGCAGGTAACCCAGGTGACGCCCCAGTTGTTCGGCATCCCATTGCTCCAGCGTTGCCCCGTCGATGCGCACGGTGCCGCGCTTGTGGGGCCACAGGCCGACCAGCAGGCGGGCGAGCGTCGTCTTGCCAGCCCCCGTCGGGCCGATGATGCCGAGCCCGGTGCCAGCCGGGAGTTCAAACGAGATACCGCTGACGACGGGCTTTTCGACGCCGGGAATATAGCCGATGAGGTTCTCCGCCCTGAGGGCGCCGGCCGGCACCGGCAGGGCCATGCGCTGCCCCTGCTCCGGTGTTTCATTGAGCAAGACGTTGAGCCGCAACCAGGCGCGCCGGAAGGCTTGGAAGCCGGCCCATTGTGCAACCGCCATCTCAACCGGCTGAAGGGCGCGCGACATGATGATCGAAGCGGCAATCATGGCCCCGGGGGAGACCTCCTGCTTGACGGCCAGATAGGCGCCAAGGCCCAGGATGCAGGATTGCATCAGCAGTCGCAGCGCCTTGGACATGCTGGTCAGCATGCCACCGCGGTCGCTCGATTTCGTCAACGCGTCGAGGGCGGAACCCTGGATGGTCTTCCAGCGGTCGCGCAACGCGCCCAGCATGCCGAGCACACTGGCCACCTCGACATTGCGCCGCGCCTCCTCCGACAGCGTCGAGGCCCTGGCAGCCGCCAGTTGTGCTTCCTGGGCATGGCGCCGGGTGATCCGGTCGTTGACCATCGCGATGCTGATCAGGACGATAACGGCACCTGTGGCAAAGAGGCCAAGATAAGGGTGCAGCAGGTAGATCACAGCGAGATAGAACGGCGACCACGGCATGTCGAGGAACGCCAGCGGCCCCGGGCTCTGGAGAAACTGGCGGATCGCCTGCATGTCCTGCATGGGGGAGAGGCGCACGTTCGGGGTCTGCCGCAGCGCATGGAACGTGACAACATCGAAGATGCGGTCACGCAGTGCTTCTTCCAGCACCCGGCTTATCCGGACCAGCACCCGCGTGCGGATGAATTCGAGAAAGCCGTAGAGCGAAAACAAGATGATGACGAGCAGCAACAGGGCAACCAGGGTCGGGATCGAGCCGGAATTCAGTACCCGGTCGTAAACCTGCAACATGAACAACGGGCCGGTCAGCATCAGCGCGTTGCTGACAAAGCTGAAGATCACCAGCGACAGAAAGGCGACGCGGCACGTCTTGAGCACCGCCAGCATTTTCGATGGCTGCGATTTGCCGCGCGGGATCATGAATTCGACCTTAGCCCATTCACCAATGCCATCAGGTCGAGAGCGGCTAGCCGTCCCGACAAAGCACATCTGACAGCCCGTTGCCTATCACAAGAGCCTTAATCAGATCATACTACGTCAATCAGATCACCGATCAAACATCGCTGAATAAATCCGCTCCGCCACAGGTAAAATATTAAATTTCAATGTATTAGAGTGGATCTTTGGCGCTATGGCAACCGCCGGCGAGCCAGCGGCAATGCGGATCGGCAGCGCATTCGGGCCCAAAGCCCCCACATGAACTTGACCGCCGCGGCTGAGTGCTCGGCGATGAGACGACCGACATCGATGCCGACCGGTGCGGCATCGATAACCCGCCAGTCGCCGTTGATCATCACCCGGTCGGCGCGTTGGGCACCGCACAGCACCAGCGCGGCAAGCGGATCGCCGGCGCCGGAGAAGCGCATCTCGTCCAGCCGGTAGAGCGCCAGATCGGCCATCATGCCGGCTTCGATGCGGCCGACGTCGTGACGGCCCAGGCAGCGCGCCGAGCCGGCCGTTGCCCAGCGCAGCACATCGAGATGACTGACGCGGTCGGCCCCGTAGGTCAGGCGATTGAGGAGCAGTGCGTGGCGCGCGGCTTCCATCATGTTTGACGAGTCGTTGGAGGCCGATCCATCCACGCCCAGCCCCACCCCGGCCCCCGAGGCCTCCAGATCGAGGGTGCGGCAGCATCCCGAGCCCAGCACCATGTTGGAGGTGGGACAGTGGCTGATGGCCGCGCCGCAGGCGCCCAGCCGGGCGATTTCAGCATCGGAGAAATGGATACCGTGGGCAAACCATGCATCGGCGCCGAGCCAGCCGACCTCGGCGAGGTATTCGACCGGCCGGCAGCCGAATTTCTCGCCGCAGTAGGCATCCTCGTCGTGGGTCTCGGCAAGATGGGTATGCAGCCGGCAGCCATGGCGACGGGCCAGAGCCGACGTTTCGGTGAACAATTCGCGGCTCACCGAAAATGGCGAGCAAGGTGCCAGCGCAAGCTGCACCATGGCCCCCTCGCCTCGATCGTGGAAGCGGCCGATCAGGCGTTCACTGTCGGCGAGGATGGTATCGCGGTCCTGCACCACGGACATCGGCGGCAGGCCACCGTCTGCTTGCGAAATGTCCATGGAGCCGCGGGTGGCGCAAAAACGCATGCCCAGGGCGCTCGCTTCGGAGATCTGGATGTCGATGGCCTCGTCACAATGGGCGGGGAACAGGTAATGGTGATCACTCGCCATGGTGCAGCCCGACAGCATCAGTTCAACCAGCGCCAGGCGGGTGGAGATGCGGACATCGTCGGGCGTCAATCGCGCCCATAGCGGATAAAGCGCCTGCAACCAGGCAAACAGCGGCTTGTTGATGGCGGCCGGATTTGCCCGGGTGAGTGTCTGGTAGAAATGGTGATGGGTATTGACGAGGCCGGGCAGCAGCACATGGCGGCTGGCGTCGAAGACCTCGTCCACGGCTTGAGCGGGTGTCGCGCCCATTCCCAGGACTTCGGCGATGCGGGTGCCTTCGACCACGACGCCAGCGCTGCCGGGATGATCCAGGCAGGCCAGCGGGGACTTGATCCACAAACGCATCGAGGCTTGTTCAGGCCCGATGGAAATACAGGTAAATCAGCAAGATCACCGCTGCCGCGACGACCCATATCCAGCCGTTCGACCTTGTCGTTGGCGCTGGTGCCGGCGTCGGTGCCGGCGGCGTTGGAGCCGCTGCCGGCTGCGCGGCCGGGGCGGGTTGCGCTGCGGCGGCGGACGGGGCGACGCGGGGCGATTTGCGAGCCGGCCCGGTGGCCGTCTTGGCGGCGGCCTTGGTCTTTGCCGGTGCCTTGGCCTTGGTGGCGGCCGCGGCCTTTGCCGGTGCCTTGGTCCTGGTGGCGGCGGCGGCCTTTGCCGGTGCCTTGGTCCTGGTGGCGGCGGCGGCCTTTGCCGGTGCCTTGGCCTTGGTGGCAGCCGCGGCCTTTGCCGGTGCCTTGGTCCTGGTGGCGGCGGCGGTCTTGGCGGCCGTCTCGGCTTTCGGGGCAGCTTTGGCCTTCGTTGCCGCCTTCGACTTTGCCGCCGGCTTGGCCTTGGTCTTGGCCTTGGTCTTGGCCTTCGCTGCCGGCTTCTTCTCGCCGGCGATTTCCATATCGCTGGCCGCCAGTTTGGCAAAGCGCTTGAAGAAGTCACCGGCCATCTTGCGGGCGCTGGAATCGATGAGGCGGCTGCCGATCTGGGCGAGCTTGCCGCCGACCTGGGCATCGACGGTGTAGGAGAGCAGCGTTCCGCCTTCGGCCTCGGCGAGATTGACCGATGCCCCGCCCTTGGCGAAGCCCGCCGCACCGCCCTTGCCCTGGCCGGAGATCACGTAGCTCTCCGGGGGGTTCAATTTGCTCAAGGTGACGTCGCCACCGAATTTTGCCTTCACTGGCCCGACCTTGGCCACAACCGTCGCCTCGAAGGCGGTGGGCGAGGTCTTGGTGATGCTCTCACAGCCCGGAATGGCTGCTTTAAGGACCTCGGGATCATTGAGCGCCGCCCATACCCGCTCACGCGATGCCGGAATGAGTTCTTCCCCGTTCATTTTCATGTCGCCATCTCCTTCATCGAGCCATCGGTCCGCGGCGGCAGACGAATCGCATGTCGCCCAACTCCCGGTCAAGCGGCTGACTCTATGGCCCATCGCCGGTATTGATGATAGACGCCCATTGTACCTCTCCTGCCGCCGAAAACACAAATGCCGCCCGGCGCTTCAGGATATTCCGACGCAATTCCTTCAGGTATTCGATGTCCCCAACGGCCACCATGCCAAGATTTGCCCGGGCGGTCTTCACGCTCTTGGCGGCCATTTTCCTGTTTGACTGCATGGGTGCCATCATCAAGCATCTGGGTGCGAGCTATCCGCCGCAGCAGCTTGCGATGTTACGCAATATCTTCGGGTTCCTGCCGAGCCTCATGCTCATCGTTGCCTCGAAGCGCTGGCATGCCGAGGGACGACCACTCGTCTTCCCGCAATGGAAGACGGCGCTCGCACGCGGCGGCTTCATCACCATTGCACAGTATACGTTCTATCTCTCCCTCACCCACCTGCCGTTCGCGACCGCCTCGGCCATCGCCTTTGCCGGACCGATGTTCGTGACGGCACTATCGGTGCCGGTGCTCGGCCACAAGGTGGGCGGGTGGCGCTGGCTGGCGGTGATGGTGGGCTTCGCCGGCATCCTCATGGTGGTGCGGCCGGGGGCCGGGGTATTCAGCTGGTACGCGCTGTTGCCGCTGTGCGCCGCGCTTGCCTATGCCTCATCCAGCGTCGTGGTGCGTCTCATCGATCAGGACGTGCCCACACCGATCATCAACGTCTATTCGCAGATCGGCTCGTTTGTCGGCTCGGCAATACTGGTCTTTGCGACCACCGGCTTTGAGCCCATCGCCAGCTTGCGCGACTGGGGCTGGATTCTGGCCATGGGGATAGCGGGCGGCTCGGCCGTCATCCTGATCGTGAGCGCCTACCGGTCCGCGCAACCCTCAAGCCTGTCGCCGTTCGAATATTTCGGCATCCCCACCACCTTCGCGCTGGGATGGTTCTTCTTCGGCGAGGCGCCGTTCAATCAGCTCATCCCCGGCGTCTTCTTCATCGTCGGCGGCGGCCTCCTCATCCTGTGGCGCGAGCGTCACGTGGGCGCCGTCAGCATCCCGGATCGCCCGCCGCCCAGCCCGCCTTCACCTCGGCCCTGAAGGCTTCGAAGCGGCCGTCGCCAATGGCCTGGCGCATGCCGGCCATGAGGCTCTGGTAATAGGCGATGTTGGCCCATGACAGGATCATCATGCCGAGCAGTTCGCCCGACTTGACGAGGTGATGCAGGTAGGCGCGGGGGTAGCGGCTGAGGGCCTCGCAATCGCTTACCGGATCGAGCGGGCGCATGTCCTCGGCAAAGCGGGCTTTGGCGAGGTTGAGCTTGCCGAAGCGGGTAAAGGCCTGGCCGTGGCGGCCGGAGCGGGTGGGCATGACGCAATCGAACATGTCGATGCCGCGCGCCACCGATTCCACCAGGTCTTCCGGCGTCCCCACCCCCATCAGGTAACGCGGCCGGTCATCGGGCAGATGCGGCGTCGTGACTTCGATGGTCGACAGCATCAGCGCCTGGCCCTCGCCCACCGCCAGCCCGCCGATGCCATAGCCGTCGAAGCCGATGCGCGTCAGGCCTTCAGCCGAGCGGCGGCGCAACTCGGGGACCACCCCGCCCTGGACGATGCCGAAGCAGGCATGGCCGGGCTGTTCACCAAAGGCCGCGCGTGAGCGTTCCGCCCAGTCGAGCGACAAACGCATGGCGCGCTCGGCCTCTTCGTCCGAATGGGGATAGCGGACGCACTCATCGAGCTGCATGTGGATGGTCGAGCCCAAAAGCCGCTGGATCTGCATGGAGCGGGCCGGCGTCAGTTCGTGGGTGGAGCCGTCGAGGTGCGACTGGAAGGTGACGCCGTCGGGGGTCAGCTTCCTGAGCTTGGCCAGCGACATCACCTGAAAGCCGCCTGAGTCGGTGAGGATGGGCTTTTCCCAGCCGATCAGGCGGTGGAGGCCGCCGAGCCGCGCCACCCGTTCGGCACCGGGGCGCAGCATGAGGTGATAGGTGTTGCCGAGGATGATGTCGGCCCCTGTCGCCGCCACCTGGTCAGGATACATCGCCTTGACCGTGCCGGCGGTGCCCACCGGCATGAAGGCGGGCGTGCGTATCTTTCCGCGCGGGGTGTCTATACAGCCCAGTCGTGCCCCGCCGTCGGTGCCCTCAAGCGTGAAGGAAAATTTCTGATCATCCATGGCGGGCGGGGAATAGCAGGCTGGCATCGCCATAGGAATAGAACCGGTAACCCTTTTCGATGGCATGGGCATAAGCCTGCTTCATGCAATCGAGCCCGCAGAAGGCCGATACCAGCATGAAAAGGGTCGAGCGCGGCAGGTGGAAATTGGTCATCAGGAGATCGACACCGCGAAACCGATGGCCGGGATGGATGAAGATGTTGGTGGCGCCGCTGAACGGCTGGATGGTGCCGTCCTCAGCGGCGGCACTTTCCAGAAGCCGCGCTGCGGTGGTGCCGACCGCCACGATCCTGCCGCCGGCAGCGCGCACCGCGTTCAGCCGGACGGCCACATGGGGGCCGATCTCGCCCCATTCCTCGTGCATACGGTGATTGGCCGTGTCGTCGACCTTGACCGGCAGGAAGGTGCCGGCGCCCACATGCAGGGTGAGGAATTCCATCGCCACGGGAATCGCTTGCAAGGCTTGCATGAGGTCTTGCGTGAAGTGAAGACCGGCGGTGGGGGCTGCCACCGCGCCTTCGGCCTTGGCGTAGACCGTCTGGTAGTCGACGATGTCGCGCTCATCCACCGCCCGGCGGCCGGCGATATAGGGCGGCAGCGGCATTTCGCCGTAAAGGGCAATATTTTCATCGAGGAAGGGGCCGGTGAACGAGAACGCCAGCGTCACCTCGCCGTCTGCACCCTTTTTCTCGACCGTGGCATCGAGGGTGGCGAAGTAGCAGGCCTCGCCCTTGCCCCCGAAGCGTATGAGGTCGCCCGCCCTCACCCTTTTCGCCGGCTTGACGAAGGCCTTCCAGCGCGAGGCGTCGATGCGCTGGTGCAGCGTTGCCTCGATGGAAGCGCCCTCACCGCCCTCGCGCTCGCGCCGGCCATGCAGCCGGGCCGGGATCACCCTGGTGTCGTTGAAGACCAGCGCATCGCCCGGCTTGAGCAGGCGCGCCAGGTCGGTGACCTGCAAATCCTCAAGGCCCGGTTCGCCGTCCGGGCGCACGACGAGCAGGCGCGCGGCGTCGCGCGGCACCACCGGCCGGAGCGCGATCAGCTCGGCCGGCAGGTCGAAATCGAAGTCGTCGACGCGCACTTTTCCCGTCCTCGCCCGTTGGGCGATGTTGCCGGCGGTTGCCGCGCCCGGTCAATCGGCGGCGTCGGCGGCCACCTGCATCTTCTTGATGCGCCCGGGATTGGTTACCGGCTCGCCACGCTGCAGGGCATCGACGTGCTCCATGCCTTCGCTCACCTGGCCCCACACGGTGTACTGCTGGTTGAGGAAGCCGCAGTCGGTGAAGCAGATGAAGAACTGGCTGTTGGCCGAATTGGGGTTCTGGGCGCGGG
>CAZMSA010000113.1:0-11861 GCA_964568825.1 uncultured Rhizobiaceae bacterium | reverse complement strand
CGACGATGATGTTCTGCGCCCCGGCATCGGTATGGATCAGCGCCCGGCGCGGCAATGGGGCAGGAGCCGGTAAACCCTTCGGCCTCAGGGCGCGCAGGCGGGCCACATGCTCATCGCTGCGCGCATGGGCCAGAATGGCCTCGCCTTGCGCAATGATGCCGTCCGGCTCGATCGGCACCGCGCGAAATCCTTCGGCCGCCGCCGTGTGCTGGCGCCGCATCGCCTTCGCCACCGGCCGCACGTCCTTGGCCCACGCCCGGCCGGCGTGAAAGCCATAGACGAGGACCGCACCCGCCCCGCTGTCGGTAAAGAAGGCGACCGGCGCCGGTGCCACCTGCAGCCCGTCGAGCCGTTCAAGGGCCAGGGCCTCGGCCTCGGGCAAATTGGGAAACAGCGTGCCGGTAATGACTTCGGAAAACCGCTTCACCACCCAGTCGACGCCCCCGCCCTCGACCCGGAACACATCGTTCCAGTAGCCGCCGGAAAGCGCCTTGGCCTTGATCCCGTCGCCCTCCGCCATCCCGTTGGCTTGAAGAAAGGCGATGACGTCGGCGGGTCGCCATCTGCTGTCGGTGTTGCCTTGTTGCATGACCGCCAACTTACGAGAGACCGCAACCGGTTGTCACGCCGCACACTCCCTCCTCGCCATCGTCATGGCGGGGCTTGACCCCCGCCATCCATCCCGCTGGCATCACGGCTTGCCGATGCGTTGGCGGCATGGATCGCCGGATCAAGTCCGGCGATGACGGGGTGAAGTCGTGTGCTCGTTCCTCGTGGCCCTCGCAAGGCGTCCCTATGCCCTCGGTCGCTCGTTGTCGGGGTCATAGGCCGGTTGCGCCACGATGCGGGCGGCCTTGGGTTCGGCAAAGATCTCTATTTCGAACGGCGCACCCATGTCCGCCTTCTTGGGGTCGACATAGGCGAAGGTGAGGGATTTCTCCACCGCATGCCCATAAGCGCCGCCGGTGGTGAGCCCCACGATCTTGCCGTTCTGCATGATCGGCTCGTTGCCGGCGCAGTCGGCGTCGGTGGCGTCGACCTCCATGTAGACGAGGCTGATGCGCGGGCCCTGCTGTTTCGAGGCCAATGTCGCGGCCTTGCCGGTAAACTCCTTGTCCCACCTGACGAAGCGCTCCATGTCGGCCTCGACCATGGTGATCTCGGTGGTCAGTTCGCCGCCCCAGCCGCGATAGGCCTTTTCCATCCGGAGCGAATTCATGGCATAGGTGCCGAACAGGCGGATGCCGTGCGGCTTGCCCGAAGCCATGAGGGCATCGAAGACCTTGGGCATCTCCCCCATGGGGCAATGCAGCTCCCAGCCCAGTTCGCCCACATAGTTGACCCGGAGCAGCCGCACACCTTCAACCCCCGCCACCGTGGCGATGCGCCCGGTGAGCCAGCGCATGCCCTGATTGGAGAGGTCCTCGCCCGTCAATGGCTGCAACACCTCGCGTGACCTCGGACCCGCCAGCACCAGCACGCCGTAATCGTCGGTGATATCGGTGATGGTGACGTCCTCGCCCGGTTCGAGCCGCCAGTGCAGCGCGTCCATGTCGTGAAGCTGGGCGGTGGCCGCCGACAGCACGTAGAAATGATCTTCCGCCAGCCGCGTCACGGTCAGTTCGCTGTCGATGCGCCCGCCTTCGGTGAGGAGATGGCCGAGCATGATGCCGCCCACTTTCTTCGGCACCCGGTTGGCGCAGATGCGTTCCAGGAAGCCGGCCGCGCCCGGGCCGGTCACGTCGAACTTCGAAAAGGTGGAAAGGTCCATCAGCCCCACCCGCTGGCGCACCGCTTCGCATTCCGCCTTCGCCGGCTCGAACCAGTTGGAGCGGCGGAAGGAGTAATCCTCGCCCTCACCGGTTTGATCGAACCAGCGCGCCCGTTCCCAGCCGAACACCGCCTGGAACTGGGCACCGGCCGCCTTTAGCCGCTCATAAAGCGATGAGGTGCGCAACGGGCGCTTTTCGGGGTGCTGCTCGCCCGGCCGATAGCAGTAATACATGTGCTGGTAGTCGACGACGGAAAGCACCGAGGTATAGTCCTTGTCGGCCCAGTTGCCGAACCGCCGCGGGTCGAATTCCAGCATGTTGATGTCGGCGGCGCCATGCACCATCTGCTGGGCCAGGTACTTGCCCGCCCCCGCCCCCTGGCAGATGCCGATGGAAGCCCCGTTGCACATCCAGTAGTTCGGCTGGCCCGGCGCCGGCCCGAGCAAAAAGTTCGAATCCGGCGTATGGGTGATGGCGCCCGAGATCACCGACTTGATGCCCGCCTTGGCGAACAGCGGCAGGCGCTCGGTGGCCTTTTCCAGCCACGGCATCAGCCGGTCCAGTTCCGGCGCGATCAGTTCCGACTCGAAATCCCACGCCGGCGGCTGGCCGTCCCAGCACACATGCGCTCCCGCCGTCTCGTAGGGGCCGACAAGGATGCCGTTGGTTTCCTCGCGCAGATAGGCATGGCTATAGGGATCGCGCACTACCGGCAGTTCGGGTTTGAGATCAATGAGTTCCTGCACCGGCTCGGTGATGATGTAGTGGTGCAGCATGTTGCAGATCGGCACGTTGTGGCCGGTCCAGCCCCCCACCACGTCGGCATAGGACCCGGCGGCATTGACCACGTGCTGGCAGGTTATGTTGCCCTTGTCGGTGACGACCTGCCATTCGCCCGATGCCAGATGCTTGATATCGGTGCAGCGGGTGCGCCGGTAGATCGTGGCGCCGCCTTTGCGGGCGCCCGCCGCCATGGCGTTGGTCACATCGGCCGGTGCCACATGCCCGTCGGTGACGGTCAGAAAGCCCATCTTGACGCCGAAGGTTTCCAGATAGGGATGGTGCTGGCGGATTTCGTTGGGGCTGATCAGGTGCGCCTCGTAGCCAACGAGTTTCGACATCGAATAGACGCGCTTGAACCACTCGACTTCATCATCGGTTATAGCCAGCCGGATGCCGCCGCAGCCGTGCCACGAGACGGCCTCGCCGGTCAGTTCTTCCAGCCTGGGGTAAAGGAGGGTTCCTTCCAGATGGATTTTCGCCAGGTTGAGCGAGCCGACGAAATGCGGGCACTGGCCGGCCGCGTGCCAGGTGGACCCGGAGGTGAGTTCGCCCTTTTCGATGAGCACCACATCCCTCCAGCCTTCCTCCGTCAGGTGGTACAACAGCCCCACCCCCATGACGCCACCGCCGACGATCACCACCCGTGCATGGGATTTCATGGTCTCAACCCTCCTGACAAGCTGACGAAGTTGCCCTGTTAGAGCCGCTTTCCGGCCCGCGTTCAAGGTCCCGGGCGCCGCACCTCGCCCCGTTTGCGGCGTGTGGTTGAGCGGGATTTGCACCGAGGTGAGCGGGCTTCAACCAGCGGCCCTTGCGCCTCTCAATGTGTCATCCTCGGGCTTGGCCCGAGGACCCAGGGCCTTCGGGCACCACCGGCGATAACCAGCGCAGACAGGCCGCCGCGCCCTGGGGCCTGCTATCGCCCATGCTGTCGCCGCCGCAGCGGATCGTGATGCGTACGGCCCTCGATTACCCTATAGTGGGCCCATGAAAATCTCACCCAAAATCCCCATCGGCCATTCCGCCTGCCCGCACGACTGCCCCTCGGTCTGTGCGCTCGATGTCGAGCTCATCGATGGCAAGACCATCGGTCGGGTGCATGGCGCCAGGGACAATTCCTATACCGCAGGCGTGGTGTGCGAGAAGGTCGCCCGCTATGCCGAGCGCATCCACCATCCCGACCGCCTCAAGCACCCCTTGAAGCGCAAAGGTGCAAAAGGGGGAGGGGACTGGCAGCAGGTCACCTGGGAAGATGCTCTCGACGAGATCGCAGAAAAACTCACCCAGAGCGAGCAAGCCCACGGCTCGGAAGCGGTTTGGCCCTATTACTACGCCGGCACCATGGGTCTGGTGATGCGTGACGGCATCCACCGCTTGCGCCACGCCAAGCGCTATTCCGGCATGTACGACACCATCTGCGTAACGGCGGCCTGGCCCGGCTTCATCGCCGGCACCGGCAAGCTCATGGGGCCGGACCCGCGCGAGATGGCCCTATCCGACCTGGTCGTCATCTGGGGTACCAACCCGGTCCACACCCAGGTCAACGTCATGGTGCACGTGACGAAGGCGAAGAAGGAGCGCGGGGCAAAGCTCGCCGTGGTCGATGTCTACGAGACCGCCACCATGAAGCAGGCCGATATGGGCCTCATCATTCGCCCCGGCACCGACGGGGCGCTGGCCTGCGCCGTCATGCACGTGCTGTTCCGCGACGGCTATGCCGACTGGCCGTTCCTGGAAAAATTCGCCGATTGCCCAAGAGAGTTCGAAGCCCACCTGAAGACGAAGACGCCGGAATGGGCAGCCGCCATCACCGGCCTCTCGGCGGACGAGATCGAGGCCTTCGCCCGCCTCATCGGCTCAACGCCGCGCACTTTCCTGCGCCTCGGCTACGGCTTTACCCGGTCGCGCAACGGCGCCGTCAACATGCATGCTGCCACCTCCATCGCCACTGTCACCGGCGCCTGGGCGCATGAAGGGGGAGGGGCCTTCCACAACAACGGCGGCATCTTTCACTGGGACAAGACCATGATCGAGGGGCTGGACGTGCGCGACGACGCCATCCGCTATCTCGACCAGTCACGCATCGGCCCGGTGCTGACCGGCGATCGCTTCGACCTGAAGGACGGCCCGCCGGTCCATGCCATCTTCATCCAGAATACCAATCCGGTCTCGGTGGCTCCGGAACAGGCGAAGGTGAAGCAGGGCTTTGGGCGCGACGACCTCTTTGTGGCGGTGCACGAGCAGTTCATGACCGAGACGGCGGCCATGGCCGATATCGTCCTGCCGGCCACCATGTTCCTCGAACACGACGACCTCTATCAGGGCGGCGGCCACCAGCACATCCTTCTGGGCCCCAGGCTCATCGATGCGCCCGGCGAATGCCGCTCCAACCACGATGTCGTCTGCGCCCTCGCCAAACGCCTGGGCGCTGCGCATCCCGGCTTCGACATGAGCCCGCGCGATCTCATCGACTGGACCTTGCAGCATTCCGGCTGGGGGACATTGGCCGAACTGGAAGAAAGGAAGTGGCTCGATTGCCAGCCCGACTTTGAAAAGGCCCATTTCATCGGCGGCTTCAAGCACCCCGACGGCAAGTACCGCTTTCGCCCCGATTGGGGATCGGTGGTGTTCCGGCCCAACATCACCGCCCGCTTCGGGGCATTCGACGACATGCCGGCCATGCCCGATTACTGGGGGATCATCGAGGAGGCGGATGAAGAGCATCCCTTCCGGCTGGCGACCTCGCCGGCCCGCGCCATCCTCAACTCATCCTTCAACGAGACCCCCACCTCGCTGAAGCGCCAGGGCCGGCCGAGCCTGTTCGTCCACCCCGACGATCTGGCGGCACTGGGTATGGCGGATGGTGACAGGATCGTAATCGGCAACCGCCGCGGTCAGGTGCGGTTGCACGCCAAGGCCTTTGCCGGGCTGGTACGCGGCGTGGTGATCTCGGAATCGATTTATCCCAACGCCGCCTTCGAGGACGGCTGCGGCATCAATACCCTCACCGGCGCCGATCAGGTCTCGCCTTGCGGCGGCGCTGCCTTCCACGACAACCGGGTGTGGCTGAAGGCAGCCGTTTGAGGCTCTGCTCTGGCAGACCTATTCAGCGGCGTGCGCCAGATGGGGGCCGTTCCTGTTCGCTGCCTTGCCGGTAGCGACTTCGCCATGCTCACCCGTCAGGTGCTTCAGGTTGTCGGCGTTCTTGGCCAGGTCGGCCTCGACTTCGCTCAGCAGGGCGGAAAAGATCCCGCTGACCATAGCCTTTTGCTGCTGGAAGAACTGCTCGAGGCGCCGCAGCTCGTCGTCGCGCATCTTGGCGAGCTCGGAGCGCCGCGATTCCAGGACGTCGCGTGTGGTTTCCCGGTCGTTGACCAGGGCCTCGTACTCCTTCTGCAGCTTCAGCGAAAGCGCCTCGGAGTATTTCACAAGATCATGCATGAATTCATTCTCCTGCCATGGTTGCATGAGTTCACGTTAGCTTGCACAACCGGCCTGTAATTTCAAAACAAGGACGTGTCGTTAGTAAATCGTTAACCCTAATAGTGGCCCAAACATGGCATCGCCCACCGCCCGGCAACGCGCTGCACCGACCCGGTGCCCCTCGCGGGGGCCTGAATCAAAGTCTAAGGCAGGCACGGCAACGCCTTGAAAAGAATCATTTTCCTCAGAATGAGAATCGGTTCATCTTTTCGCCATGCAGCGAAGCGCCGTTGACAGGACCCAATTCCGCCTCATCATCGTGGCCATGGCGCTCGCCGCCGCCACCCTCGCCCCCATCTGGATGCTGGCCAAGCTGCTGTCGTGACGCTGGCGCCCATCCCCGCCAACATGAACGGCAGATGAACGCCGCCGTCAGCGATGATTCAGGGCGGTTGTGCCATGATGGGGCCAAGTTGGACGAATAGCCCCGGATGCCCGCCATGCCTGCCACGGATACAATGCTGCCCTTGATGATGACGGCGCTGGCCATTGGCCTTGCCACCATCGTCCCGGTGCTGGTTCTCCTAACCGGCTGAAGATAGCGCCGCCGGCGATGCCGGCCCCGCCCCCTCAATCGTGCTGCTTCACCACCGCCTTGTGGCCGTGGTGCTGGTCGTCGGCGCAGGCCGCGAATTCGATTTCGACGGTGGCGTGTTCGATGCCGAAGCGTTCCCTGAGCCGCTTCTTGATGGCGGCCGATACCTCTTCCGGCAGGGCATCGGGCACGGCGCGGGCGTGCAGGGTGATCATTGGGCGTTCCTCGGTGATCGACCAGGCATGCACGTGATGCACATCGACGACGTCGGGAAAAGCTTGCATGAGGTCGGCGGCCACCTGGCGTGCATCGATGCCGGAAGGGGCACCCTCCAGCAGGATATGGCCGCTGTCACGCACCACCTGCCAGGCGGACTTCAGAATGATTGCCGCCACCACCACCGACAGGATCGGATCGATGGGCATCCAGCCGGTTGCGATGATCACCAGCGCCGCGACCAGCACCGCCACCGATCCCAGCAGGTCGCCCATGACATGCAGGGCGGCGGCCCGCATGTTGAGGTTCTGCTGCCCGCCGCCGCGCAGCACCGCGAACGACAAGATGTTGACGATGAGCCCGGCCGCGGCAATCCACAACATGATGCCCCCCAGAACCGGTGACGGTTCGAGCAATCGCCGGGCGGCCTCGACGACGATCCACGCGGCGATGACGAACAGCGCGATGCCGTTGACGAAGGCGGCGAGGATCGAGAACCGGTCAAAACCGTAGGTGCGCTTCCAGTCGGCCGGGCGGCGCGCCAGCCTGAGGCCAAACCAGGCAAGCGCCAGACTCGCCACGTCGGTCAGCATGTGGCCGGCATCGGCGAGGATCGCCAGCGATCCCGACAGCACCCCGCCGGCCACTTCGACCAGCAGGAACAGCGCCGTGAGCGCTCCCGCAAGCGCGATGCGGCGCTCGCTGGCGCCGTGCGCGTGATCATGGGGACCGCCATGGTCGTGTGGGGTCATGGGCGGGCTGGCCTATTCGAGGTCCGGCGACCACAGGCGCTGCGCCTCGTCGATGGAAGCCTCCAGCCTGACGCGGTTGCCGGCCAGCACCGCCTTGTCGCTGGCCACCAGCCCAAGGGCGGCCGGATAGAGGCGATGCTCCGCGGTGAGAACCCGCGCGGCGAGGGTCTTGGCATCGTCGCCCGGCAGCACCGGCACCACGGCTTGCGCGATGATCGGGCCGGCATCCAGTTCAGGCGTGGTGAAATGCACCGAGCAGCCATGCACCCGCATGCCGGCTTCCAGCGCCCGGTCGTGGGTGTCGACGCCCTTGAACAGCGGTAGGATCGAGGGATGGATATTGATCATGCGGCCCGCCCAGGCATTGACGAAGGCATCGCTCATCAGCCGCATGAAGCCGGCGCAGGCAACGAGGTCCACGCCGCTGGCGATGAGTGCGGCGTTCATCGCCTCATCGAAGCTTTCGCGGCTTGCATGGTCATTGTGATCGAGGCCGATGGTGGCGATACCGGCCTTGTCGGCAAGGCTGAGGCCGGGCGCAGCGGGCCGGTTGGACAGGACGCAGGCGATTTCGGCCGGGTAATCGGGGTTCCGGGCGGCCGCGATCAGCGCCGCCATGTTGGAGCCGCGTCCGGAAATCAGGATGCCGACCTTGCGTTTCATCGCCTCAGGCCTTCAGCCGCCGCCGATAGACGACCGGGCGGCCGCGGCCGCTGCGCTCGATGATCTCGCCCAGCCGCACCACCGCCTCGCCCGCTTCGGCAAGTTCGAGCATCACGTCATCGGCGGCTTTCGCCGCCACCACGGCCACCATGCCGATGCCGCAGTTGAAGGTTCTGAGCATTTCCGCCTGCGCCATGTTGCCCTCAGCCCGCAACCACGAGAACACCGGCGGCACTTCGATGGTTGCAAGGTCGATGGCCGCCGCCGTTCCTTGCGGCAGCACGCGCGGAATGTTCTCGGTAAAGCCGCCGCCGGTGATGTGGGCCAGCGCCTTGATGCCTTTTGAGCGCTTGAGGGCGGAAAGCAGCGGCTTCACATAGATGCGGGTCGGGGTGAGGAGGGCTTCTGAAAGGCTCTTGTCGGGCGCAAACGGCGCCTTGTCGGCAAGCGCCAGGCCTGAGGCCGCCACCAGCTTGCGGATCAGCGAATAGCCGTTGGAATGGGGGCCCGAAGAGGTGAGGCCGATGACCGCATCGCCGGGCACGATGTCGCGCCGTGGCAGGATGCGGCGACGCTCCACGGCACCCACCGCAAAACCCGCCAGGTCATAGTCGTCGCCCTGGTACATCCCCGGCATTTCCGCGGTTTCGCCGCCGATGAGGGCACAGCCGGCCTGGCGGCAACCTTCGGCGATGCCGGCGATGACCTGGCGGGCGGCCTCCACGTCGAGCTTGCCTGAGGCGTAATAGTCGAGGAAGAACAGCGGTTCAGCGCCTTGCACCACCAGATCGTTCACCGACATGGCGACCAGGTCGATGCCGACGGTTGTGTGGTTCTGGGCATCGATGGCCAGCTTCAGCTTGGTGCCCACCCCGTCGTTGGCCGCCACCAGCACAGGGTCGCGGTAGCCGCAGGCCTTCAGGTCGAACACTCCGCCAAAGCCCCCAAGATCGCCGCGTGCGCCCTTGCGCGCGGTCGATTTTGCCAGCGGCTTGATCAGGTCGACGAGGCGGTTGCCAGCGGCGATGTCCACACCCGCCTGGTCATAGGTCCACCCCTTGGTCTTGACTTCCGGACGCTTTGCCATGTTGTCTGTCGTACATTTGCGATTTGAGCCGCAGTTGTGGGTCGCGATGGCCTGCCACGCAAGGGGCAAGCAGGACATTTACAGGTTTTCCCCAACCCCGCGCGCCCGCTCGCGCCGCCCCGTTCAGGACGAAGTAGCACGACCAATGCCGAGCCGAAACCGCCTTGCCTGCCTCTTGGGAATGCTCTTCATGCTGGCCGCGCTGACCTTGGCGGGGCTCAATCCGGCGCGCGCCGATGATGATCTGTTCGTGGTGACCGGCGTGCCGGTGGACGTCAAGGCGGCCACCGCCGCTGAAGCCAAGAAGCAGGCCCTCGGCGATGTGCAGGTGACGGCCTTTCGCATGCTCGCCGAACGCCTCGGCGGCAGCGCTGCCGCCAATGCCGTCGCCGGCTACGACATCTCGACCGTCGGCCAGCTCTTGCGCTCCTTGTCGATCGAGGAAGAGCACACCGGGCCGGGACGCTATTTCGGCAAGCTGACGGTGCGCTTCCTGCCCGACAAGGTGCGCGAGCTGTTCACCTCCGCCGGCATTGCCTGGTCGGAACATCGCTCCGGTCGCATCGTCATCGTGCCCTTGTGGATGGGCAAGGACGGCCCCGTCCTGTGGGACGACAATCCGTGGCGCAAGGCGTGGCTTTCGCTGGGCGCCGAAAACGCCCTGGTGCCATTGCTGGTGCCGCTGGGCGATCTCACCGACAGCCAGGCGTTCAACCTCGACGATGCGCTGCATGACGATGTGGCCAAGCTTGAGGCCATCCGCGTGCGCTATCAAGGCGCATCGATCCTCCTGGCGGTGGGCTCACCCGTCGGTGACAACGGCGTTCACATCAAGATCAACGGACCCACGCCGCTGGGCAACGTGCTGTTCGACAAGACCTATACCGTGGCGGGCGGCGACGTGGCCGCTGCTGCCAAGGCGGCGGTGCAACGCTTCCAGGCGATACTTACCGAGAAATGGCGCGCCGGCATCGGCAGTGCGCCGAACCCGGTGCCGACCGAGACCCTGACCGTGGCGGTGCCGTTTTCCTCCCAGGACGACTGGAACCTCATACGCTCCGGGCTGCTTGCCACCCCCGGCGTGAGCGGCGCCGACATCGCCACCCTCGTCAGCGGCGGCGGCATGGTGACCCTTTCCTACACGGTTCCCTTTGAAACCCTGCGCGCCAGCCTGTATCAAAGACGCCTCAGCCTCCAGCAGACCAACGGCCGCTGGCAACTGCAACCGTTTTAGGATCGCGACCCATCGATCTCATGCCTTGCGCGCGACGGATTTGCCCGCCGATGGTGTTGGAATTGCAACGCGTGACAAGGCGGGGCCTTGACCCTAGGGTGAGCCACCCATTTACCGCCACGGCGCGCCTGAACCCATGAGCCTGCCCAACCTCATCACCATCGGCCGCATCCTGCTGGTTCCGCTGACCATCTGGCTGATCGTCACCAACCAGTTCTGGCTGGCCTTCGTGACCTTCATTTCCGCCGGCATTTCCGATGCTGTCGACGGCTTCATCGCCAAGCGCTACGACATGGTGACCGAGCTCGGCACCTATCTCGATCCCATCGCCGACAAGGCGCTTTTGGTGTCGATCTACGTGTCGCTGGGCCTGCAGGGCCACCTGCCGGCCTGGCTGGTCATATTGGTGGCCAGTCGCGACGTGCTCATCGTCGGCGGCGTGGTGATGGCCTGGGTCATCGAAAAGCCCATGCCGATGCACCCGCGCATCGTCTCCAAGATCAACACCGCCGGGCAGATCCTGCTGGCCGGGGCGGTGCTCTTGCTGCTGGCTATGGAGATGCCGGAGTTGCGCGTGATAGTGTTGTCCATCTGGGCCGTAGCCGGGCTGACGGTGTGGTCGGGCACGGTCTATCTCATCGACTGGGCGCACCATGTGGCCAACAGCGTGGATGGTGGCGCGGGCAGCAAAGAGAAGACGCCATGAACCTGCAGCGACAACTGGGCTTCTGGCTGGCGGCGCTTTTGATCGTATGTGTCCTTCTGTGGCTGTTTAGCGGCATCCTGCTGCCCTTTGTCGTAGGGATGGCGCTGGCCTATTTCCTCGATCCGCTGGCCGACGCACTGCAGCGGCGCGGGCTGCCGCGGCTGGCCGCGACGCTGGTCATCCTCGGCGTCAGCACCCTGATCGTGATCGTCGCGCTGGTGCTGCTGGTGCCGGTGCTCGGCGGCCAGGTCGCCAACCTGGCCGACAAGCTGCCCGCCTACGCCACATCGCTGGCCGAGTTGGTCGACAAGGCGGTGCCCGCCAGCCTCAAGGACCTGATACGCTCGCAAGTCGGCGGCTCATCGACCGCGGCTACCGACATCGCCTCCAGGGCCGCTGGCATCCTCGCCACCCTCATCACCTCCTTGTGGTCGGGCGGCATGGCGCTGGTCAATCTCATGGCGCTCATGGTGGTGACGCCGGTGGTGGCCTTCTACATGCTCAACGACTGGGACCACATGATCGCCCGCATTGACGGCTGGCTACCACGCGAGCACGAGGAAACGATCCGCTCGCTGGCGCGCGAGGTCGACCGCACGCTCGCCGGCTTCATTCGCGGCCAGGGCACGG
>CAZMSA010000112.1:0-11909 GCA_964568825.1 uncultured Rhizobiaceae bacterium | reverse complement strand
CTCTTAGACGCTGACGCCAAAACCATAATTGGCTGCGTCGCCAATCTTTGTGACTGAACACATCCGGTCCCACCGTGCCATGGTATACCATATGCAAGGACCCTCTGCCCATGACAGCGAATTTTGATCAGTTAGCCACGGCTACGTTACGCACCAATCACGCCGCCTACTCTTGCGCGCAAATGCCGCATTTATGCTCGGAATGATTGCAAAAGTGGCGTGCTACGGAACAATCAGCAATGTCCGATTGCCGGCCGCCGTCTCATTATTCGAAAATCGCACATGGCCAGAGCCGTCTTCGTCGACCGGTCGGTCGCGGCTTCAACTCGTCGGGTTCTCTTTCTGGCCCTGCTCGAAGGCATCTATATACGCCATTTCAAGCAGATAGCTGAGAAACTTCAGGTCGAACTCCTGGGCCCGGGCGCGTAAGACGATCAACACATCGGCGATTTCGCTGGCCGCCCTGCTTTGGGTCGAGGCTGTGAAGCCGCTGACCGCCAATTTCGGATCGCCGGCTTTCATGACCTTGAGTTTGGCGACCGATGTCCGCACATGTCTGCTCATCTTGGCCGCCTCAACTTGCCTTGCCGGTCAGCCGGTCCGTCGCACCGATCCGGCTAGAATTGTTTCCTACTATCCTTGGCCGCGAGCGTCGGTAAGACATCACGGGCGCATGATTCTGCCCAGCGAGTACTTGCGATAGCACCGCCACAAGGCGCGCCCCGGCTGCTTGACGACTATAATGTCAGGATAGTCGATGAACACTCTCAATGCAACCTTAATATGCATTATTTGTACTATTGCTACTTATGCTTGTAGATTTGGATTACCCCCTCAGTGCTCGCCGTGCCCTCCCGCATGGCTTCAGCCACTGCCAGATCCAGCCATTCGCAAAGTGATGTCAGGCCGAATTCCGCAGCCCGGTCGCGGAGGACCAAAGTGACGTCGGCGATCTCGCCGGCGGCGCGGCAGGTTGGCGTAATGGCGCGCCCATTGGTGGTGACGCTGCGGTAGGCTGGCTGCAGCAAATGCGCCAAAACCTCAGGGGAGAAAGATGACTGATGCACGAACGTTACTCTCTTGAGGGCCCTTATGCAGGGCATCCGAAAACGGCGAAACAACCTTGACCAGAATAGTCCCGTCAGCCGTTGAATGCAATCTCACATTGCTCTTGTATACTACACTCGCTATACGTGTTTTCTGGAGTTATGCTGTGGGCCTCGGGGGAAGGTTCCGGCCTCGGGGCTTGCGGGCACGGCCGCAATTCGACTAAGAGGCGGGACTCGAGACCCCGCCAGATAGATGCCGGACACCCCCCTTTCATGCATGTCGTCGTTGTCGAATCGCCTGCCAAGGCCAAAACAATCAACAAGTATCTGGGCAAGGATTATACGGTCCTTGCGTCCTACGGCCACGTGCGCGACCTGCCGGCCAAGGACGGTTCGGTGCGGCCCGACGAGGACTTCGCCATGTCCTGGGACATGGATGCCAAGTCGGCCAAACGGGTCGCCGCCATCGCCGAAGCGCTGAAATTGGGCGACAAACTCATACTCGCCACCGACCCCGACCGCGAGGGAGAGGCGATCTCATGGCATGTGCTGGAACTGCTGAACAAGAAGAAAGTCCTCAAGGACAAGCCTGTGGAGCGTGTGGTGTTCAACGCCATCACCCGCCGCGCCGTGCTGGAGGCCATGGCAACGCCGCGCCAGATCGATGCCGCGCTGGTTGATGCCTATCTGGCACGCCGGGCGCTGGATTATCTGGTGGGTTTCACTCTGTCACCGGTCCTGTGGAGAAAACTGCCCAGCGCCCGCTCGGCGGGCCGTGTCCAGTCGGTGGCGCTACGCATCGTGTGCGACCGCGAACTGGAGATCGAGAGCTTCAGACGACAGGAGTTCTGGACCATCGAAGGCACCTTTGCCACGGCAAAGGACGAAACGTTCAGCGCCCGCCTTGCCGTCATTGGCGATACCAGATTGGGCAAGTTCGACATCGCGGACGAGGCCGCCGCGCGCGCCATCGAGGCTGCCGTCAAGGACGGGCGCTTTGCGGTCGAGGCCATCGACAGCCGGCCCACCAAGCGCCACCCGCAACCGCCCTTCACCACATCGACCCTGCAGCAGGAAGCTTCGCGAAAGCTCGGCTTTTCCTCACAGCGCACCATGCAGACGGCGCAAAAGCTCTATGAGGGCATCGACATTGGCGGCGAGACGGCCGGACTCATCACTTATATGCGCACCGACGGCGTGCAGATGGCGGGCGAAGCCATCGCCGCCACTCGCAACGTCATCCAGAAGCTCTATGGCGAGCCCTATGTGCCGGGGGCACCGCGCGCCTACCGCGCCAAGGCGCGCAATGCGCAAGAAGCCCATGAGGCCATCCGCCCCACCGAGCTTTCGCGCCTACCCGCCGACCTGCGCCGCCATCTCGACCAGGACCAGGCCGCCCTCTACGACCTCATCTGGAAACGCACCGTCGCCTCACAGATGGAAAGTGCCGAGATCGAGCGCACCACCGCCGATATTGCCGCGACCGGCAACGATGCCAAGACCTACACATTCCGCGCCACCGGTTCGGTGGTGCGCTTCGACGGGTTCCTGAAACTCTACCAGGAAGGCCGTGACGATGAAGAGGACGAGGAGTCGAAGAAACTTCCCGTCCTTGGGCGCGGCGACGTGGTCGGGGTCCGCTCGATTGCGGGGCAGCAGCATTTCACCGAGCCGCCGCCGCGCTATTCGGAAGCCTCGCTCATCAAGAAGCTCGAAGAACTGGGCATCGGTCGGCCTTCCACCTATACCGCCATCCTCACGGTGCTGCGCGATCGCGGCTATGTGCGCATGGACAAGAAGCGCCTCGTCCCCGAGGACAAGGGTCGCCTCGTCACCGCCTTTCTGGAGAGCTTCTTCAAACGCTATGTCGCCTATGATTTCACCGCCAATCTCGAAGACGACCTCGACAAGGTGTCGTCCGGCGAAATCGCCTGGAAGGACCTGCTGACCCGGTTCTGGCGCGAATTTGCGGCATCCGTCGACGAGATCAAGGACTTGCGCGTTACCCAGGTGCTCGATGCGCTCAACGATCTTCTCGGCCCCCATGTCTTCCCCGAGCGCGCCGATGGGGCACCGCCGCGCCAGTGCCCGTCCTGCGGCAACGGCCAGCTTTCCCTGAAGATCGGCAAGTTCGGCGCCTTCATTGGCTGTTCCAACTACCCCGAATGCCGCTTTACCCGACAGCTTGCAAACGGCGAGAATGGCAGCAAGGAAACGGTGCCGGCTGAAGGCATCCTACTGGGGCTCGATCCTGAGACCGGCAAGCCGGTCACCCGCCATGACGGCCGCTTTGGGCCTTATGTGCAGCGCGCGCCGCTTGAAGAGGGTGAAAAGCCGGCGCGGTCATCGCTGCCCAAGGGGGTGGAGCCTGAAAGCGTCGATCTGGAGTTCGCGTTGCGGCTCTTGTCGTTGCCGCGCGAAGTGGGACTGCACCCCGAAACCGGCAAGCCGATTACCGCCGGCCTCGGGCGTTATGGTCCGTTCGTCCTGCATGACGGAAAGTTCGCCAATCTTGATGGTTACGAGGAGATATTCACAGTCGGAATCAATCGCGCGGTGGACCTCCTGGCACGCCGCGCTGCCGGCCGCGGTGGGGCCGGAAAGCCGGCTGCCCTGCGTGATTTGGGCGCCCATCCAGCCGGTGGCGGGTCGATCCAGGTGATGAGCGGGCGCTACGGGCCCTACATAAAATTCGGCAAGATCAATGCCACCCTGCCCAAGGGCGTAACGCCTGAGGCGGTCACTCTGGATGAGGCCGTGGCGCTGATCGCCGCGAAGGAGAAAAAGCCCGCCTCGCCGAAGAAGGCTGCCCGACCAAAGCGGGCAGCGGCGGCCAAGTGAGCCCGCCCCGCAAAGGCAAGGCCGCTCCACAGGGCCTCCCGAGCGAGGATGCCATTGCCGAATTCGTTGCCTCGGCGCCCGGCCGGGTAGGAAAACGCGAGATCGCCCGCGCCTTCGGCATCCGCGACAGCCAGCTCAAGATGGAATTGAAGCGCCTGTTGCGCAAGATGGCCGACGAAGGCCGCCTGGAAATGCGGGCGCGGCGCGTCCACGACGCTTCCAGCCTGCCGCCGGTGGCGGTCATCGAGGTATCGGGTATCGATGCCGATGGCGAGGTCCTGGCTCAACCCGCAAGCTGGGATGCCGACAACCAGGGGCCGGCGCCGAGCATCGTGATCGTTGCCGAAAAAGTCGCTCACCGCCGCGAGGACAAGCAGCCCCCCGGGGTCGGCGAGCGGGTGCTGGCCCGCCTCAATCGCTCGACGGGTACCGGCTTCGACTATGAAGCCCGCATCATCCGCCGCCTCGTCCGGCAATCAAACCTCATCCTCGGGGTGCTGCGCAGCGTCCCGGCGGGCGGCTTTCGGCTACAGCCGGTCGACCGGCGGGCGCGCGGCGACTACGTGGTGAAGCCCGGCAATGCCGGCACCGCCAAGGCCGGCGAACTGGTGAGCGCTGAAGTCTCGCGCGACCGTGGCCGCGGCCTTATCGAGGCCCGGGTCATCGAGCGCCTCGGTTCCATGGACGACCAGCGCAACATCTCGCGCATCGCCATCCACCAGCATGGCATCCCCGACCGTTTCCCCGCCGAGGTCATGACCGAGGCCGAAGCACTTGATCCCTTCGTGCCACGCGGTGTCAGCGACCTCACCCGCCTGCCGCTGGTCACCATCGACCCGGTCGATGCCCGCGACCACGACGATGCAGTGCACGCCATGCCCGATGACGACCCGGCCAATCACGGCGGCTTCGTGGTCACCGTCGCCATCGCCGACGTGGCGCGTTACGTTCACCCTGGCTCAGCACTTGACCGGGAGGCACGGGCGCGCGGCAATTCGGTCTACTTCCCCGACCTGGTGGTACCGATGCTGCCGGAAAGGATATCCAACGACATGTGTTCGCTGCGGCAGGGCGAAATCCGCCCAGCCCTTGCCTGCCGCATGGTGTTCGATGCCAAAGGCAACAAGCGCGGGCACCGCTTCGAGCGCATCGCCATGCGCTCGGCGGCGCGCCTCAGCTATGAGCAGGCGCAGGCCGCCATCGACGGGCACCCGGACGATGTCACCGGGCCCATCCTGGATAGCGTGCTCAAACCCCTGTGGTCGGCCCATGACGCCCTGACGGCAGCCCGCCGCCGCCGCCAACCGCTGGAGCTCGATCTGCCGGAGCGCAAGATCGTGCTGGATGCCCATGGCCTGATCGAACGGGTCGTTACGCCGGAGCGGCTGGAGGCTCACAAGCTTATCGAGGAGATGATGATCCAGGCCAACGTGGCGGCCGCCGAGACGCTGGAGGAAAACAAGACCCCCCTCGTCTACCGCGTCCATGAGGCGCCGGCCCGCGACAAGGTCGCAGCCCTCGTCGACTTCCTGGCAACCGTCGGCATCTCGCTGCCCAAGGGCCAGGTGCTGAGCCCCGCGCACTTCAACCGCATCCTGCAACAAGTGGTAGGGCGCGATGATGAGCAACTCGTCAACGAGGTGGTGCTGCGGACCCAGGCGCAGGCCATCTACAGTCCCGACAATCGCGGCCATTTCGGCCTCCACCTGAGACGCTATGCGCATTTCACCTCGCCCATCAGGCGTTATGCGGACCTCATCGTGCATCGTGGCCTCATCACCGCCCTGGGGCTTGGCCGCGACGGCCTGTCAGAGGCCGATATCGCCAAGCTCGACGAGACGGCGGAGATTATTTCAGGGGCCGAACGCCGTGCCATGGCGGCCGAGCGCGAGACCGTCGACCGGCTGATCGCGGCGCATCTGAAAACCTCGACCGGCGCCCTGTTCGCCGCCCGCATCGCCGGGGTCACCACGGCGGGCCTGTTCGTGCGCCTCGCCGAGACCGGCGCCGACGGATTCATCCCCATGCGCACCCTGCCCGGCCGCTTCGTCCACGACGAAGTCCGCCATGCCCTTGTCGGCACCCTCAGCGGCGAAACCTTTCAACTCGGCGACCGGGTGGAAGTGCGCCTCGTCGAAGTCACACCGATCGCCGGGGGTTTGCGCTTCGAGATGGTCAGCGAGGGCCGCGAGGGCGCAGCCCCGGTACACCGGCGCTTTCATGCAAAGAAAACCCCGGCGCGGCGCGGCCGGCGGCGCTGAGGCTGACCTGTCGACATGCCCCGCCGAAATCCGCGTCGGCTTGCAACGCTCTGTCGATAAACGTGCGAATCGGTGCTATTTCAGGGGCTTGCCGGCAATCGCCCGCTGACCGCTTGCGGCCTTGCGTCATCCTGCCGCGCGACCGAGCGTGAGGTTCCCTTTGGACGGCGACCAATGCATGCTGGGGTATGAAAGTTTGCACCGACAATCCCACCGACCTTCCGCCGGCCCTCGAAAAGCCGCGGCGGCCATGGCGGCCGGCCATCTGGAGAGGCTCACGCATGCTGTGCCCGGCGTGCGGCAAGGGCGGCCTGTTCAGGCGCTACCTGAAGATTGTCGATCGCTGCCCGGTATGCGGCGAGGAGTTGCATCACCATCGCGCCGACGATGCGCCACCCTATTTCACCATGTTGCTGGTGGCCCATATCGTGGTGCCAGCGATGATCATCGTTGAAGACTTTTGGCATCCGGCCATGTGGGTGCACTTTTCCTTGTGGCTACCACTGGTAATTGCACTGTCCTTGATGCTGCTGCCACTGGTCAAGGGCGGTATTGTGGGCTTGCAATGGGCGCTGTGCCTGCACGGCTTCGAATTCGCCGCGCAATGCCGGCCGGCTGATCCCGGACGGGCCTGAACGCGCCGACGCCCAGGGCAGAGTTTTTGCGTTAACTCAGGAACGTCGGTGCGCCTTACGACGCCGGGCCGACCGACGCCACCTCAAGGCCGAAGCAAGCCGCCGAAGCGGCTCAACACAGGCCTCGTGCAAATCTTCCAGCAAGACTTTGTGAAACGGCATCTCGAGAATGGAGCGAATGATCGCCACATCCTCTTCGTCATCGTGCCAATTGGCCGAGGCCGATCTCATCCTCGCCAGCGACACGAAGTCAACCGGTGCCGCAGACGGGCCGCCGCCAGGGTGCTCAAGTCCGTCAGGCCATGCAACGCGCGGATGGCCCATCGCCGCTCACTTCCTGACTGACTTTGACGGTTGCTCGGCTGGCCGTTGCACCTCGTCTGCATCGGCTTTCGAAACCAGTTGACGCAATTGCAAGCCAAGACTGGCAATCCCGTCGCCGATATCGGAAACGACGCTATCGCGGTTGTCGACCAAGGAAGCCAGTTCACCGAGCCGCTGCTCGAGGGCGCTCACCCGCGCCGTCAAGTCGGTGCTGAATTGCTCCACGAATTCCATTATTCTCTGGTCGCGAATCTTGTTTTGTTCATAGATCGGCTTCAGCAGCAATTCGCGTAGAAGCTGCATTTCGTTGGTGTTGTTTTCTCTGTCCGACATGCCGCCGTCCTGAATTTGCGAATCCGGGAAATGGATACATCTATGAGATTAGAGATGTATAGTTAAACTGACCTTAACCCTTTCTTCCCAATTGACAAATCCGGTAGCAGGTCGCAACTGGCCACGGCCGTCGCCTGGTGGCTGGACTTGCGGGTGCGGACTTGGCATGCTGGAAGGCGAAATCATCAGCGAGCAAGCTACATGGATAGACCAAATGTGCCGTTGAATGCCGGCCACCCGCCCATGCGGCCGCGCGACGCTGCGACCCTGGTGATCGTCAGGCGCGGCGGCGGCGAACAGCGCGTGCTGATGGGTCGGCGCCATGCCGACCACAAGTTCATGCCGGGCAAGTATGTCTTTCCGGGCGGCCGACTGGATGCTGTCGACTGCCGCCTGAAGCCGGCCGTCGATCTGGATCCGCGCGTCGCCGAACGGCTCATCAAACGTATGCGGGGGCGCCCATCGCTGGCCCGCGCCCGTGGCCTTGCCATGGCGGCGGTGCGCGAGACGTTTGAGGAAGTGGGACTGCTGGTGGCGCAAGCCCATGACGGTCGGCATTCAAGCCGCAACCCGGCGTGGCAGAAGTTCTTGGCGAGCGGCTATGCACCCGATCTTTCCGGGCTTTGCTATTTTGCCCGCGCCATCACTCCTCCCGGGCGCCCGAGGCGCTTCGATACCCGTTTCTTCGTGCTCGATGCCGGGCGGGTCATCAATCTCGACGCTCCCGTGTTGACCGCGTCTGATGAAATTCTGGATATCAACTGGGTGACGTTCGCCGAGGCCCACGCCCTTGATCTGCCCAGCATCACCAAGAACATCCTGCAACGCCTGGCGGCGGCACTGGCCAGCCCCAGCGGCATTGACCACACCACGCCGGCGAGCTTCCAGTACCTCATCGGCAAGACCTGGCGCGAGGAAACGCTGTAAGCGGCCTTGGAAAAGAATGGCTTGCATGGAGACCATGCAAGCCACAGCGTTTCCGGATTCAGAATGCAGCGATTGTCAGCCGCATACCCGTCCCTTGCTGCCGGTCGAGAAGGTGATGCCGCCGCCCGACTTGATCGGGTGGCCGCTCGAGCACATGTTCTTGGCCGGCTTCATGTGCTTCATGGTCTTGGCATCGGCAACACCGCTTACGCCCAAAGCGGCAACAACGGCGAAAATAACAAGCGTCAGGTTCAGCGTCTTCATTTCAGTCAACCCCCTTGAGATTGAATTTTATCAACACCGTCGCTGGCGCAGGTGGATTTGTGTCGCCTCGCCCAGCCCGTGAACTAAGACACGAATTTGCAGGGTCAGCAAGCGCGGAAATATCGCCATGACTGCCGATTAACAGCTAAACATACGGGCCTCCGATCGACTGCGACATGTGGTGCAGATATGTCGACCCGTCGGGTGTAACTCTGGACAAACCGGGGGGCGATCCGGTAAGCCACGCGCGGCATGGCGCGCGCCCGCGGCGCGGTGCTCAGCATTATCCAAGGAGCAAAACCAAAGTGTCGGAGCGGCGTTCGCATCTGCAACGGCTCGAGGCCGAGAGCATCGAGATCATGCGTGAGGTGGCGGCCGAGTTCCGCAAACCGGTGATGCTCTATTCCATCGGCAAGGATTCGTCCGTCATGCTGCATCTGGCGCGCAAGGCGTTCTTTCCCGCTCTGCCGCCGTTTCCAATGCTGCATGTGGACACCACCTGGAAGTTTCGCGAGATGATCGCCTTTCGCGACCGCATGGCGGCCGAGAGCGGCATGCAGCTTTTCGTGCACACCAATCAGGACGGCATCGCCCGCGGCATGAACCCGTTCGACCACGGCTCCTCGCTCTATACCCAGGTGATGAAGACCGAGGCCCTCAAGCAGGCCCTCGACATGCACAAGTTCGACGCCGCGTTCGGCGGGGCGCGGCGCGATGAGGAGAAGTCCCGCGCCAAGGAGCGCATCTTCTCGTTCCGTACCGCCAGCCACACCTGGGACCCCAAGAACCAGCGCCCGGAACTATGGTCGTTGTTCAACACCCGGGTGAAGCCGGGCGAGTCCATTCGCGTTTTCCCCTTGTCGAACTGGACCGAACTCGACATCTGGCAATACATCCTGGTTGAGCACATCCCCATCGTGCCGCTGTATTTCGCCGCCGAGCGCCCGACGGTGGTGCGCGATGGCCAGCTCATCATGGTGGATGACGACCGCATGCGGCTCAACGAAGGCGAAAAGCCGGTGATGCGCCAGATCCGCTTCCGCACCCTTGGATGCTATCCGCTGACGGCAGCCATCGAGTCGGATGCCACCAATCTGGAAGGCATCGTGCGTGAAATGCTGATCGCGCGCACCTCGGAGCGCTCGGGCCGGCTTATCGACCATGACGAAGCGGCTTCCATGGAAAAGAAAAAGCGCGAAGGCTATTTTTGATGCATGACGTGACCGCGACCGCGCCCCAGCCAGATCTTCTGGCCGAATTTCTGGCCGCACAGGAATCCAAGGGGTTCTTGCGCTTTCTCACCTGCGGTTCGGTGGATGACGGCAAGTCGACGCTCATCGGGCGCCTACTCTACGATACCAAGCTGTTGTTCGAGGATCAGCTCGCCACCCTGGAGAGCGATTCGCGCAAACACGGTACCGCCGGCGAGGATATCGATTTCGCCCTGCTCGTCGACGGGCTGGAGGCCGAGCGCCAGCAGGGCATCACCATCGATGTCGCCTACCGCTTCTTTGCCACCACGAGGCGCAAGTACATCGTCGCCGATACCCCCGGTCACGAGCAGTACACCCGCAACATGGCGACCGGCGCCTCCACCGCCGACCTCGCCGTTATCCTCATCGATGCGCGCAAAGGGGTGCTTACCCAGACCCTGCGCCATTCCTGCATTGCCTCGCTTCTGGGAATCCGCCACGTGGTACTGGCCATCAACAAGATGGATCTGGTGGATTTTTCGCAAGATCGGTTCGACAAGATCGTCGCCGCCTATCAGCCGTTTGCCGAGCGATTCCGGTTCGATAGCCTCATTGCCATCCCCCTGTCGGCGCGCCACGGCGACAACGTGACGGCGAAATCGCAGCGCACGCCGTGGTACGACGGGGCCTCGCTCATCGACTATCTCGACACCATTGAAGTGGAAAGCGCCCGTATCCACGGGGCCTTCCGCATGCCGGTGCAGTGGGTGAACCGCCCGCATCTGGACTTCCGCGGGTTTTCTGGCACCGTGGTGTCGGGCCGGGTCAAGCCGGGGGACCGGGTCGCGGTGGCGCGCTCAGGACGTACTTCGACGGTCGAACGCATCGTCACCATGTCGGGCGACCTGACCGAGGCGGTGGCCGGCGATGCGGTCACGCTGACGCTCAGCGATGAAGTGGACATTTCGCGTGGCGACTGCATCGCGGCCGCCGATGAGCGCCCGGAAGTGGCCGATCAGTTCGCTGCCCATCTCTTGTGGATGGCCGAGGACGAATTGATGCCGGGACGCTCCTACTTGCTCAAATGCGCCGGCCAGACCGTTAACACAACGGTGAGCGAACTCAAATACCGCCTCGATATCAATACATTCGACCACCTTGCCGCCAAGACGCTGGAACTAAACGAGGTGGGCTTCGTCAACCTGTCGTTGGCCCACCCCATCGCCTTTGATCCCTACAGCGAGATCCGCGACATGGGGGCGTTCATCCTCATCGACCGCTTCACCAACCAGACGGTGGCCGCCGGCATGCTGGATTTTGCGCTCAGGCGCGCCTCCAATATCCACCTCCAGACGCTCGACGTAAACAAGGCCGCGCGCGGGATCGCCCTGCGCCAGCGCCCGGCCATCCTGTGGTTCACCGGCCTGTCGGGCGCCGGCAAGTCGACCATCGCCAATCTGGTGGAGATGAAGCTGCATGCCATCGGTCATGCCACCTACGTGCTGGATGGCGACAATGTGCGCCATGGCCTCAATCGCGATCTCGGTTTCACCGACGCCGACCGGGTGGAGAACATCCGTCGGGTCGGCGAGGTAGCCGCCCTGATGATCGATGCCGGCCTCATTACGCTGGTTTCCTTCATCTCGCCTTTCCGTGCAGAGCGGCGCATGGCGCGCGAACTGGTGGACGAAGGCGAATTCATCGAGATTTACGTTTCGACGCCCCTGAAGCTGGCCGAGGAGCGTGATCCCAAAGGCCTCTACAAGAAGGCGCGGGCCGGCCAGATCAAGCATTTTACCGGCATCGACAGCCCCTATGAGGAGCCCGAGCTCGCCGAATTGGTGCTCGACACCGCCGTCCACAGCGCCAACGATCTCGCCGATCAGGTCATCGACTGGCTGAAGAAGCGCGGCTATCTGCACTAGATCAGCACGCAATTGGGTGAAATCACCCAATTGCATGCTGATCGATTCTTTGAGTTTGAGCATGATGTTATCCGAAAAGTGGCTTCCACTTTTCGGCATCATGCTCTAGAGCGGATTCGGCTTAATCCGGATCGTATCCGGCGGCGGCGAAGTAGTT
>CAZMSA010000111.1:0-11938 GCA_964568825.1 uncultured Rhizobiaceae bacterium | reverse complement strand
CCTACGCGCCGGAAATCCCCGTCAGCTTCAAGGTTCATGAATAGGGCGGGCTAGACGCAGATTGTCGGCAATCCTTTCGGCTGATGTTGTGGGGTTCACCCAACTCGTCAGGGAGGATGAGGCTGGCACGATATCGGCGCTGAAGGAAATCCGTGCCGACTTCATCGATCCCACGATCTCGGAGTTTCAGGGCAGGATAGTCAAATTGATGGGCGACGGAGCCCTCGTGGAGTTCGCAAGCGTTGTCGACGCGGTGGAATGTGCAGCGAAGATTCAGTCGGGGCTTTCGAGGAGCGACCCGAAAAACCCCAGGAACAGCAGCATCAGGTTTCGAATTGGGATAACCCTCGGGGACGTGATCCTTGAGGGGGAAGACATCTATGGCGATGGAGTCAACCTGGCATCCCGGCTGGAAGCCTTGGCCGAACCTGGAGGTATCTGCATCTCGGCCGTCGTGAAAGAGAGCATAGGGTCGAAGACCACCCTCGATTTCAAGAGCAAGGGCAGCGTTCCCATCAAGGGCCTTTCCGAGCCGGTTCACATCTGGAGCTGGACGCCCGACGAGCCGACAAGCGGACTGGAGGCGAGATCCGCGGCGCACGTCAGCGAAAAGCCGGTTATCGCCGTCCTTTCCTTCGATAATCTGAGCGGAAACGAGCAAGACAGCTATTTCAGCGAAGGCGTCAGCGAGGACAGCTAATTACCGCAAGCGCATCATGTCGGGAGCCACCATCCATAGCGATCACATATCCCTCGCTTTGCATCGACCAGGACTTGTCGCCGCGCTTGGCTGCGCGAGCAAGGAGGGGCCCGCACAGGACGTTGGTGAATACCTGGACACCCTTCGGATCAAGGAGCGAGCGGAGCTTCGGCACGATGAAGGGTTGCATCTCTTCCATCGTTGCGTAAACTTTGACCCTCAGGCTCATGCCAATGCCCCGGAGCAAGACTGCTCGCAGCCAGTAAACCGCCAACGCTCAAGGTGAAGAGTTCGGGCGGCCTTCGAGGCGGGGACGATGCCATGCTGACCAATCCATCTGTCATCGAGCTCTCCGACCTCGACGGCCTGACCGTCTTCCAGATCAACAGTGAGGCAGCGAGTAACTACTGCGGCAACTCGGTCGCTAGCGCCGGAATGGGGAAGAGCGACCTCGCCTTGGGCTTTTGCCATCGCGCCGGAGAAGCAACAGCTTCAATCCGCCCTGTGATACCAATCCGATCCAGTTATAAGTTGCAGACCACCTTTGATCGGTTGCGATAGGAGTTTCCTGACCGAGGCATCGATGGCCGGATCGTCGAATGAATATGTACCCGCCCGCGCCAGACCCCTCCGGATGTCGGGCGAAACACCCAGATACTTCCAGATGATTGGGGCACAGAATGGCTTGCGGTTGAAGTCCATGCCCATTGTCGTGCCACTGAGATATTCGAGTTGGCGTCGATATGGCTTGTAGAGGATGGTTTCGACAATGGCGTCCTTCGACAACACTTCGAACTCGATGATGAAGATGCTGTTGCTCGATTCCGAGACCACACCTTCGTACTTCGAAAAATAGCGGCCAGTCGTACCGCCTGTCTGCGGGCGTTCATACGATTTTGAGTAGATTACGCCGTCGACCTCGTAGAGGCTGATGAACGCCGAAGCAATCATGCCGCCCCGTTCCGGCGAGACGAAAAAACTCTGATAATAACCGACAAAACGCCGCAGGTTCTTTATCTTGCGGTGAACCGCCTTCTGTATCAGCCGAATGAGGCGATCGCGTCCGCCCGCCTGGTCCTCCTCGCCGGCAAAACCGACGACTTCGGCGAATTCGCGGGCCGGCAGAAACAACGCCTCCACGGACACATCGAAATAACCCGCGATCTTGTAAAGATTGTTGCCCGAGGGCTTCGTCGCCCCGGACAGGTAGCGATTGAATTGCTGACGATTGACGCCGATATCGCGACACACCGCGGAAATAGACTTCTTCGCATTGCACAAATGGCGCAAATTGCGCGGAAAATCATCCATCTTGAACTCGTCGAAAGCGGTCTGAACACATCAATTTTTTATACCTACTTACGCTAAATAGCGTCAAGTCGCTTAAGAGCGCCACAAGGTCGCGAAATTGCTCGGTGGCCCACCGATCAGCCAGAATGACCGTAACGCTGAGGACGAGACGCAATGCATCTGGAAGACTACGTCAGACTCGATGCTGTCGGGCTGGCCGAGGCAATCCGTATCGGCCGCACAAGCTCGGCGGAAGCCGTGGAACTTGCGCAAGAGGCGGTGCGCCGGGTCAATGGCGAGCTCAACTGCGTCGTCGAAGTGGCTGATCCGGCACCAGAGTGTGCAAGCGACAGCCGGTTGGCCGGCGTTCCCTACCTCCTCAAGGACCTCGGGCATAACTGGGCCGGTTTCTCCAGCACCATGGGCAGCCGCATCGGTGCCGGCTTTCGTTTCACCGAGGATGGCCCCTTGGCACAACGCCTGCGCAAGGCTGGTCTTCGTCCCATCGCCACGACCAACAGTTCCGAATTCGGCGTGAATGGCGTCACCGAGCCTCTCGCGCATGGCCCGACGCTCAATCCCTGGGACAAGCACATGTCACCAGGCGGCTCGAGCGGCGGATCGGCGGCCGCCGTTGCCGCCGGCATCGTGCCGATGGCCCATGCCAGCGATGGCGGCGGTTCAATCCGCGTTCCGGCGGCCTGGTGCGGCCTGGTCGGCCTCAAGCCGTCGCGCGGTCGCGTCCCGCTCGGCTCGCTCGCAGACAGCGACGGCAACAGCTGGATCACCGCGCAGCTCGCCGTATCACGCACCCTGCGCGACACCGCCGCCATCCTCGATATTGCTTCAGGCCCCTGCCCTGGCGACTATGTCCCCCTGGCTCCAAAACCGTGCTTCCTGGATGCCGTGGCAACTCCGCCGCGCAAGCTCAGGGTAGCCGTCTGCACCCGGTTCGATGGCGCTCCCGTCACCGATCCGGACTGCGAAACCGCGGCCATGGCGGCCGGTGAACACTGCGCCAGGCTCGGCCATGGCGTCACACACGTCGCTCCCTCTATTGGCTACGACGACATGGCAAGCGTCTGCTTCGATCTGTTTGCTCCGGCAATGAAAGGCGAGATCGACGCGGTTGCCCGTGCCACGGGGTTGCCGGCCGACCATACGACGCTTGAGCCGCAGACCATTGCCACCATCAGGTATGGCGAAGCGATGAGTGCTGAAACGCTGATCGACCGCCTCAACAGGGCTACGGCCATGAGCCGCATCATGGGCGCATTCATGGAAGACTACGACGTGCTCATCACGCCGACCACTTCGCGCACCAGCTGCCGCATCGGTGAATTCTCGGGAACGCGCTACCCGGACGACAACGTTTCCTTCTGGTACGAGGAAATGGCAACCTACGCTTTCTGCCCACTGTTCAGCATCACTGGCCAGCCGGCAATGACTTTGCCGTTGCACCATGCCGACAGCGGCTTCCCGGTCGGCGTGCAGCTCACTGCCGCGACCGGCAACGACGCCGTCCTGTTTCAACTTGGCGGCCAGCTCGAAAGCATCGCGCCGTGGATCGAACGGCGTCCGGCAATCCACGTACTTGACCTCGGCGGCAGATGACCGCCCCTCACATCAAGGAGACCTGCTCATGACCAAAGACTACGATCCCTATGTCGACTGGCTCGTGCATCAGCACTTCAGGAACCGCATGGACCGACGCGCGTTTCTCGGTCGAGCTGCGGCTGTCGGACTGGCCGCGCCGGTAGCTTTGCGCCTGATGACCGGACATGCGCTGGCCCAGACCCCGAAGCGCGGCGGCCGCATGGTGCTCGGCACCCGCCACGGCGCGACAACCGATACCCTCGATCCGGCTCTGCTCACCAATGGGGCCCATTGGCTGCTGACCTTCGCCGTCACCACCACCCTGACCGAAATCGATGCCGATGGTGTCGTCCAGCCGAGCCTCGCGGATAGCTGGGACTCGACACCAGATGCCAAGACCTGGACCTTCACGCTGCACAAGGGCATTGAGTTCCACAGTGGCAAATCGCTCACTCCGCAGGACGTGATCGCCTCCATCAACTATCACCGCGGTGCAGATTCGAAGTCTTTCGTCAAACCAATCGCGGACGAGATCGTCGACGTGAAGACGGATGGCCCGAACCAGATCGTGTTCACACTCAAGTCCGGAAATGCGGACTTCCCGACAGCGCTTAGTTCGGCGGGTTTCGCGATCTATCCGGCCAAGGACAACTCCATCGACTGGGCGTCGCACGATGGCGTCGGCGCCTACGAGATGGTGAATTTCGAGCCGGGCGTGAGCGCCGAGATGAAGCGCGCGGCCAACTACTGGCGGACGGACCGCGGCTTCGCAGACGAGGTCGCCTTGATAACCTTGGCCGACACTGCCGCCCGCTCCAACGCACTGGTCACCGGCGCTGTAGATGCCATCGACCAGATCGATCTCAAGACCGTAAATCAGCTCGCCCGGGTTCCCAATATCGTAATCGAGGAGACGACGGGACCGCTGCACTATACGTTCCCGATGCGCACCGACGTTGCACCGTTCACGGACAACAATGTCCGCATGGCGTTGAAACATGCGATCAACCGTGAGGGCATGCTGCAGAAGATCCTCTACGGTCATGGTTCGCTGGGCAACGATAATCCGATCGGCCCTTCCTATCGCTACTTCGACAAGGATGAGCCGATCCGCGCCTATGACCCGGACAAGGCCAAGTGGTATCTCAAGCAAAGCGGCCTCGACTTCCTGAAGGTGGACCTTAGCGCCGCCGATGCCGCCTTTGCCGGGGCCGTCGATGCCGCCGTGCTCTACAAGGATCACGCCGCCAAGGCCGGCATAGAGATCAACGTCGTGCGCGAACCCAATGACGGCTATTGGGACAATGTGTGGATGAAGAAGCCGTTTTGCGCCTGCTATTGGGGTGGCTACACGACTGAGAGCGAAATGTTCGCTACTGGTTATTCCCCGGGCGCAGCCTGGAACGACACGTTCTGGACCGACGAGCGTTTCGAGAAGCTTCGCATCGAAGCCAAGGCCGAACTCGACCCGGCGAAGCGCAAGACGATGTACGCCGAGATGCAGGCCATCGTGCGCGACAAGGGTGGCGCGGTCGTCCCGCTCTTCGCCAACAACGTCTATGCCCGCAGCACGAAGCTGGCACACGGTCCGCTGTCGAGCGACTCGACCTTCGACGGCGAGCGTATCGCCGAACGGTGGTGGGTGGCATAATGTAACTGGTGAGCCGGGCCCCGCGCCCGGCTTGCCGTCCCGACTGGAACGAGGCTTGGGAGACAGGCAACAAGGTTCATCCGCCCCGCGATCCGGATCGAATGTCTGTCGCTGCTCGGCCTAATAGAGTGGTCCAGATAGCAATGCGGCCGCTTGGCGGATTGCCGTGCCCAGGCTTTGTCAAATGTCGCTCGAACACGAGCCCTCAGGAAGGCTTTTGGTTCACGACAAGAGCGCATTACCGACAATTGTACGGCAAAGGCTGAGCATCGATGAGGTGCCAACCGCTCCCTCATCATCCATCATGAAGTTCGCGTACCCCTGCCGCGGGGTCTGTTCGAATGTTTCAGTCGGGTCAGAAGCCGACATTGCCGCGGTGACCTAGGCGTCTGCCATGACCATTTGCGCGCCTTTTTCTCCAATCATGATCGTCGGCGCATTGGTATTGGCGCCAACGAGGCGCGGCATGATCGAAGCGTCGATGACCCGCAGGCCGGCAAGACCGTGAACCCGCAGTTTCGGATCAACTACAGCATTGTCATCAACGCCCATCTTGCAGGTGCCGACGGGATGGTAGTGGGAGGATATGAAACGCGCCATGAAGGCATCTATGTCCTTGTCGGATGCGCAAGCCGGACCCGGATCTACCTCCTCGCCCCGGAACGGATCGAAGGCGTGCTGGGCATGGATCTCGCGGGCCAGCCTGAAAGCGTAGCGATTGAGTTCCTGATCGGCCCTGGTCGTCAGGTAATTGTGAACGAGGATCGGCGCATCGCCAGGATTTGCCGAGCGCAATGCGAGATGCCCGCGGCTTTCGGGTCTGAGGCCGCACCAGTGAATGTTGTAGCCGTGGTATTTGGGGAAGTAGTCCTTTGACCCGTTGGCATTGATGGCCGAAGGCATGAGATAATACTGGATGTCGGGCCGCTCCAGCGAAGGGTTGCTTTTCAGGAAGGCCATGGTGTTCATCGGGAAGACCGAAAGCGGACCGCGCCCCGCCAGCACATATTGAGCGGCTGCGACAGCGACTTTCAGCGGATTTTGCATGTTGTAGTAGGTGATGGGCTTGAGGCAGCGATGCTGCACATAGGACCCGACATGGTCCTGCAGGTTCTTTCCGACACCCGGCAGGGCATGGCGGCATTCGATGTTGTGGCGGTTGAGCTCCTGCGGATCACCGATTCCCGAAAGCATCAGGAGCTGTGGCGACTGGTAGGCTCCGGCCGAAAGGATCACTTCGCGTTCGGCCGACAGCATGTAGCGCCTGCCTTTGCGCTCGACCTCCACGCCTGATGCCCGCTTGCGATCCATCAGCACACGAAGGGCACGCGTGTTTGTCCACACCGTCAGGTTCTTGCGCAACAATGCCGGCCACACATAGGCGCGCGCTGCCGAACAGCGCATCGGGAAGTGGTGGGTGTGGGTGTACTGGGTCCACACGAAGCCTTCCTGATCGTCGGCGTTGTAGTCGGCATTGAACTTGTACCCGGCCTGTTGGCCGGCCCCGATGAAAGCATCAAAGAGCGGCATCCTGTAACGCCCGAAGGTGGTCCGCAAGGGTCCCTTGCTGCCGCGAAACCGATTGCACGGGCCGTTCCAGCGTTCGGCCTTCTTGAAGAAGGGCAGCACGCTTTCCCAGTCCCAGCCTTCGTTCCCAATCTGGCACCACTCGTCGTAATCGCGGCGATGGCCGCGCACGTAGATCTGGCCATTGATCGACGAGCTGCCACCGAGCACGCGCCCGCGCGGCAGGGGCACCTGATAACCGTCCAGCCGGGGCTCGGGTTGCGACTTGAACTGCCAGTCGACCGAACTGCCGACCATGAAGACCTCGCCCGTCGGCATGTGGATCATCGGATGCCAGTCGCGCGGTCCCGCCTCGACCAGCAGCACCGTAACGTCGGGCCTCTCGCTCAGCCGGTTGGCGAGAACACAACCCGCCGAGCCGCCGCCGACGATCACATAGTCAAAATGAGAGTCTGATCTGGAAGACATTGACCACCCGATGTTTTCAGGTTTGCTCGGCTTTATTACGCAGCAGCGACAGCCAACGCCTTGTGAACCTCGGCGTGCAGGCTGTGCTGAATGCGGCGTTTGAGTTCGATGAACTGAGGCGAAGTGGAAAGCTCGTAACTGCGCGGATGGGCAAAATCCACCGACACCGTGTCGATGATGCGCCCGGGTCGGGCCGACATGACGTAGACTTTCTCGCCCAGATAGAGCGCCTCGTCGATATCATGAGTGACGAACAGTACGGTCTTTTGTTCCTTTTCCCAGATCCCCAGCAGCAGTTGCTGCATCACGGTGCGGGTCTGACTGTCCAGGGCGCCGAACGGCTCGTCCATCAACATCACTTCGGGGTCATTGGCCAGCGAACGAGCAATGGCCACACGCTGCTTCATGCCGCCCGAAAGCTGGTTCGGATAGGCATTCTCAAAACTGCTAAGACCAACCGCATTGACATAGTAACGCGCCCTTTCGGTCGTTTCACGCGCTGACCTGCCCTGCAAGCTCAACCCGAATTCGACATTCTTCAGGACGCTCAGCCAGGGAAACAGGGAGTAGTTCTGGAAAACCATGCCACGTTCCTTGCCAGGCCCGTTTACGGGTTGCTCATCCAGCTTGCACACGCCGCCACTCGGTTCCCTGAGCCCGGCGATGATGTCGAGCAGACTGGACTTGCCGCACCCCGAAGGCCCGACGATCACCGCGAACTGCTTGTCCGGTATCTCCAGCGACAGGTTGTTCAGGGCGATCACGTCGGGGGCGTGCCGCGAGGCGAAGCGGAGATCGAGAGAATCGACTGTGACAGTTCCCATGGCATTGCCCCTTTCAGCGCTGCCGCGACCACGGCAGAGCGACGATCTTTATCCACTTGAAGATCTGGTCCATCACCAGGCCGAGGAAGCCGATCACCAGGATGGCCACGAAGATCAGGTCGGCATGAAGCCCGCGCATCGCCTGCATGCTCATGTAGCCAAGGCCCGAACTTGAGGCGACCAACTCAGCCACCACCAGATAGGTCCAGGCCCAGCCCATGGTGACTCGCAACGTGTCGATCACGCCGGGCAGCGTCGCAGGCAGCAACACCCGCATCACGACCTGCCGGCGATTGGCACCCAGCGTATAGGCGGCATTGAACAACTCGTTCGGCACCCGGGCGGAGACGTCGGAAAACATGACGAGTTGTTGAAAGAACGTGCCGATGAAGATCACGGCGATCTTTTCGTTGAGCCCGATCCCGATCCACAAGATGAGCAACGGGATCATCGACGTGACCGGCAGATAGCGCGTGAAGTTGACAACCGGCTCCAGGGCCGCCGAGACGATGCGGAAGCTGCCCATCATGATGCCGAGGGGAATGGCAATCACCGAAGACAGAAGAAAACCCAGGTTGATCACCACCAGGCTGGCCCAGGCATTCCTTGCCAACGAGCCGTTCAAAAGCACTTTCCAGAAGGCGAGCACCACCCTATGTGGCGGTGGAAAGAACAACGTGTCGACCAACCCGCCGTAAGTCGCGATGCACCACCCCGAGATGATGACCGCAGCCACGGCGGTGCTGGTGCACAACCCCAACGCCGGGGATATGCTCCGGCGCGGGGTAAAGGCCTTGTCGATGGCTGCCCACACGGCGACCACGGCCCTAGCCTCCGATAAAGGTGTAGTCGATCATGTCTTTGGGTTTCACATCGACCTGGATGCGGCCGAAGCCCTTCCACACATCGAGAGCCAGGCCAAGGGTCTTGTTGATCTGGCCGGGGGCTTCGGGAGTGCCGAAAAACGCCTTGTTCTTGGCCTTGTCGAGATACTCGATGCCCGACAGCGTATCGGCAAACACCTGCGGGTCTTCGAGCCAACCACCCACACCCTTGGCCATGATGACATTAGCCTCCTTCGGATGGGCCTTGAGGTAGTCGAGAGCATCATACCAGCCACGCACGAAGGCGGCGATATCGGCTTTCTTCGTCTTGGCCGTAGCGGCAGTGACAGCCACCACGTCGGTGATGAGCCCCGGCTTGTCGGTACTGGTGAGCAGGATATGGCCATTGGGGGCCTTGGCACCCTGGCTCAGGGCAGGCTCCCAGGTGACGGCGGCATCGACCTGTCCGGCCGCGAAGGCGACCCCGGCATCGGTCGCCGCCATATTGACCGGCTCGATGTCGTTCTGCGACATCCCGGCATCCTTGAGTAGCGCGTTGAGGAAGAATTGCGAGACCGAGCCCTGCTCGAAGGCGACCTTCTTGCCTTTCAGGTCCTTGATAGAGGTGATGGACTTGTCGGCAACGATGCCGTCACCTCCCTTGGAATTATCGACGGCAAGGATGTAGTGCAGGCCAATGCCGGGTTTCATGTAGATAGGGAATTCATCGACGGTGGAGGCCACGAGGTCGACCTGACCCGCCATCAGGGCGCCCATCTTTATGGGCGTATCTTCCATGACGACCAGTTCCACGTCGACGCCTTCTTTCTTGAAGAAACCCTTGTCACGAGCAATGTAGAAGGGCCCGTAGCCGACCCAGGTGGAATGCGCCAGTTTCAGCGTCCCCGCCTGTACGAAGGTCGAAGTCGAGAGCAGGGCGGCGAAGGCGGCCAGTCCGATGAACTTCTTGAGCATTGTCTCCTCCAGTCAGGTTTGTTTGTTGCTGCGTTGGTGCATGATGCGGCCAATGAAATTCAGCAGGATCTGTGCCGCCAGGATCGCTGTGGTTCCGGTGTGATCATAATCCGGTGCGACTTCGACGAGGTCGACGCCAACGACGCATCCTCGTTGCGCCAGGCCGGCCAGCAGCTCGATGACTTCGTAGTAGAGGAAGCCGCCGTGGCTCGGGGTGCCGGTGCCCGGCGCAATCGAGGGATCAAAGCCGTCGATGTCGATCGTCACGTAGTAGCGCTGTCCGGCCGGTATCCGCTCGAGTACCGCTGCTACGCCGAGCCGGCGAAACTGCCTGACCGACAAGATGTCCGAGCCCATCCGCCGGGCGTCCTCATAACCTTCACGTGCGGTCGAGGAGACGTTGCGGATACCGATCTGGGTCAGGCCGGTGACGTAGTCTTTCTCGGCGGCGCGGCGCATCGGATTGCCATGCCCGAAGCGGACGCCATGGCGTTCGTCGACGAAGTCCAGATGGGCGTCCACCTGAACGATGTGGATCGGCTCCTGCCCGGCAAAGGCATTGACGCAGGGTATGTTGATGGAGTGATCGCCACCGAGCACCACCGGCAATGCGCCAGCCGCCAGGATCTTTCGGACGCCGGCCTCGATATTGGCGTGCGAGCCGGCCGTGTCAGTGTGAATAATGTCGGCATCGCCGATGTCGACGATGCGGACCTTGTCGGACTGTAGATAAGTGATGTCGTCTTCATGGTCATAGGCGCCGGCGTGACCGAAGGAAAACAAGGTGGAAGCTTCGCGGATGGAGCGCGGTCCGAAGCGGGCGCCCGCGCGCCACTGGGTGCCGAAATCGAACGGCGCACCCATCACCGCCACATCGGCATCGACCGAGTCCCAATCGAGACAGACCGGCGACTTGCCGAAGGTGCTGAGACCGACGAACGGCAGATTGAGGCGGCCGAACTGGTAACCATGAGCGGTCATGTGATTTTCCCCTGCAGCAGCCTATAGAGGGATCCGCCACCCTGAAAAATAACTTTATTTCATGCGTCACTTTGATAAATTTCAGAGTATGGCGCAAAGACCTGCACGCACCGCCTTTTCTCCGACTGATCTTCGCCTCCTTCGCATCTTCCAGGCGGTGGCGAGACACGAGGGATTTGCAGCCGCTCAAGGCGAGCTTGGCCTCAGCCCCGGGACTATCAGTAATCACATCGCCCATCTCGAAGCGCGCTTCGGCGTGCGCCTTTGCGAGCGCGGGCGCGGAGGCTTTTCATTAACCGCTGAAGGCGTGCGAATCCTCGAGGCTGCCGAAAACCTGCTGCGGTCGATCGAGAATTTTGCCGGCATCGTGAGTTCGGTGCGCGGCGAACTGACGGGCACCGTGCACTTCGGCATCGTCGATGCCATGTACACCAACCCCGCCGCGCAGCTTCACAAGGCGGTTGCGAAATTCAATGAGATGGCGCCAAAGGTTCTCCTGCATGTGGAGATCGCGTCTCCCCAGGACCTGCTGCAACGACTGCTGGATGGACGTTACTCACTCATCCTCACGCCTATCGACGAGGCACATCCATCAATAGCGGCCAAGGGACTTTTTGAGGAAGAGCAACGCCTCTATTGCGGCCAGGACCACCCTCTGTTTACCCGGACAACTGGCCTCGCACTTGGCGATATCGCTCAATATCCTTACGCTGGGCGAACTTACATGAAAGACATGGCCAATATGCCCGGCGTCGCCTTCGGGCAGCAGGCTTTAACCTCGCACATGGAAAGTCTCGCCATCCTCATCGCGTCCGGCAGGTACCTCGGCTACCTGCCGGTGCACTTTGCGCGCGCCTTCGTCGAACGCGGAGAGATGCGGAGCCTGCTCGATGACGATCTGGCATATTTCGACAGGTTCTTTCTCGCGCACCGGAAGGAGGAACGACATCGTGCCATGCGCCTGCTGGCGCAATGTCTCGTCGATGCGTTACTCACGTGATTGCCATGTGCCTGTTGCAACGCACGCTGTGGGGGTCAGCCACCAGCAGACACCGACGGCCGGCTGCTCACGGTCAAGGTCCATTCCGCTGGCATCCAGGAT
>CAZMSA010000110.1:0-11999 GCA_964568825.1 uncultured Rhizobiaceae bacterium | reverse complement strand
TCAGGGCCGAGGCCGACATCCGCAACGAGAAGATCAACTACAAGGTGCGCGAGCACTCGCTCACCAAGGTGCCGGTGATCCTGGTGGTCGGCAAGCGCGAGATGGAGGAAGGAACCGTCAACGTGCGCCGTCTCGGCTCGCGCGACCAGCATTCGCAAGGACTGGATGCGGTGATCGCGGCGCTGGCGGATGAGGCGACGCCGCCGGATGTGAAGCGGGCGATGCAGGCGGCGTAGCCCCGGCAGTTGCTGATCCGTCATGCCAACGCAGGTCGGCCTAGCGGGCGACAAAGCAGGGCGCGGTCAGGCCGGGGCTGGTGCCGGCGTGAGGCCATATCGGCGCATGATCTCGACCAGTTTCGCCTTGTCCGGCGGGCCGCCGGCGGCGGCGTTGAGCACGGCGAAGCTTTCGCGGAAAAATTGCGGCCCGATGGCGGCCGGCGAGATCACGCAAAGCGCCTTCACGGCCTTTCCGGTCTTGTTGTCGAAGCGATGGACAGCGCCGCGTGGAATACACAAGGCCTCACCCGGCCCAACCTCGATGCGCTTTCCATCGACGGTCCATGTGAGCACGCCGTTGATGCCATAGATCGACTCTTCATAGTGGTCATGGCTGTGGGCCGGAGCCGGCAACCCCATCGTGCCTGGAACGACCATCTCGAAGGCTGCGAGGGTGCCATTCGAATTGTCGCCCGTGATCAGAAAGCGGATGGCGAAATCTCCAACCGCTATCGTTTCGTCGGACGGATTGACCTGCAGACCAGCATTTGAGGATGTCATGGAGGCTCTCTTCGTGGTAAATCGAATTTACTTGATGCAATGAGTAAACTAAATTTACCGGAGTTGTCAATGCCCCAATCGCTGGACAGATCGTCGCTCAAGCCCGAAGAGTTGCTGATCGGCGCCCTGTTGCGGGTTCCATCGCAGGCCATCCATCGACGTATCATCGAGGCGTTGAATGCCGCAGGTTTTGCAGGGTTGCGACCCGCCCACATGGCGGTACTGCTCTATCCGGGCCCGGACGGCGAGCGTCCGGGCACCCTGGCCGAACGCGCCGGCATCACCAAGCAGGCCATGAACCAGCTTTTGCGAAGCCTGGAGACTCTCGGCTTTACGGAACGACATGATGCGCCCGAAGCCGGCAACAAGCGTATAGTGCGGCTGACCGGGCGCGGGCATGCCGTCTTCGCCATGATCATCGACATCCTGCGCGACATCGAGCGCGAATGGAGCGCCGAGCTTGGTCCGGCGCGATTTGCACAACTCAAGGCGCTTCTCGCGGACGTGTGGAAAAGCGACCTGGTGCGCTGATCTGCGGGCTTTAAACGGCATGCTTATACGGGTTGGATCTCCCCCCTTTCGCCGCATTGACCGAGCGGGCTGTCCACCGCTATTGCCGCGGGTAGGGAATTCCGTCGCGAGGCAGGTAATGAACTGGACCTTCACAGTGCGGATTTTCGGCCTTGCCGCTGCCGTCGCATTTGTGCTGGCCGCTTCATTCGTGACCGGCGGTCCGGCTCCGGCGGTCGCCGCCGCCGAAAGCCCTCCACAGAGCCTCAAGTCGGTCAAAAGGATCATGACGGTGATCCTCGAGAACACCCGTTATGCCGATGCCATGCGGCAGCCGTTCCTTACGGCGCTGGCACGCCGCGGCGCCTTGCTTGAAAATTTCTCGGCCGTGGCCCATCCCTCACTGCCCAACTACATCGCCCTGGTTACCGGGTCGACCTACGGGATCGCCTCGGACGACGACGTCACACTGGACAAGCCCCATATCGGCGATCTGCTCGATGCCAAGGGCGTTTCCTGGAAGGTTTATGCCGAGGGCTATCCCGGCGGCTGTTTTCTCAAGGCGAAGGACGGCGACTATGCGCGCAAGCATGTGCCGTTCCTGAGCTTCAAGGACGTCCAGACGGACCCGGTGCGGTGCGCGCGCATCGTCAAGGCGTCGGAACTGAAAAGCGATCTCGATAGCGGCAGGCTGCCGCGCTGGTCGCTGTATATCCCGGACCAGAAGAACGATGGACACGACACCGGCGTTGCCTACGCCGATCGCTGGCTGTCGGATACCTTCGGCCCGCTCCTCAAAGATCCGAAATTCATGCACGGCATGCTGTTCATCGTGACGTTCGATGAAGGCCGCGGCTATTTCAACCGCAATCACGTGGTGACGATCTTCATCGGCGACGCTGTCCGGCCGGGGGCGGTGAGCGCTGCCGCCTACAATACCTACAGTCTGCTGCGGCTCAGCGAGGACGTGCTGGGGCTGGGCAATCTCGGTGAAGGCGATGCCCATGCCAGGGCCATCACCGGCATCTGGAAATGATTTGCCGCCCTTCACCGGTCAGGTGCATGAAGACGACTGGACGACTTCAGCAAGAGGATGGACAACCATGAGCGAAAACAAGGTGGCGATCATCGTCGGGGGCGGGTCCGGCATGGGGGCGGCGGCGGCCAGAAAGCTGGCGGCGGAAGGTTACCAGGTGGCCGTCATGTCGCCGTCGGGAAAGGGCAAGGCGCTGGGCGAGGAGCTTGGGGGCCTCGGCGTCACCGGCTCCAATGAGGAGGTCGCCGACCTGACGCGGCTGGTGGAGGCGACGCTTTCGCGCTTCGGGCGCATCGATGCCGTCGTCAACGGTGCCGGCCACGGTCCCAAGGGTCCGCTCCTCGATATCAGCGATGCCGACTGGCACGCCGGCATGGACGTCTATTTGATGAACGTGGTGCGCATGGCGCGTCTGGTCACGCCTATCTTGGTTGCCCAGGGCGGCGGCTCCATCGTCAACATCTCGACCTATGCCGTCTTCGAGCCGGACCCGGCGTTTCCGGTCTCAGGCGTGTTCCGGGCAGGGCTTGCGGCCTATGCCAAGCTCTTCGCCGACCGCTATGCGGGCGAAAAGGTACGCATGAACAACGTGCTGCCCGGCTTCATCGACAGCTACCCGGAGACGCCGGAACTGGTGGCGCGCATCCCGGCCGGGCGCTACGGCAAAGTCGGCGAGGTGGCGGAACTGATCGCCTTCCTGGCTTCGGAAAAATCATCCTACATCACCGGCCAGAACCTGCGCATCGACGGCGGCATCACCCGTTCGGTGTGACGGCTTCTTCCTCGGCCTCGGTATCGGCGGCCAGAAGGGCTGCCAGTTCGTCGGCCTGGCGGCGGGCGCTGGCACGCAGCTTTTCCTCGTCGGACTGGTGGGCATAGTCGTCATAGAGACGCTCGCGGTCGGAGCGTGAGAACGCCTCGATGGAGCGCCTGGCGCGTGCCTCGCTCATGCCGCCGTCGATGAGCACGCGGCGGGTGAGGTCGATAGCGGAGAGATAGGTCTCGCGCACCATGAATTCGACGCCGCGATCCATGAGCTGGTGCACATGCTGGCGGTCGCGGGCGCGCACGAACAGGTGCAGGTCGGGATAGTGGCGGCGCACCAGGTCGACGATCTTCAGCGAAACCTCGACATCGGAAACGCTCACCACCATGGCGCGGGCCTTGTCGATCTGCGCGGCCTTCAAGATGTCGAGGCGGCTGGCGTCGCCGTAAAACACCTGGCTGCCGAAACGCCGCATGACCTCCACCTGGGCGACATCGCCGTCAAGCGCTGTGAAGGGGATCTTTCGCGCCGCCAGCACGCGGGCGACGATCTGCCCGAAGCGCCCGATGCCGGCGATGATCACGTGGCCCTGGCCCTCGGGCATTTCGTCATAGGCGGGCTGCGGTTGCGAAGCGGTTGTCAGGAAACGCCGGGAAACCGCCGCCTCGGCCATCATGACGAAGGGTGTCGCCAGCATGGTGAGGGTGACGACCACGTTGATGAAGCCGGCGAAGCTGAAGGCGATGACACCCGCCGACAAGGCAGCGGCCGACAGCACGAAGGCGAATTCGCCTCCTTGAGAAAGCGCCAGGGCAAAGCGCCGCGCGCTTGGTGCCGACAGCCCGCCGCGGCGCCCCACGACAAACAGGATGAGGCCCTTGGCGGCCAGCAGGCCGATTGTCGCCATGGCGATCTCCGCCGGCCGCGAGGTCAGGAGGCCGATATCGAGCGACATGCCGATGGCGATGAAGAACAGGCCGAGCAGCAGGCCTTCGAAGGGGCGGATATTGGCGGCGATGTCGTGGCGGTAATCGCTGTCGGCAAGCAGCATGCCGGCGATGAAGGCACCCAGCGCCGGCGACAGGCCCACCGCCTTCATGATCGCCACGATGACGATGATGGTCAATAGCAGGAGCGCCGTCATTGCTTCATCGACGCCGGTCTGGGCCACCATGCGGTAGAGCTTTTCCAGCGCATACCGCCCGGCCAGCACGATGATGACGATGGCGCCGATGGCGGCGGCCGCCCCCGACAGGCTCATCGCCGGCAGTTCAGCCGAACCGGCGGCCAACAGGCCGACGAGGGCGATCATCGGGATGGCGGCGAGGTCCTGGAACAGCAGCACGGCAAACGATAAACGGCCGTGGCGAGTTTCCAGTTCGCCGTTCTCCTTCTGCACCTGCAACACCATGGCGGTGGACGACAACGACAGGGCAAGGCCGGCAAACAGCGCCTGGCGCCAGTCGAAGTGGGCGGCGGCGAGGCCGGCGGTCAGCACCATGGCGGTGATCGCCACCTGCAGGCCGCCCAGGCCGAAGACGGCGCGGCGCAAGGCGAGGAGGCGTTGCGGGCGCAGTTCCAAACCGATGATGAACAACAACAAGACGACCCCGAACTCGGCCACGTGCAGGATGTTGTCGACGTTGCGGAAGACGCCCAGAACGTGCGGGCCGATGGCCACGCCGGCGATGAGGTAGCCGAGGACGGCGCCGATCCGCATGTACTTGGCGAGCGGCGCCACGAGGCCCGCGGTGGTGAGCAGCAGTGCGATCTGGATGAGTGAAATATTGCCCATGTGCGCTCCGACCGGCTAGCATTCCGGCGCTGTTGTGGTTTCACATGCTGGGTAGCAAAGCAGATGCCGAAAGGTAAGGCCACCAATGAGCTGGTTTGAGGGCAAGGATCCGATCATCGGCGATCCGAAATCGTGCGATGCCATCGAGCAGGTGATCGTACCGCGGGCGCGCGATATCGGCGATTTCGAGGTCAACCGGGCGCTGCCGTCGGGCAAACGCCAGATGGTGGGGCCGTTCATCTTCTTCGACCAGTTCGGGCCGGCGCTGATGCGCATTGGGCAGGGCATGAACGTGCGCCCGCATCCCCATATCGGCCTGGCCACGGTGACCTGGCTGTTCGACGGTTCGGTCTATCATCGCGACAGCCTTGGATCTTCCATCGAGATCGCCCCCGGCGAACTGAACTGGATGACGGCGGGCCGCGGTATCGTCCACTCCGAGCGCACGCCGCCCGCCGATCTCGCACGCGAGCGCCAGGTGTTCGGCATCCAGTCATGGGTGGCGCTGCCGCAAGGGCTGGAGGAACAGGCCCCCGACTTTGCCCATTTTGGCGCCGGCGATCTGCCGGTGATCCAAGAAGGCGGCGTCTCGGTGCGCCTCATTGCCGGCTCGCTTTTTGGGTCGACAGCGCCGGTGAAGACGCCGAGCGAGCTGTTTTATGCCGAGGCCGGGATGGCTGCCGGCTCACGCATGCCGCTGCCGGCGAACCATGAGGAACGCGCGGTTTATGTGTGTGAGGGGACGGTGACCATTGCCGGCGAAAACTTCGAGGCCGGCCGCCTGCTGGTCTTCAGGCCCGGCGACCAAATCACCATTTCTGCACCCGCTGCGGCGCGCCTGCAGCTTCTGGGCGGCGAGCCCATGGACGGCCCGCGCCACATCTGGTGGAATTTCGTGTCGTCATCGAAGGAGCGCATCGAACAGGCCAAGGCCGAATGGCGCCAGGGCCGCTTCGACATCGTCCCCGGCGATGAGGAAGAGTTCATCCCGCTGCCGGGGTGAACTACTCCCCGACCGTCAGGCGCTTGAAGTCGTGCGGCTTGACGGTGAACTCGGATTTGAGGTCATGGCCGTCCACCTCGGCGTCCACTGAATAGGTGCCGGGGGCGAGGACGAGGGCGAAGGCATCGCTCTTGCCGCTGCGCTCCCAATAGCCGCCGATCTGCTGGATCTTCCAGGTCGCCAGCCGGGTTCCGGTGGCCGGTATGTTCACCTGGGCGTAGGCGGCGAGGTGGGAAATCTCGATGGACGACAGGATGCCCGGCTTCACCGTGACCTTGGTTTCGGCCACCGTGTTGCCGTCGGCAAAGCGGCTTTCGATGCGGTAGGTGCCGGCCACCACGCGGACGATCTCGCCCTGCTTGACGCCGGCGGCGATCTGCTTGCCGGCATCGGGGCCGGTCAGGGCGTAAATGTCATGGGTGGCGGGCATGTTCGAGGGGTAGCCCACCCCGTCGATGCGCGACAGCGGGCGGATGCCGCCGATATTGAGGATGAAGGTCATGACCAGGCGCTGGCCGGGCGTGACGGTGACCGGCTGGAAGAACTTCGCCGTGCCGTAGTCGGCCTCGACGACATAATCGCCCGGCGCCAGCGGGGTCTCGGCCAGCGGTTCTTCGGAATGCCACACGATGTCGCCGGTGCCGCTGCCGAGGACGTTGCGGATGGTCCAGTCGATGGGGCGGGTGATGAGGCCGCCGTTGGTCTTGAGGCGGGCGCCAAGCGTCAGGCTTTCGTTGCCCGGCCGGGCGATCTCGGTGTGCATTTCGTGATCAGTGCCGAACGGCTTGAGCGAGCCGGTCACCTCGGGAGCGGTTTGCACCGGCTCCTGCGCGGCCATGAGGGGGCCTGAAAACATGAAGGCATAGGCTGCAGCCAGAACGATGAGGGCCGCCGCTTTCTGGCGGCGGCCCTGGTGCTGTCCTGCTGCACGGGTGAGAGTGGCGTGCATGCAAGTCTCCGTCTAGTTCCCACTGAGCTTCCCCCCGACCTTGTTCCCGATCGGCGTGCGATCATATGGCCATATCGAGGGGTCCGGGCGCAATCAAATCGTTAAATTTGGGTTAACGGGCGGGGCAAAATTGAAACGATGGCTTGACAGGAGGCGGGTCGGTCTGGCCCTTCTGGCGCTCGACAAAAGGATAAACCAAACGATGCCAGTGGAACTGAACGAGGGCCTGGCCGAAGACCGCCTCAACGATCGATCGAGCCTGATGTCGCTGCTCGCCAGCCGCCGCTCGGCCTCGGCCAAGGCGATGGGCGAGCCGGGCCCCGATGCCGCGCAGATCGCCGAGATCCTCAACATCGCGGTGCGCGTGCCCGATCACGGCAAGCTCACCCCGTGGCGCTTCATCGTCATCGAGGGCGAGGCGAGGGCGCGGGCCGGGGAAATCATGGCGGCGCGCTGGAAGGTTCTCAATCCCGGCCATGGCGAAGCCATCCTGGCGGAACAGCGGGGTACCTTCATGCGGGCGCCGGTGGTGATTGCAGTGGTTTCCACGGCCGCCGAGCACGTCAAGATACCGATATGGGAGCAGGTCCTTTCGGCGGGGGCCGTGTGCCAGAACATGCTGATCGCCGCGACCGCCTTAGGCGTAGGCTGCCAGTGGATCACCGGCTGGCAGGCCTATGACCGCCAGGTGCTGCAAAGCCTCGGGGTTGCGAAGACGGAAAAGCTGGCGGGCTTCATCTATCTCGGCACCCCCACCCAGGCGGTGACCGACCGGCCGCGCCCGGAGCCTTCGAGCCTTACCACGCGGTGGACCGGGTGATGACGATCCGCGCCATATTGTTCGACAAGGACGGCACCCTCATCGACTTTCCCGCCACTTGGGTGCCGGTGCTCAAGTCGCTGTCGGCGGAATTTGCCGGCGGCGATCCCTCGCGCGCCCTTGAGTTGATGGATATCGCCGGCTTCGATGCCGAGCGGCAGTGCTTCAAGGCCGGCTCCATCTGGGCGGCCGGCAACACGCTCGATCTGGTGCGCGCCTGGCAGCCCGGCGGCACGCCCGGCGAACAGGCGGCAACGGCGCGCTGGATCGACGACTACAACGCCCGCGTGGCGCCGGATTCGGCCACGCCCATCGTCGATCTGGGCGGCCTGTTCGATGAACTCGACGTTCTCGAAGTGGCGCTGGGTGTTGCCACCAACGATGTCGAGCGCTCGGCGACGGCGACCATGCGGCGGCTCGGCGTGGCGGAGCGGCTGGCGGCGATCCTCGGCTACGATTCGGTTCCCCGCCCCAAGCCTGCCGCCGACATGGTGCATGCCTTTTGTGCCGCCACCGGCACCGCGCCCGGCGACGTGGCGGTGGTGGGGGACAACCTGCACGATGTCGAAATGGCCCGCGCCGCAGGCGCCGGTCTGGCCATCGGCGTGCTTACCGGCAACGGCGCTGCGGCCGATCTCGATCCCTATTGCGACCATGTTCTGGAAAGCGTCGCCGGCCTGCCCGGCCTGCTGCGCGCCCTGCGCTGAACAACCGTCCTGAAGGAGCACCCCATTCATGCACTATGACGCGACCCGCAACGATCACGGCCTGGCGCTCGATCCGTTCAAGGCGCTGATCGTACCGCGTCCCATCGGCTGGATTTCATCACTAGGGGCCGACGGCAGCTTCAACCTGGCGCCCTACAGCTTCTTCAACGCCATGGCGGACACCCCGGCGTACGTGGTTTTCGGCAGCGGCGGGCGCAAGGATTCCCTCACCAACATCGAGGCAACGGGCGAGTTCGTGTGCAATCTCGCCACCTGGGACCTGCGCGAGGCGGTGAACGCCACCTCCGCGGTGGTGCCGCACGAGGTGGATGAGTTCGAGCTTGCCGGGCTGGGCAAGGCAAAGAGCCGCTTCGTCAAGCCGCCGCGCGTTGCCGAAACGCCGGCGGCGTTCGAGTGCGTCTACGAGCAGACGGTGAAGCTTGCCGGCCACGATCCGGGAAAAGGCTATGCCGTGGTGGTCGGGCGGGTGGTCGGCGTTTATATCGACGATCGCTTCATTCACGACGGCCGCGTCGATACCGCCAGCCTCAAACCCATCGCCCGACTCGGCTATTCGGAATACGCCGTAGTCGATGAGGTGTTCCGCATGCGCCGCCCGGACTAGTTCTGGCGGCTGCGGCCTTGTGTTAGGTTGGCGACATGACTAGCGACTGGCTGGGGGAAATCCGCGATGCTGTGCTGCTGTGGCTCGCCCACCGCGGCATCGTGTTCAATCAGATGGGGCTGGCCTGGACGCTGGCGCAGTTCGCCATCATCATCGGCGCCTTCGGGCTGGCGCTGATCATTTCGCACCGCCTGGAGCCGATATTCGAGGCGCGCATCCGCCGCATCGAGGGCAATCCGCGGCTGTTGCGCTCGCTGGCCATTATCCTCAGGCGCCTCAAGTGGCTCTTCTTTCCCGTGTGGCTATGGCTGGCGCTGATCGTCATGCGTTATACCACATGGCCGTCGCGCAGCTATCTGATCGCCGTGGCGGCGGGTCTGGCGACGGCGTGGATCGTCATCTCGGTCGCCTCGCGTGTCATCCGCAACCGCTTCGTCGCCCGGGTCATCGCCTTCGTGACATGGATGGTGGTGGCAGCGTTCATGCTCGGCGTGCTGCCCGGCGTCATCGATGCGCTGGATTCCGTCGGCATCGAGATGCAGGGCTTTCGCCTGACGCCGCTGCTTGTGATCAAGGCCGTCCTCATCCTGGCGGTTCTGATCTGGGTGGCGGTGACCGGCGGGCGGCTGATCGACAGCCAACTCGCCAAGATCGAGGATTTGAGCCCGTCGCTGAAGGTGCTGACCGCCAAGCTGGCGAGGGCGGTGCTGCTGGTGACGGCGATCGTGGTCGGCCTCAGCCTGGTCGGCATCAATCTCACAGCATTTGCGGTGTTCTCCGGCGCCGTTGGCCTCGGCCTCGGCTTCGGCCTGCAGAAGGTGGTGTCGAACCTGATATCCGGCTTCATCCTGCTGCTCGATAAATCCATCAAGCCGGGCGACGTCATCACGGTGGGCGATACCTACGGGCGCATCAACGAGCTGGCGGCGCGCTATGCCTCGGTGATCGCCCGCGACGGGCGCGAATACCTGATCCCCAACGAGGACCTGATCACCTCGCAGGTGGTCAACTGGTCGTATTCCTCCGACCTTGTGCGCCTCGATCTCGATTTCGGGGTGGCCTATTCGGCCGATCCGCATGAGGTGAGGAAGCTGGCGCGGCAGGTCTCGGCCACCCACAAGCGGGTGCAGGCGGTGCCGCCGCCGGTGTGTCACATCACCGCCTTCGGCGATTCATCGGTCAACTACAAGCTGCGCTTCTGGATCCGCGATCCCGACAAGGGCACGGTCAACGTGCGCGGCGACATCTTCCTTTTGTTGTGGGACTCCCTGAAGGAAGCCGGCATGGAAATCCCGTTCCCGCAGCGCGACGTGAATGTGAAGGGCCCCGTCGATGTTCGCATCGTCGAAACGGCAAAACCGGCCCCGAAGCGGCGCACCCCAAGGGCGAAGCGCTCAACCTGAGTCTCGTACCCGGGCCAGTAGCTTTTGCGCCCGCTTGAGATGCGGGATGTCGAACATCTTTCCATCGATTGCCACCACCCCGGCATCGCCGGTGGCGGCAAAGGCCGCCACCACGGCTTCGGCCTCAGCGATGGCCTGGGGCGAGGGGGTAAAGGCCCGGTTGATGATCTCCACCTGCGCCGGGTGGATGGCCATCTTGGCGGCAAAGCCGTCGCGCACGGCGGCGGCGCATTCGGCTTCGAGATCGATGAGGTCGCGGAAGTTGACATGCACGGTGTCGATGGGTTCGACGCCGGCTGCCCGGGCGCCGGCCAGGCACAGGGTGCGGGCGAGGCGATAGGGCTCGGTGAGGCGTCCTTCGGCGTCGCGGCTCGATCGAGCGCCCAGATCGTTGGATAGATCCTCCGCCCCCCAGGCCATGCCGTAAAGCGCCGGGCCGGACTTGTCGTAGGTGCCGCAGGAAAACAGCGCCCGCGCCGTCTCGGTGACAATGGCGATGATCGCCACCGCTCCCCCCGACAGGCGCGCCAGTTCGGCGACATCGCCGCCGCCTTCGGTCTTGGGCTGCATCAGGCCATCGGGGCGGGCGGGCAGGACCGCTTCTAGGTCGGCGGCGGTCATCCCGGTATCGAGGGCATTGACGCGCACGAAGAGGCGAGGGGCTGTGGCCGGGCGCGGTGAGGCAAGCACCTCGGCGGCGAGGCGCCGGGCGGCGGGCTTGGCGGCGGGGCTGACCGAGTCCTCCAGGTCGAGGATCACTGTATCGGCGCCCGAGCCAAGCGCCCTGGCGATCTTCTTCTCGCTATCGGCGGGAACGAACAGCAGCGATCTCATGCCGCCGGCCGCTTGCGCATGAACGCCTGCCTGAGGCATTGGGCAACCAGGGTGCCGTCCTGCTTGTAGGCGCGGTGGTCGAGATCGACGATGCCGGCATCGGGCCGCGAACGGCTTTCGCGCTTGCCGATGACGGTGGTCTCCACCCGCACGGTATCGCCCTGGAACAGCGGGGCGGGGAACTTGACCTCCTTCATGCCGAGATTGGCGATGGTGGTACCCACCGTCAGGTCGTTGACGGAGATGCCGATCATCAGGCCGAGGGTGAACAGCGAATTCATCAACGGCTCGCCCCATTCGGTACCGGCTGAGAAGTGCCGGTCGATGTGCAGCGGCTGCGGATTGAGGGTGAGGCAGGAAAACATCATGTTGTCCATCTCCGTCACCGTGCGGGTCAGGGGGTGCTTGTAGGTCTTTCCGTCCTCGAATTCCTCGAACCAAAGTCCGGGCATGATGGGGGGTCTCCTTCTTCGGGGGCCATGACGGTGCGCAGGGCTTCAAACGATCCCTCACGTTAGCAGCGCAGGCAGCACCTTGCACCACCTCGCTAGGGCGGAGGGGCATGCGCCCCCCCCGCCCCCTTCCCAAAAGAGTGTCATCGTCGGGCCTGACCCGACGACCCAGGGGCCGCACGGCATGGCCCCTCAGTTACAACCACCCCGCCGCCACACCGCATGCCCTCCCAATCAAGGCCACGTCCCCCAACCGTCACCCCGGGGCTTGACCCCGGGGTCCATTCCGCTACCGCCGCCACATGCCGCAGCCCCGGTGG
>CAZMSA010000109.1:0-12308 GCA_964568825.1 uncultured Rhizobiaceae bacterium | reverse complement strand
CGCCATCGCCGAAAAGGTCGGCGCGCACCTCCTGGTCGACATGGCGCATATCGCCGGGCTGGTGGCGGCGGGCGTACATCGATCGCCGGTTCCCCATGCCGACATGGTCACCTTCACCACCACCAAGACCCTCAGGGGTCCGCGCGGCGGGGTCATCGTGTCACGCGATGACGGTTTCGCGTCAAAACTGCAATCGGCGGTGTTCCCGGGCGTGCAGGGTTCGATCCATACCCAGGTGATCGCCGCCAAGGCGGTGTGCCTCGGCGAAGCGCTGAAACCCGAATTCCGCGCCTATGGCCAAAAAGTCCAGGCCAATGCCCGGGCGCTGGCCAGGACGCTGATGGACCGCCAGGTCGCTGTCGTCTCGGGCGGCACCGATACCCACATCGTGCTGCTCGATCTCAGGCCCAAGGGTCTCAAGGGCCAGGCGGTGCAGGATGCGCTTTATGCCGCCGGCATTACCTCCAACAAGAACCCGGTGCCGTTCGATGTTGCGCGACCCGCCGACTGGTCGGGCCTGCGTCTCGGCTCGGCGGCGGCAACGACGCGCGGCCTCGATGAAGCCGATTTCGCCGAACTGGGATCGGTCATCGCCGATGTCGTCGATGCACTGGCGGGTGGCGCCGGGCAGACGCAAACGGCCCGCCAGCGGGTCGCAGCGCTGGCGGGCCGTCATCCGATCTACCGCTAGATCAGGCTTCGGCTTCGGGCTGCCAGCCGGCGATGGCCTTGACCTCGAGATAATCCTCGATGCCCCAGCGACCGCCCTCGCGGCCGTTGCCGGACTGCTTGTAGCCGCCGAACGGGCTGCCGGGCGCCCGCATGGCGCCGTTCAGTTGCACCATGCCGGCGCGCAGCCGCCGCGCCACCTTCTGGGCGCGGGCCTGGTTGCCGGACTGCACGTAGGCGGCGAGGCCATAAGGCGTGTCGTTGGCGATGGAGACCGCCTCGTCCTCGGTGTCGAAGGGGATCATCGCCAGCACCGGGCCGAATACTTCCTCGCGGGCAATCGTCATGTTGTTGGAGACATCGGCAAACACCGTGGGGCGGACGAAATAGCCGCGATTGACGCCTTCGGGACGGCCGGGGCCGCCGGCCACCAGCCGGGCGCCTTCGGCAATGGCTTTCTCGATGAGGCCTTGCACCTTGTTGTACTGGGCCTGCGACACCAGCGGCCCGAGGTGGCGCCCTTCGGTTGCGGGATCGCCCACGGTTGACGCATTGGCGGTTGCGGCCGCCACCTCGACGGCGGCGCCGTAGGCCGAGCGCTCCACCAGCATGCGCGTGGGGGCGTTGCACGACTGGCCGGTGTTGTTGAAGCAATGCAGTGCGCCCACCTTCACTGCCTTGCCAATATCGGCGTCGGCGAAGACGATGTTGGGCGACTTGCCGCCCAGTTCCAGCGTCACCCGCTTCACCGTGTCGGCGGCCGCCTTGGTGACGGCGATGCCGGCCCGGGTCGAGCCGGTGAACGACATCATGTCGATACCGGGATGGGCGGACATGGCGGCACCCACCGTCGGCCCGTCGCCGTTCACCAGGTTGAACACACCGGCCGGAAAGCCCGCCTCGTGAATGAGGTCGGCGAACAGCATGGCGTTGAGCGGGGCGAGTTCGGTGGGCTTGAGGATGACCGTGCAGCCGGCCGCCAGTGCCGGGATCACTTTTAGGGTGATCTGGTTCATGGGCCAGTTCCACGGGGTGATGAGGCCGCACACACCGATGGGTTCGAGCACGATGTGCTCGTCGGTGACGTCGGGCTTCAGGGGATGCTCGAAGGTAAATTCCTTCAGTTCGGCAATGAAGGTGCGAATGTGGGAAAGGCCGGCACTTGCCTGGGCGCGGGTCGCCAGCGTCATCGGCGCCCCCATTTCGCGCGAGATGGTGCGGGCCATCTCATCGGCGTTGGCTTCATACAGAGCGGCGAGCTTTTCCAGGAGCGCCAGACGCTCCTCGCGGCTGGTGAGGCTCCAGGTCGCAAACGCCCGCCGGGCGGCGGCAACCGCCTTGTCGACGTCGGCGGCCGAGCCCAGCGAGATGGTGGTGAAAGGCTGTTCGTCGGCCGGGTTGATAACGGGAAAATCCTTGGGTTCGAGCGGCGCCACCCAGCGCCCGTCAATGTAGAAATCGGTCCTGCGCAACATGTTGTCGAGCCTCCAGATTGATGAGATGTGAATGAGAGGAATATGGCAACCGTGGCGCCTCAATGCCATGCACGACCGGCGCGTGGCAAGGGAGGCCAGCCATGCAGGCGCTGCACACCTGATGTCAGGCGTCGTCGAGTCTTACGCGCAATTGCCGTGGCGATTTGCCGGTCCAGCGGCGGACGGCGCGGGAAAAGGCGGAAAGCTCGGAATAACCGAGCAGGAAGGCGATTTCCGACAGCGGCAGATGCCGTTGCTCCAGATACGAAAGTGCCAGGTCGTAGCGGGTGCGCTCGACCAGGTCCTTGAAGGTGAGGCCGAGCCGGTTGAGGGCGCGCTGGATGGCCGACCGCGGCACCCGCAATTCGTCCGACATGGCTTCAAGCGTCGGATAGCCGCGCGGCAGGTGGTTGCGCACGGCACTGCGCACCGCATCGACGAGGGTGCGCGGTCCCGACGGCGCGCGGCCCAGTTCGACGAGGCAGTTGCGCATCAAGGTCATCAGGACGGCATCGCGGGCCGGCATCGTCCGCTCCAGCACGTCGGCGCGGAAGATCAGGGCGTTGGTCGGTTGCGCGAAATAGACCGGTGCTCCGAAGGCGCGCTCGTGGTCCTTCCATTCGGCCGGCTGGGGATGCTCGAACAGCACCTCCTCGGGCGACCAGCCGGGGCCCAGGCATTCGCGGATCACGTTCAGGAACATGCCCAGCGACAGTTCGGCGTCCTGGCGACGCTGCACGATGTCGGGCGCTTCGATCTGGTATTCGAGGCTCACGAGATTTTCCTCGATGGCCGAAAAGCGCATCATGGAAGAGTCCTGCTGCCAGCGGAACAGTTCCACCAGATTGCCGACCGCGGCCCCGAGGGTGGGCGCGGAAATCGCCGCATAGCCCCACAGGCCGAGATCGCGCGGCTGGAACTGGTTGCCGAACCACAAGCCGAAATTGTCGAAGCGGGTGCGCGCGGCGGCTTCCTCGAACAGGGTGCAGAAATCGTTGAGGCGCAATTTGAGGGTGGTGGCACCGGCCATTTCCGGCGCCAGGCCGGAGTTGCCGAAGATCGAGTCCACGTCGCCGCGATATTTCTCGATATAGTCCACGATACCGGTCGCCGCCGAGGCCAGCACCGCCGGTCCCGCCGTCAGGTCACCTCCCCCCCGGCCGTGGCCTGGTTCAATCAGCTCCATCTCGCTCCCTTGCCGTTGTCGACGGGCGATGGCCACCATACCCACGCTTTTCATCATTGCATGGGGAATTGAAGACGATCAAGCGGACTGATGTTCGCAGCCCTTCGGGCTTGCAACCGGCGGCGCAAAAGCCGATATACTCAATCCGGGAGGTTGGCAGCGGACGCGCCGCTCGCCAACCGGGTCAGGTCCGGAAGGAAGCAGCCCCAACGAGACTGGCACGGGTTGCTTGTCCAACCTCCCACTGGATCAGCATGCAATTGGGTTAAATCACCCAATTGCATAAAGGCTGATCGGTCTTGAGAGTTTGAGCATGATGTTATCCGAAAAGTGCTTTGCCACTTTTCGGCATCATGCTCTGGCAGCGCGATGCTGAAATTGCCGGCGTTTTTGGCAGAATCGTGCTCTAATCCCGCGGAATCGCCTGAAAGTCCGGCTCACCGGATCGAGGCGGTCCGAACTGATCCCGATCTCGCCCCAACGTGAAGCGGCCGATGGACGTAGCAGCGAACTCAAGCGAACCTGCCGGACCGGGCTATCGGGTTCTCGCCCGCAAGTACCGGCCCAAGGTGTTCGAGGACCTGATCGGCCAGGATGCGATGGTGCGCACCCTGAGGAACGCCTTCGCTACCGGGCGCATCGCCCAGGCCTACATGCTGACCGGGGTGCGCGGGGTCGGCAAGACGACGACCGCACGGCTCATCGCCCGCGCCCTCAACTATGTGGGCCCCGACAGCGATACGGGCCCGTCCATGGATTTTTCCGTCACGGGTGAGCATTGCGAGGCGATCCTTGAATCGCGTCATGTCGACGTCATCGAAATGGACGCCGCCTCGCGCACCGGCGTCGATGACATCCGCGAGATCATCGAGCAGGTGCGCTACCGGCCGATCTCGGCGCGCACCAAGGTCTACATCATCGACGAAGTGCACATGCTCTCCAAGAACGCCTTCAACGCGCTGCTGAAGACGCTGGAAGAGCCGCCGGAACATGTGAAGTTCATCTTCGCCACCACCGAAATCCGAAAAGTCCCGGTGACCGTCCTGTCGCGCTGCCAGCGCTTCGACCTGCGCCGCGTTTCTTCGGCGCTGCTGATCGAGCACTTCAAGGGCATCCTCAAGGCCGAGGACGCCAGCGCCGAGGACGAGGCATTGCGGCTCATCGCCCGCGCCGCCGAAGGCTCGGTGCGCGACGGGCTGTCGCTGCTCGACCAGGCGATCGCCTATGGCGGTGAGCGCATCGAGGCCGATGCCGTGGCGGTGATGCTGGGGGTGGCCGACAGCGGCCGCATCATCGAGCTGTTCGAAAAGCTCATGGGCGGCGATGCCGCCGGCGCACTTGCCGAATTCGCGGCGCAGTACGAGCGCGGCAGCGACCCGCAGGCCATCCTGTCTGATCTTGCGCAACTGGTGCACTGGGTGACGCGGGTGAAGGTGGTGCCGGCATCGGCCGATGATGCGGCGCGTTCCGAAAACGATCGCTTGGCCGGCAAGCGGCTGGCCGAGACCCTGCCGATGGCCCACCTGACGCGGGCCTGGCAGATGTTGCTCAAGGGCCTCGCCGAGATGGACCTCAGCGAGCAGCCGGCGCAGGCGGCGGAAATGCTGTTGATCCGGCTCGCCTATGCCGCCGACCTGCCCGATCCGGCCGAACTGGTGCGCGCCTTGAGCCAGGATGGTGGCGATCGCCGGCCGATGAGCCATCCGATCGGGCCCGAGCAAAGCCCGCCGGCCCCGCAGGCCACCGCTTCGCGTTCCGGCAATGCCAACAGCAGTGGCGAGACCGCTGCATCCACCGCGCCGGCCGAGCGGGCCACGGCCCGGCCCGCTGATACGGCTCCCGCTGCAGCGCCGGCTGTCGGGTTTTCCTCCCTCGCCGAGGTTGCCGCCTATGTTGGCGAGCGCCGCGACATCAAGCTGAAAAGCGACATCGAGCGCTTCATCCGCCCCATCCGGGTGGAAGACGGACGCATAGAGATGGCGCTGGAGTCCGAGGCCCCGCCGGGGCTGCCGGGCGAACTGGCACGGCGGCTGGAAGCCTGGACGGGCAGGCGCTGGATGATATCGGTGGCCCGCTCCGGCGGCGCACCACCGCTCGGCGTGCAAAAGAAGTCGGCGCGCGAGGGCCTGTTCGCCGATGCCCGCGAGCACCCGGCTGTTCGTGCCGTATTGGCACGCTTTCCCGGCGCCGAGATCGTCGACGTCACGCCCGCCGATGGCGGCGCAGCAGAACCGGGCGACGATGAAGCTGGCGATTAGAACCTGCGGCCGGCGATCCCGCCACTATCAACCGATGAGCAGAAAGGAACTTTCGACATGAAGGATCTCGGCGCCATGATGAAGCAGGTGCAGGAGATGCAGACCCGCATGCAGGAGATGCAGGCAAAGCTGGAGACCATGGAAATCGAAGGCCGCGCCGGCGGCGGGCTGGTTTGCGTGGTGCTCTCCGGCAAGGGCGCACTGAAAAGCCTCACGATCGACGACAGCCTGATGAAGCCTGAAGAACGCGAGATCCTCGAAGACCTGATCATCGCCGCCCATGCCGAGGCGCGCGCCCGCATGGAGGACAAGCTGGCCGCCGAGATGAAGGAAGTCACCGGCGGACTGCCGTTGCCGCCCGGCTTCCAGCTTCCCGTGTGACGGCGCCTCAATGGCCCGCCAGACCATCGGCACCGAGATCGAACGCCTGATCCAGCTGCTCGCGCGGCTCCCGGGTCTGGGGCCGCGCTCGGCCAGGCGCGCCGCGCTGCACCTCATCAAGAACCGGGAAAAGCTGCTCGACCCCCTCACCTCGGCGCTCGATGTGGCGCGCCAGCGGGTGGTCACGTGCAGCACCTGCGGCAACATCGATACCGTCGATCCATGCACCCTGTGCCGCGACGAGCGCCGTGACAAGGGTCTCATCGTGGTGGTGGAGGATGTGGGCGATCTGTGGGCGCTGGAACGCTCAGGCGCCCATTCCGGCCTCTATCACGTGCTCGGCGGCACCCTGTCGGCGATCGAGGGGGTGCGCCCGGAAGACCTCAGCATCGAAGCCCTGATCGATCGCTGCGCCCAGGGCGGGGTGCGCGAGGTGGTGCTGGCGGTCAATGCCACCGTCGATGGCCAGACCACCGCCCATTACATCACCGAACGCCTCAAAGGCATCGACATCGCGGTCTCGCGCCTGGCGCACGGCGTGCCGGTGGGGGGTGAACTCGATTATCTCGACGAAGGCACCCTCGTCGCCGCCATCAAGTCGCGCCGCCCCTACTGAGGGTCGACGCAAGAGACCCTACCCCACCCCCTCCCCAAAGTGTCATCGGCGGGCCTGACTCGACGACCCAGGGCCACAAGGCATGACCCCTCAATCACTGCCCCACCGTCGAACCCGTCACCTGGGGCTTGACCCAGGGGTCCATTCCGCGCCCCTCACCACTTGCCGCAACCCCGGCGGCATGGATGCAGGGATCAAGTCCCGGCATGACGATGGTGAAAGTCAAATTCTAGGAGGCTTCGCGCCGCTCCGACACCAGCGCCGGCTTGGCGTCCGGCTTGGCCTCGACCTTGCCCGCGGCGTCCTCGCCCAGTTCCACCTGCTCGATGCGGGCGCCGCGGGTGGCGATCTTCTGGGAGGAGATGAGCAGCTTGTCGATGTCCTGGCCCGCCTGGCTGAAATGCCGTTGCAGGTCGACCACCCGGTCGCGCAGCCGCCCCACGTCATCGAGCAGGCTTGCCACTTCCTTCTGGATCAGGTGGGCCTGCTCGCGCATGCGTCCGTCCTTGAATATGGCTTGCATGGTCTGCACCAGCAGCATCAGGATGTTGGGCGAGGCGAGCACCACGCGCTGGCGATGGGCCTTCTGGATGACGTCCTCGAAATGCTCGTAGAGGTCGGCGTAGACCGATTCCGACGGCACGAACAGGATGGCCGTCTCGTGGGTCTCGCCGGCAATGAGGTATTTGTCGGCGATGTCCTTGATGTGGCGCCCGACATCCTGGCGCAGTTGCTGGCCGGCCTGGCGGACCGCGGCCTCGTCGCGCGCTTCCTTCAGGGCGTTGAAGGCCTCCAGCGGGAATTTGGCGTCGATGACGATGGCCAGCGGTGAATCGGGCAAGGTGATGAGGCAGTCGGGGCGGGTGCCATTGGAAAGGGTCGCCTGAAAGGTATAGGCGGTGCCGTGCAGCCCGTCGCGGATGATCGCCTCCATGCGCGCCTGGCCATAGGCGCCGCGCGCCTGCTTGTTGGACAGGATATCCTTGAGGGTGAGCATTTCCGACGACAGGCGGGTGAGGTTGGCTTGCGCCGAATCGATGACGGCGAGGCGTTCATGCAGTTGCTGCAACGACTGGGTGGTGCGTTCGGAATTCTCGCTCAAGCCCAGGCCGACGCGATGGCTCACCTGATGCAGGCGCTCATCGAGGGTTTTCGCCATGCTGGTCTCGCGGTTGTGGGCGGCCTCGCCGAAGGCGCGCAACTGGCCGGCCATCTCGGCCAGACGCAACTCCAGCTCGCCTGCCCGCCGCGCTGCTTCCATTGCCTCGGCATGGCGGGTGCGCCCGGCGCGCCACGAAAAACCGACAGCAGCCAGCAGCAGCACAAGCACGAGCACGCCCGTCGCCACGGCCCCTTCGGCCAGCGTCACGGCGTGTCCGCCCAGATCGAAAAGCGGCATCGAGAGGTTCATGGTGGAAAGGATAGCGCGATTCGCTGGCGTTTCGGGAGCTAAGCCTTGCCGCCCGCCTGGCGCAGGGCGGCGATGTTGGCGGCATAGGTTGTGGGATCGTTGCCCCTGAACACCGCCGAACCGGCCACCAGCACATCGGCGCCGGCGGACGCGATGGCACCGGCATTGGCGGGGGTTACTCCGCCATCGACTTCCAGATGAATATCGCGATCGCCGATCATGGCGCGGATGCGGGCGATCTTTTCGATCATGCCGGGGATAAAACCCTGGCCGCCGAAGCCGGGATTGACGCTCATCACCAGGATCAGGTCGAGATCATCGAGCACATAATCGAGAACGTCCTCGGGTGTTGCCGGATTGAGCGACACGCCGGCCTTCTTGCCGAGTTTCCTGATGAACCCGAGCGAGCGGTGGAGATGCGGACCTGCTTCGGCGTGCACCGTGATGAGGTCGGCGCCGGCGGCCGCGAAGGCTTCGATGTAAGGATCGGCGGGGGCGATCATCAGGTGCACGTCGAGCAGCTTTTTCGTCACCGGCCTGATCGCCTCAACCACCAGCGGGCCGATGGAGATGTTGGGCACGAAATGCCCGTCCATCACGTCCACATGCACCCAGTCGCAGCCGCCAGCGTCGATGACGCGGATTTCCTCGCCGAGCCGGGCAAAGTCGGCCGACAGGATGGAAGGGGCAATCAGCAACGGCCGGGTCATGGGCTGGTGCGACCTTTCAGATCAACTTGCCCATGGCGACGGCGGTGTCGGCCATGCGGTTGGAAAAGCCCCACTCGTTGTCATACCACGCGAGCACGCGCACGAAGGTGCCGTCCATCACCTTGGTCTGGTCGAGGGCAAAGGTGGAGGAATGATTGTCGTGGTTGAAGTCGATGGAGACGTTGGGCTGGGCGGTGATGGCGAGGATGCCCTTCAGTTCCTGGGCGGCGGCGCGCTGCATCGCGGCGTTGACCTCTTCCACCGAGGTTGCCCGCTTCATCACGCATTTCAGGTCGATGACCGAGACGTTGGGGGTGGGAACGCGGATGGAGACGCCATCCAGCCTGCCTTGCAATTCCGGCAGGACGAGGCCGACGGCCTTGGCGGCACCGGTGGAGGTGGGGATCATCGACATGGCGGCGGCGCGGCCGCGATACAGATCCTTGTGCAGGGTATCCAGCGTCGGCTGATCGCCGGTATAGGCATGGATGGTGGTCATGAAACCCTTGTCGATGCCGACCGCATCATGCAGCACCTTGACCACGGGGGCGAGGCAGTTGGTGGTGCACGAGGCGTTGGAGACCACCACATGACCGCTCGTCAGTTTCATGTGGTTGACGCCATAGACCACGGTGAGGTCGGCGCCATCGGCGGGGGCGGAGACAAGGACACGCTTCGCACCGGCGGCGAGATGCGCCGAGGCCTTTTCCTTGGAGGTAAAGATGCCGGTGCATTCGAGCGCGATGTCGACGCCCAGATCCTTCCACGGCAGCTTTGCGGGGTCGCGTTCGGCGGTCACCTTGATGGGGCCGCGGCCGACGTCGATGCTATCGCCTGAAACCTTCACCTCGCCGGGGAAGCGCCCGTGCACCGAGTCGAAGCGCATCAAGTGGGCGTTGGTCTCCACCGGCCCGAGATCGTTCAGCCCCACCACCTCGATATCGCCGCGGCCCGCCTCGATAATGGCACGCAAGACGTTGCGGCCGATGCGGCCAAAGCCGTTGATCCCCACACGCAGGGCCATGAAAGCCTCCTTGAAAGAGCATTGCACGTTGTTGCGCGCTCTTATAGACGATGGCGCATCACGGTCAATCGACGCCCGGTAGAACGCAAGGGAAAATGTGCATGATGAAGCGCCTCGACGAATTCTCCACCCTCAGCTTCGACTGTTACGGTACCCTCATCGACTGGGAATCGGGCATCTGGGACGCCCTGCAACCGCTTTATGCCGCCAACGGCTGCGATGTGGACCGCGGCACGGCGCTTGCCGTCTACGCGCGGGCTGAAAGCGCGGCGCAGGCCGAGCATCCGGCCATGCTCTATCCCGGCATCCTGGCCCGCGCCCATCATGACATGGCCGGCGAACTGCATCTGAAGACAAGCGACGACCTCGACGCCGCCTTCGGGCGCTCGCTGCCCAACTGGCCGGCATTTCCCGACAGCGCCGGGGCGCTCAGGAAGCTGAAAAAGCGTTACAAGCTGGTGATCCTGTCGAATGTGGACCGCGCCGGCTTTGCCGCCTCGAACCTCAAGCTCGGGGTCACATTCGATGCCGTCTTTACGGCCGAGGACATCGGTTCCTACAAGCCGGACCCACGTAATTTCAAGTTCATGCTCGACCACCTCAAGGCCGATTACGGCATCGCCAAGGGTGACATCCTGCACACCGCCCAGAGCCTCTTCCACGATCATATCGAAGCCCGCGCCCATGGCCTCGCCAATGCCTGGATCGATCGCCAGGGACTGTCGACCAGCGACAACTGGGGCGCCACGGCCAAGGTAGCCGAGCGCCCGAGTTGCGATTTCATCTTTCCCGACATGATCTCGATGGCGAAGGCAGCTGGCCTCGCCTGAGGCGAGATTACTTGGGCGCCAGCACCATGACCATCTGGCGGCCTTCCATGCGGGCGTCGGATTCGACCTTGGCCTCTTCGGCGGTGTCGTTCCGGACCCGATCGAGCACCCTGCGGCCGATTTCGGTATGGGCCATTTCGCGGCCGCGAAAGCGCAGCGTGACCTTGACCTTGTCGCCGTCCTCGAAGAAGCGCTTGATCGCCCGCATCTTCACGTCATAGTCGTGAATGTCGATGTTGGGGCGCATCTTGATCTCCTTGATCTCAATGATCTTCTGCTTCTTGCGCGCCTCGTTGGCCTTTTTCTGGGCCTGATATTTGTATTTGCCGAAATCGAGGATCTTGCACACCGGCGGCTCGGCGCCGGGTGAGACTTCGACCAGATCGAGGCCCATCTGCTCGGCTATGAGAATGGCTTCCTCCAGCGGCAGGATACCTTTATTGTCACCGTCCTCGGTGATCACCAGAACTTTTTGAGCTTCGATAGCTTCATTCACACGCGGGCCATCGTCTGTGGGCGGCACCGGTCCCCTGAAAGGTCTGCGAATGGTCAGGTCTCCTCGTTGTTGTTGCAACCATGGTTGAAAGGGCGAATCCCCCGCCCGCACTGGTCCAATGGACAATGCGCTTCTATAAATCGTTAAGAGCCGGCGCAAGTCAAGCAAACGCTTGGGCAGATAGAGGAGTTGGAGCGAGATGCGGCCGTTTAGGTGCGATATTCGTCTAGGGGTGTGTCTTGCCGGCCTCACCGACGGCCCGGTGACCCCGTTGCGCCCCACCGGAGCGGTGTGGCTGGGGGGCTTCAAGTCGGACATGACCGGCTCCAAGGCGGCAAGCCTGGCCGAGCATGCTGCGCATGAAGGCCGTCAGTTGGTGCGCTTTGATTATTCCGGGCATGGCGCCTCGGGGGGCAAGTTTGCCGACGGCACCATCGGTATGTGGCTGGAGGAAACCATCGCCGTCTTCGAGCGTCATACCAGCGGCCCGCAGGTGGTGGTCGGGTCCAGCATGGGCGGCTGGCTGGCGCTGTTGCTCGCCCGCCATCTCATGCGGGTCGAGGATCGACGGCTCGCCGGCCTCATCCTCATTGCACCCGCCGCCGACATGACCGAGGATTTGATGTGGAACGCTTACGGCGACGACTTCCGCCACGAGATCATGCAGCACGGCTCTTACGAACGGCCGTCTGAATATTCCGACGAGCCCTACCTTATCACCCGCGCCCTGATCGAGGACGGCCGCCGCCATCTGGTGCTGCCCGACGGCCTGAAACTGCCCTGCCCGGTGCGCATCCTGCAAGGCGACGCCGACCCCGACGTGCCGCCGGCCCATGCCCGCAAGGTCTACGATGCCATCGAGGCCGACGACATCACCCTGACGCTGATCAAGGGCGGCGACCACCGCCTGTCCACCCCCAGGGACCTCGCCGTGTTGCGCGACACCCTGTCTGGCCTGTGGGCACGGGCCGAAGAAGAGGCGTGAGCGACCACCCCGCCCCACGGCCCGTCACCCCCATGGCCCATTCCGCTGCCATCATCACCTGCCGCAATCCCGGCGGCCCTCGTCGCCCATCAGGCCAGGCAGGTCATCAACCCCGATCTTGAACAGCAAGCCGTGGCAGCGTAGTCTGCCCGCCTCGCGATGCCTGCCAAGGAATTTTCAGCAAACGGCGGTACATCCCCCCGCAAAACCGCTCGCTCACGATAGCGCTATCCACGGCGCGCTCGCGAGCGGTTTCGCCACTGCCTA
>CAZMSA010000108.1:0-12319 GCA_964568825.1 uncultured Rhizobiaceae bacterium | reverse complement strand
CCGAGCTGGCGGCTGACCGTTTCGATAGTGAGGCCGAGGAAGTCGGCCATGTCGTAGCGGGTCATTGGCAGATCGATGGCGCATCTGCACGCGTCTCAATCCTGACCGGTAACGTGGACTGCTGGCATTGTGGCGCGAAAACGCAGATCGTGACAGGCGTTGAACTCTGCTTTGGCCCCCACAGCTATCAGTTTTCGGTGCCTAACTTGGGTCATTACCCGCGACCAGAGCAAAGCCGACACATCGGCGAACAACCCGTCAATAAAGGCCGTTCGGGGAATGGCCCTCTCCCCTTCGCGGGCTATGGCAAGCGACGCCTCGAATCCGCAATCGACGACGTCACCGGATGCGCGGTCTAGCGTCACATACGGCATTCAGCTTGCACCCGTTATCGGGCAGGTAGCTGCCGACTGGGCGTTGCATGGTCGTCCGATCTCGGCACCCGGCACTGAATCGCTCTTGCCGACAGCGGCGCGCAACGTTGCTATGGCCTAACCGGAAATGGCGCCCACAGCGACCGGTAGGCGCTGATTGCCGCCATCAGCGGACGGATCCCGAGGATGTCCGAACGGCGAGCATGTCGGGCTCTCGGGCAACATCGATCCACGCAGCGCAAGGTCCTGACGAACCCGGATGACGAGGCGGCGCTGACCGCCGACATCATCGCGCTTGCTCTCCAGTATGCGGGCGCGACTCACTGCGCATACCCTCACCAAATGTCGTTGGTCACTTTGCGCTAAGCAAAATTTATGAATGTCTGCGACGCTCGGGATCGTGCCAGCGTCGTCCAGAACGGTCGTCAGATAGGTCCTGATTTCAGAAGACGAAGCATCGCGAGTTCGCTATGGCCTCATGTGAAATGTCCAAAACTCAGTTTACGGAGTTTCTTGCGGCTGTATTTTGCAATCTTGCCCGCTTTTCCGTCGACGGCTCGATTCACTTTCAGTGCATGGATTGGCGGCATATGAGCGAGATGCTTGAGGCCGGAAATGCGACTTATAGCGAGCTGAAGAATCTGTGCGTGACCGATGCGCATCATCGCATTCTCGATGCGGTGCGCGGTCTCGATGAGCGCTGGGTGTTTCCGGGGCGTGGCGCCTCGGGGCATGTTGTGGCCTGGGACCATTCAGAAGTTCCCGGCACCCTGCATTCCCTGCGCCACACGTTTGCAACGGTCGCGGTCGAGGCCGGCATTCTGGAAGAGGTTGTCGGGCGCCTGCTCAACCATGCCTCAAAGACCATCACTGGCCAGCGCTACGTCAAGCCGCAGCTCGACTTCCTGCGTGCCGCCATGCAGATCATTGTTGCCGAGTTGGAGCGCCGGCTGGCGGGCTGATGCCGTTATTGCCACCGCATTTGCGGGAGGGTCATGCGTCAACAACCATGAGCTTCGGCTGGAATGTCAGCGGCCGGTGGGCGCGGTCTGCTTTGAACAGCAACGTATCGACGTAATAGGTGATCCCTGACATCCGCGGCGCGAAGAACTGGCTTTCGAAATTGACGATCGTGCCAGGCTCGAACACGCGGTCTGTGTCAGTATCTGACATTTCGTAGACATAGTTGCCCACCCAATCAGGCGGAAAGGCAAGCCCCAGCTCATAGCCACCCACCCAACCGGCATCTGACCAGATGCCAACCTCGTCGTAATATGCGCGTGTCTTTGAAATGAGTTCAGCTACTGGAAGGCCGGGACGCAGAATGCTGTCGATCACGTCAAACACGCCCGCTGACAGGTTGTGATACTCCAGCACGTCCTTCGGCGGTTCACCGACGTAGAAGGCCCGTCCGGCATTGGCATGATAGCGGTTGTAAACACCGCTGATATCCACGTTCACCTGCTCACCGGCCCGGATAACACGACGGCTGGCAACGGCATGCCCGCAATTGGCCTTCAGCCCCGAATTGACGGGCAGCGTGATGCCGGGATGCTCGCCCCCTGCCTTACCCATGGCATAGGTCATTTCAGCATAAACATCGAGTTCTGTGGCACCGGGCCGAATAGCGTTTCTTGCTGCTTCAAGGCCTATATCCGTGATCTCTGCGGCCTTCTCCAGACAGGCGATTTCCGCAGGTGATTTGATCCACCGCACCTCACGCAGGATGTCGCTGCCGTCTGCCACACGCATGCCTGCGCCCTCAAACGCGTCCTGAAACCGGCGGCTGATTACTGGGTTCGGCCGGTAGCTGTAAAACTCCATGCCAACCGTGCCCGAGGACAGCCACCCATCCATCATCAGCTCATCAATGATGAAGCCAATGCCGTCGCGCCGTCCGCCCATCGGAAATATGCGGACGTCGTTCGCACAGGTCACGTAGCGGCACATAATGGCTTCGCTGGGGGTGTCGAAGAGGATGAAATCGTCGTGGTCCTTATGGATCGCGATGCCGCTGGTAGCGGGCCAGGATTTCGGGCTCTGGGCCTGATACCAGATGCTTTTGTAGCCGCTGACGTAATAAAGACTTTCCGGCGCCATTAGCCAGAGAACGTCAATACCATCGGCCTCCATGCGGGCGCGGATACGTGCCAAGCGTTGCCGGAATTCATCGTCCGTGAAAGCAATGTCCTTTTCTGGTTGGCACGCTTCGAACACCAAATCGCGATTTTCTCCCACGGCTTTCCCTTCCTGATTTGCAACATCGTTTCCATCGTCCGGTGTACACCGGTTCGGTGCCACCCTATCCCGGAGTCGCGGGTATCTTGAAGGGCGTGACTTCGAGAAACCGCCGCATCACGTTCTCCGTCAGGTGCGAGACGTTATTGTCATAGCCATTGTGCGGCAGGCTTGCCGCCCAGGCGATGGAGCCGACGGAAAAGACCGCCCCGCCGCCAGGGGATTCGAAAAATGTCATCTCTGCCCGCACGAGAGGGCTTTGGACCCCGTCCATGGCCGGATAGTGAAATCCGATTTCATCCGGGCAGATCAGCGTATTGGCTGAATGCCCCTCGGACCGCGCCACGATAAGTGCTTGAGCCGGCGTGCCCATAAGCAGGTCGGTCGCATCGATCTCCGAGCCACTGGCGCCGTCTCCAAGAAAACCGAAATCGCCGATTATCTCATCTTCGCCGATCCCGTTGAAAATGAATGCTACCCGCGGATCAAAGCTTTGTTCAGTGCGTCGGTAATAGCCCGATCTATCAAAGCCGCAGGCAATCGTGCCCACTCCCACCAGCGCCTGGGGTGGTAGCCCAAGACGGCGCCACAGGCCGCCATATTCGCCTGTCAGCTCCAGGTAATATTCCCCCGGCTCCTCGTTGCGATAACGGATCCCGTCCTCGGCACGGCGCAGTTCGATCGCGCCCGGGAAATTATCCGACATCGCGCAGCGCCAGATAAATCCGTTTCCGCCCAGATAGATCAGCCGGCCCTTGCCCTCGATATATTGATGCAACCCTTCCAACATCGGCGTTGTGTAATATTCGGGATGCGTCCCGGTCAAAACCGCTGTGTAAGGTTCCAACGCCGCCACCCCTTCATTGTGCAGGTCCTCGTCGGTCAAAACGTCATAGTCGATGTTTTGGTTCTCAAGCCAACCAAGGATGTGCGTGTCAGCGTTGAAGCTCCAGCAGGGCGTACCGGGCGCCATGTTCAGGATGGGTCGGAGCCTCGAGGCGAAGCGCACTCCGCTATGATCCGAGTGATTGTCATAGGTCGAAAGACCGAACTCGTTGTGCTCCTGCAGGAACACATCCGTCTTCTGCAACGTGGTCCAGAAGGCTTCAGTCACCTCTGCAAAACGTTCATGAAACAGCCAGTGATAGTTGGAATAGGCCATGTAAGTGACGGTCGAGGCAAGGAAGGCCAGCTTCGCGGTCGTCTTGCCTTTGGGTGGGCGCACGAAGAATGTCACGTATGACTCATCGTCATCGGCCCGCAGCCTCACTGCATAGGCCCCGCTCTTGAAGTCTTTGGGGATGTCATAGCTGAACGTGGTCTCCCAACCAGCATCGTAGAGATCGTCATCGTGGAAATGGATGGCCCCGTATTCATGCGGTGCATGCCGGAAGTTCTGCTCGTTGCCGGTCCAGTTGTATCCCTTGCAACCGCGCGAGGGTAGATTGACGGTTCTGCCATGCAGGCCGTGCGGACCAGTGTCGCAGATGTCGTGCGTACCGATGACTTGCGAGAAATCCCACGCGCCGATGATCCCGTCGTGGCGGGCAGAGGGTCCCTCGTCTGCGGCAATGGCCGCGATGTCGTGCGCGGGCAACACGCCCGCACTTAGTCGCGGCCGGTCAATCTTGCCATTGAAATGGCGGGCCGATGAAGGCCGGCTGTCCGACAGGATATCCGGAAATGCCGCGAACATCAGCGGGGCGCTTGCGCTGGAGTAGGCCCCCGTACCTGTGGCTTCACCGGCCAACAGCTTTTCCAGTGTAGCCTCGACGGGGGTCTGGCGGACGGTTATCTCACCGGTACCGGAGTCATATGATCCCGACACCAGATACCATCGTCGCTCGGCCAGAGGCACGCCGGTTGAAACGTCACTCACCTTGCCTGTCTTGTCACCAACGCGCAGCGCAATCGCGCCGGACCCGTCGATCATAAGGGCAAAACCCGCACCCCGATCGTTCTGCCAGTTGGTGATAATCCCCTGTTCGCCTTTCGCTGGCGTTGTCGGGAACACCCAAGCCTGAACTGTGAAGCTGCCCAATTCATCCATGGACGAGGACTGCGGTACTACGGCGTAGGACCCGGCATCAATCGGCTGCAGGTGACCTTTGTGTTCTCCGTTGAGTGGAGCGTCGATCTCTTCTTCCTGAAAGATGCCATGCGCGGGGTCTACGTCTCCACAGATCACTCGGACGAGGGTCGCCTCGAACCGGTCCGGGCCATATGTGCTGATCTTGAAGCTAACGGTTCCTCCCGCCACCGCGCTCCAATCATCGCAATAACCGAGAATCTTTTTCATGCTTCGATTCCCCTGTTCAAACGGCGCAGTTCATCTAACGTCCTGTCCGGTGACGGTCTTCCACCGCCGCTTGAACACTTCCCACACACCATCGCTGTAGTTTTTAAAGACCTGATCTTTGAATAGCTCCACCTTGGCCCCGCGCTCAGGCGGGATCTTCGCCAGAATCCACTCCCGCCCGCGCTTGGTGCACACAAGGACATGCTTGTCCTGCATCGGCATGAGGCGCAAGCGGTTCACGACCAGCGTCAGTTCCTCACTATATGGACCACCCGGATTGTTCCTGAATTCATCCACAAGGTCGGTTCTGGATGGATCTATCTCGTACATCCCCGATGTCGTTCCTTTGTTGTGTCCGTCGTCAAAACAAACGGGACATCTGAGCCTGGTTTTTAGCGGAGGCTCTGGCTCACCGTGGTTTGACGTTATGCCGCTGAGCGGTGATGGCACAAGCGGCGTTTCTGGATGGTGAGCGTTTTGATCTTTTGCCTCCTTTCGATGATGGCCTTGTCGCGTCCAAAGTAGACGTCAGCCGGCGTCAGATTGTCGATGCTCTCGTGGTACCGGCAGTTGTTGGAGTGACACACGAAGGCTCGGATTTGCCGTTCGAGGTCGCCGGGCAGGAAGTAGTTTTCGAGCAGTATGCGGTTTTTCAGCGTCTGGTGCCAGCGCTCAATCTTGCCCTGGGTCTGGGGATGGTTGACCGAGGATCAGATGGACGTCATGCTGATTGCTGCCCAGCATGCTGGTTCGCCGCCAGCCGACGCGAGCAAAGGCCTTGTCGAGCAGGAGAACTGTGCCTGCGACGTTGCAGCATTGGTCTTTGGTCGCTCTACGGCGACAGTTGGCGGCTGCGCAGCAAGGAAGCCTTACCATCCATGATCACATCCATCATGATGGCCTCTGCTGCCGCGGCATCGCTGCGGTTGATCGCCTGGGAGAGCCTCAGATGGTTGGCGTAGTCTTCCTTGATGCGGTTGCCGCGGGCATCGAGCGCCCGCTGCTGGATCTGGAAACTGATCTGCAGGAAATCCGCCACGATATGGGCAAAGCGGTGCAACATCGCATTGTGGGAGGCATGAAATACGGCCAGGTGAAACTGTACGTCCGCCGCAGCGTAAGCCTCCAGATCCTGCATCGAGCGCCGCATGTTCTCGCACCGCTCGCCGATGAGTGCGAGATCATCCAGCGTCGCCCGGATCGCCGCGAAGCGGGCGGCCGGGGGCTCAACGAGCTGGCGCATCTCGATGAGATCCTTGAGGATGCCGTCGTCGAAGTCCTCGAAGGCGTGCCAATGCAGCACGTCGGAATCGAAGATGTTCCATTGGCTGCGCTCGCACACCCAGGTGCCTATGCGCTGTCGTGTCTCGACCAGGCCCTTGGCCGAGAGCACCTTGATCGCCTCGCGAATCGAGGTGCGGCTGGCGCGATAAATATCCATGAGTTCGGGCTCACGCGGCAGGATGCAGCCGGGCGGGTACCCCCCCCGCACGATGCTCTCGCCGAGGCTTGCGATCACCCGTCCGTGGATACCCTTGAGGCGATAGCCGGTGAGGCTGCTGCCAGAAACAGCCTGGCCTCTGGCACGGAGGTCGCGCGCCGGGGCACGGCAGATGGTGCCGTTTCGATCATGCTCGTTCTTGGTTCTCGGGCTTGCCATGTTTGAAGTCTCAGACCAGCCGTGGTGTCGCGTAGAGGGTCTTATTGCGCATGCGGATCTCGATATCGACCAGATATTTGGCAATCGCTGCCGTATCGACGCTAATGCCGAGGCCGGGCGTCTCGGGAAGGCGGATTTCTCCATTGTCATCCGGCTTCAACGGCTCGCCGGCGATGTCGCGGGCAAGCACCTTGGGTGCTGCCGGATATTCGCAGATGCGATGCGCGGCCAGGCCCGCATAGGGCTGCAGCGAGGCCGCGAGCGCCAGATGCGAGGTAAAGGTGTGATTGACGTAGGTCACACCCCTCGCGACGGCATAATCGGCGACGGCCTTGGCCGGCCCGATGCCACCGATGCGTCCGCAATCGATCTGCACGAAGCTGACACGGCCGTTGTCGATGGTGTGGCGAGCCATGAATACATTGTGCGATGCCTCGCCGCCCGCCAGCTTCACGACAAGGCTGCGCGCCGCGAGCGTGGCGCAGCATTCGTAGGCGCTACCAAGGAACGGCTCCTCGAACCACAGCGCCCGCACACGCTCCAGATGTGGCAAGCGCGCGGCGGCCGCCTCGATGTCCTCGCCGAAGACCTGGCCGGCATCAATCAGCAGCGTCGCTTCTTCCGCGAGCCCTTCGCGCGCCGCATCGAGCTGATCGGCGTCATCGCTGAGCGTGCCATGACCGAACGGTCCCCAACCGAATTTGGCGGCCGAGAAGCCACTGTTTCTTACGCCTTGGGCCCGCGCCAGAGTTTCTTGCGGCGTGTCGCCGAACAGTATCGAAGCGTAGGGTTGCTTGTTGTGGGCGCGACGATAGCCGAGCAGGTGCCAAACCGGCACCCCGCGGGCCTTGCCAAGGATATCCCACAGCGCCATCTCGATGCCGGACCAGGTATGCGGCGCCTGCAGCAGGTCCATGCTGTCCATCTCGATGGCGTGGGCGATACGGGCGATGTCGGCGGGTGTGTCGATTGTCTGGCCGGCAACCGAGGCCATCACCGGCCGGCAGGCGCCATGGGACATGGGCGCGACATAGGCGGCGATGGATGTGAGCGGGGAGGCCTCGCATTCTCCCCAGCCCACATGACCGCCGGCCGCGACGCGTACCAGCAAGGCGTCCTGGCTGCCATCACCCTCGGTGGTGATTTGCGGCATGGCGAGATAGAAAAAATCAACGGCCTCGATCTTCATCGGGGGGCTCCTGCGTGGCAACGGATATTGAGGCGGGTGCATGCGGCAATGACGGCTAGGGCCGCTCGAACAGGCGCGCGGCAGACGGCGAATAGCGGGCCACGCGGTCGGGATCCAGACTCACCCCAAGGCCCGGTCCCGACGGCACTGCCAGCATGCCGTCTGCATCCAGTTGAAACGCCTCTGTCAGGATTCCGTCGACATAGGGACTGCCGCCAATGAACTCCACCAGGTCGGTATGCGGCATGGCGGCGGCCAGATGAAGGTCGGCTGCCACGCCGAGCGCCGTGTTCCAGCCGTGGCCGACATACTTGACGCCGAACTCGTCGGCCATCCACGCAATGCGGCGCTGCTCGCTGATGCCGCCAACCTTGGTGGCATCGGGCTGGACGATGTCGAGGGCGCGCCGCGACAGCCAGGGCAAGAAGGACTGGCGGCGGGTCAAGACCTCGCCACCGGCGATCGGTACCGGGCTCTGACGGCGCAGTTCGCAGTGATCTTCCAGGGCGTCGGGCCTCACGGCCTCCTCGAACCACGCGACCCCAAACGCATCAAGCATGTGCGAGGTCCGGATGGCCCATTTCAGGCCATTGGGCCAATAGGCATCGCTGGCACCCGCATCGACGAACAGTTGCGCGTCCTCACCAACTTCCTCCCGTGCCGCTTTCACAATGGCCTCGTCGAGCTTGCTGCTGTCCCGCCGCCCGAACGGTCCCCAGCCGATCTTGAAGGCGCGAAAACCCTTGGCGCGATAACCGGCAATGGTATCGCGCATGACCTCGGGTTCTTCCATCAGCAGCGAGCAATAAGGCGTCACCCGCGTGCGATAAATGCCCCCGAGCAGGCGTGCCACCGGCTGTTGCAGGACCTTGCCGAGGATGTCCCACATCGCGATATCGATGCCGCTGATCGTGTGTGTCAGCGTGCCGCCGCGCCCCATCCAGAACGTATGCTGGTTGAGCTTTTCCGTCACTCGCTCGGGTTCCAGCGCATTCTCGCCGGTAATGAGCGGCTCGAGGAGCTTCAGGGCGGCCTCGACAAGGCCGCCATTGGTAAAGACGCTGCCAAAGCCGGTAACCCCGATGTCGGTCTGGACCGCAATCAGGGTATGTACTGAATCCTCTGGTTCGATTTCGAGCGACCACCCCCCCTTGGGGCTTTCTCCACGCAGCGGCGCGGCCGCTACGGACTGGATCCTGGCGATTTGATTCTTCATCGGTGGGCCGTCCGTGGGTTGGGTTTGGATTTGTCCGCTAATTAATACGATAAATTATCAAAACGCCATCTGGCAAGCCTGCGCAATGCGACGACAATCTTGACATCAGCATAGCCGGAACTTTCTTGAACCCCTGACTTCTGCCGTTTTAATCCTCCTCTTGGGGCTTGTGATCTGGCCGCCCGTCCGCAAAAGTCATGGTGAGTTAGTTGCCGTCAGTGATTGACGATATCTAATAATATGATAATTTTATAGAAGCAAGGTGGTGCCTTGTCTTGTGTCCGTGCCGAGTCCGGTAGCGCCCGGATCGACGGACTGAGGATGCTGGGCCGGCGATGGACAAATCGATCCCGGCGCTGCGCTGTAGGTGAATTCGATTCAGGGAGGTATCCAATGAAGCTCTTGAGATTGGCGGTGGCGGCGTTGTTGCTGTTTGCCACTGGCCCGGCTTTTGCCCAACAAATCGAAGGCAAGGCCAACTTCAAAGACTGCAAGGACAATTCGCTCGACAAGGCGATGACGGACGGCGTGACCCTGGGCATTAGCCCGAGCCCGCCCTATTCCTCGCTCGACCCCAACACCAAGAAGGCCGATGGGCTGGATGTCGAGATCAACGAGGCCGCGCTCCACTGGCTCGGGATCAACAACATCAAATACGAGGTTGCCCCGTTCGGCCAACTTATCCCCATGTTGTTATCCAAGCGTATCGATGTCGTGGCCTCGAACATTCACCAGACCCCCGACCGCCTCAAGGTGGTGGCCTTTTCGGGTCCGGCCTGGTGGTATGGCCCGGCCATCGTGACCCAGAAGGGCAATCCCAAGGGCGTGAAGTCCTTCACCGACCTGAAGAACGTCAAGGTGGGCGCCATCGCCGGCTCGGCGGCCGACGAATATCTGCGCAAGCTCGGCATCGACGTGCAGCCGTTCCAGGAAGATGCCGCCGAGTTCGCCGGCATCACCACCGGCAAGGTCGACGCCATTCTTGAGGACGACGTGAAGGTCGTCGCCTACATGAAGGCCAATGCCAACGCGCCGATCGAGATCGTCCCCGGCGTGAAAGTGCCCGAAGAGTTGATCTTCAAGTATGGCTACGGCTATGCCCGCTACGCGATGCGGCCGGCCGATTGCCAGCTTCGCATGGCCTATGGCGTAGCGCTTCATGAATTGTGGGGTGCCGGTGTCGTCTCCACGATCCTGAAGAAGTACGGCCTGAGCAACCGCAATCTGACTTACTTCCCGCTCAACTAGGACAACGAGCAGACAGCCGGCCGGGGGTGAATTACGGCCGGCTGGATACCCCGCGAAAGACTGCACAAGCGATGGATCTGTTCAACCTCGACATCGTCCGCGAATACGGCTTCACGTTGTTGCGCGGCCTGTCGATCACGGTCTTGCTGACGCTTGTGGTGATCACCCTTGCTCTGGTGCTGGCGATTCCGGTTGCCTTGTTGCGCATGGCGCCCAACCGGCTATTGCGCGGCATGGCGAGCTTGTATGTGGAGGTGATGCGCGGCACGCCGCTATTGCTGCAACTGGTCTACATCTACTACGTCCTGCCAACCCTCGGCATCAATCTCAACCCCTTCCTTGCCGCCATCGTCGGCCTCACGCTGAACTACACGGCCTATATGAGCGAGGTCTACCGGGGAGGAATCATTGCCGTGCCGAAGAGCCAGTGGGAGGCAGCGGCGACCGTCGGCATGACCGAGGTGGCAGCTTTCCGCAGGATCATCCTGCCGCAGGTGCTGCGCATCGTCACGCCGACCCTTGGCAACTATTTCATCTCGCTGTTCAAGGATACCGCGCTGGCCTCCGTGGTCACCGTCCAGGAATTGACCTTTGTTGGACAGATCATCTCGGCAAGGTCCTATCAGTATTTCACCATCTACACGTTGACAGCTATTCTCTATCTCTCCGTCGGTTACCCTTCGGCGCTGTTTGTGCGCTGGCTCGAACGCCGCTCTCGCTCAGGCTATCGCCGGGCCGGCCGGACATGATCGAACTGATCGACATACACAAGCGCTTCGGCGACATCGAAGTACTGCGCGGCGTCAACCTGTCGATCGCCGCCGGGGAGATCGTCTGCATCATCGGCCCGTCGGGCTCCGGCAAGTCGACGTTGCTACGCTGCATCAACTTTCTCGAGCAGCCGACCTCGGGGCGCATTCTGATCGAGAACGAACCAGCTTACTACGATCTCGAAGGAGGGAAACTGCGCCGCCATCCGGAGCGCGCGGTAGTGCGCGCGCGCCGCAAGCTTGGCATGGTTTTTCAGGATTTTGCCCTGTTCCCCCATCTTACCGCCCTTGGCAACGTGACCGAAGGGCTTATCTACGGACTTGGCGTCGGTGGCGCCGAGGCACGCGACCGGGCGGTGAGAATGTTGGAGCGCGTCGGCCTTGCCGACCGCGTCGACCACTATCCCGATGAGCTCTCCGGCGGCCAGAAACAGCGTGTCGCCATCGCCAGGGCCCTGGCGACAGCGCCGAAGGCCATGCTGTTCGACGAGCCGACCAGCGCTCTCGATCCGGAACTGGTGGGTGAGGTGCTCGACGTGATCCAGGACCTAAGTCGCGAGGGAATGACCATGGTCATCGTCACCCACGAGATGAAGTTCGCCCGTGAAATTGCCAACCGGGTGGTGTTCGTGGATCAAGGGCTCATCGTCGAGGAAGGGCCTCCGGCCGCGGTCTTCGACGCCCCCAGGCACGATAGAACGAAGAGTTTCCTGATGCGCGTCATGCGTTAGCTCTGATCGAACTTGGCGCAGCGGCGCGCAAGGCGCAGCAACCTCCGGCTGTCAAAATTGGATCGCAACGGCAGCGCCGCCGTTGTCGGCTCGAGTTTCAAAGCCCCAGTCCCGACGAAGCGATGAAGGCGTCTTGCCAATGACGCGTGCTGATATCAACGCGCTGTTAATCCCAATCAGTTTGCACCAACTGCATCAATTCCGCGCCGTCAGCATCAAACAACGTGAGCTTCGCTCCATTACGCTTGAACCTTTTTGCTGCCTCAAGCACTTTGAACAGGGCCGTTTCATGGTCCATGATGGAATCTGGGCAAGCCATGCGCGTGGCCCCCAACGGACCAACTTCAAGCGCGTCGCCGGTGACCTTGTACGAACCAAAAAATCGATTGCAGCCACCGTTGCCGGTAACGCGCCCTTTGGCCTCGAACCGAACAAGGACTTCTGTGCCTGATAGCGATGTTGCACCATCTGCCCATTCAGGACGCCACTCGCTTCCTGCCAGTTCAGCTGATTGTGCCAATGCTGGCAATCCCAGCAGCATTAGAGCGGATTCGGCTTAATCCGGATCGTATCCGGCGGCGGCGAAGTAGTTTG
>CAZMSA010000107.1:0-12361 GCA_964568825.1 uncultured Rhizobiaceae bacterium | reverse complement strand
GGCGGCATCATCGGCAAGGTTGCCAAGGTGGTCGACGACAACGAAGTGACCATCGACGTGGCCGACGGCGTGCGCATGCGCCTGCAACGCAACGCCATCTCCGAGGTCCGCTCCAAGAGCGAGCCGGCCAAGGACGAGGCGAAGAAGTAGCCAGCATCGGCAACGGCTGTGACCGCAGCCGGCGGACGCGATTTCGAGAAGGCTTCAGATGCTGCACTTTAGCAAGTGGAAGGCGGGAACGATCCTGGCGATCGTGTTTTTCGGCTTTCTGTTGGCATTGCCCAACGTGCTGTCCCCGAAGGTACGCGCGTATATCCCCCCGTTCCTGCCGTCGACCCCGGTGACCCTCGGTCTCGATCTCAGGGGCGGCAGCTATGTGCTGCTTGAGGTCGACAAGAAGGATTTGACCGACCAGCTCGCCAGGCAGCTCATCGGCGACATCCGCCAGACGCTCAGGGAAAACAAGATCCGGCGCTATTCCGGGCTGGGACGCAGTGCCGACGGCGGGGTCAACGTGCGCATCACCGAAACCGCCGACATTGAAAAGGCCTACACCGCGCTCAAGACCCTGTCGCGCCCGGTATCCACGGGCTTTTTCGGCAGCGGTACGCAAAGCCCTGAATTCGCCCTGACGCGCGATGGCAACCTCATTCATTTCGCCTTCACCGAGGCCGGGCTCAATGCCCGCATCGGCAAGGCGATCGAGCAGTCGCTGGTGATCATCGGCAAGCGCATCAACGCCCTCGGGACCACCGAGCCGACCATCCAGCGCCAGGGCGTCGACCGCATCGTCGTGCAGGTTCCCGGCCTCCAGGATCCCGACCAGATCAAGCGCATTCTGGGCCAGACGGCGAAGCTGGAGTTTCGCCTCTTGTGCAACAGCCAGCCGACCGCCGCCAACCAGCAGCCACCGGCTGAATGCGAGGCGCTGCCGGATCAGAAGGACCCCAAGAGGATTTATTGGGTGCAAACCTCCAGCGCCGCGAGTGTCGATGGCGCCGACCTCACCGACGCGCAACCCGGCTTCGACAGCCGCACCAACCAGCCGATCGTCAATTTCCGCTTCAACCAGAACGGCGCGGTGCGCTTCGGCCGCTTGACCCAGGCCAACGTCGGGCGGCCGTTTGCCATCGTGCTCGACAACAAGGTGGTGAGCGCCCCGCGTATCAACGAGCCGATCCTCGGCGGCTCAGGGCAGATTTCCGGCCACTTCAGTGTCCAGGAAGCCAAGGACCTGGCCATCGTGCTGCGCTCGGGCGCCTTGCCGGCCAAGCTCAATATCGTCGAAGAGCGCACCGTGGGTCCGAGCCTGGGGTCGGATTCGATCCGCTCCGGCCTCATTGCCTGCATCATCGGTGTCATCGGCGTCTTCGTCTACATGCTGATTTCCTACGCCCTGTTCGGCATCTTCGCCAACATCGCGCTCATCGCCAACCTGATCATGCTGGTCGGCGTGCTGTCGACCTTGCAGGCGACGCTGACATTGCCGGGTATCGCCGGCATCGTGTTGACTATGGGCATGGCGGTCGATTCCAACGTTCTGGTGTTCGAGCGCATCCGCGAGGAGGTGAGAAACGGCCGCACCCCGCTCAACGCCATCGAGACCGGGTTCAAGACAGCGTTTGCGACCATCCTCGATGCCAATCTGACGACGCTGATCGCCGCCGTCGTGCTGTTCGGCATGGGCTCCGGCCCGATCCGCGGCTTCGCGGTGACGCTGGCCATCGGCATCATTACCACCGTGTTCACGGCCTATACCCTTACCCGGCTGATCATCGCCTGGTGGGTGCAATGGACGCGCCCCAAGATGATTCCCCTTTGAGAGATAATGATGTTCAAGCCCATACGCTTCATACCCGATGACACAACCATTCCGTTCATGCGCTTTGCGCGCTTCGGATTTTACATATCCATGGTGCTGTGCGTCGTTTCCATCGGTTTGTTCTTCGTAAGGGGGCTCAACTACGGCATCGACTTCAAGGGCGGCACCCTGATCGAGATCAAGACGCAGGCGCCAGCCAATCTCTCCGACCTGCGCAAGCGCATCGGCAGCCTCGGGCTTGGCGATACCGAATTGCAGTCGTTCGGTCAGCCCAACGACGTCTTGATCCGCATCGAGGCGCAGAACGGCGGCGATGCTGCCCAGCAGGCCGCCGTCGACAAGGTCAAGGCTGCGCTTCCCAAGGGGATCGATTACCGCCGCATCGAGGTGGTGGGTCCCAAGGTCTCCGGCGAACTGGCGCGCGACGGGACCATCGCGGTGGTGGTCGCCATCATCGGTGTCCTGATTTACGTCTGGTTCCGCTTCGAGTGGCAGTTTGCGTTCGGCGCGGTCGCCTCGCTGATCCATGACGTGACGTTGACCATCGGTCTGTTCTCCATCCTGCGGATCAGCTTCGATCTGTCGATCATCGCCGCCATCCTCACCATCGTCGGCTATTCGCTCAACGATACCGTGGTGGTGTTCGATCGATTCCGCGAAAACCTCAGGCGCTACAAGCAGAAACCGCTGGACGAGATCATCGATCTGTCGCTGAACCAGACGCTGCCGCGCACCATCATGACATCACTGTCGACGATGGTGGCGCTGCTGGCCCTCTATATCTTCGGCGGCGAGGTCATCGCCGGCTTCACCTTCGCCATGATATGGGGCGTTGTGGTGGGCACCTATTCGTCGATCTTCATCGCCGCCCCGGTGCTGATCTTCCTCGGTGCGCGCATCGGCACGACAACTGACGACGGCAAGGCCGAGGCGGCAAAGGCCCGGCCCTAGGGCCATGGCCGAGGAGGCCAAGCCCGCCTTCTACCCGGGCCGCGCGCCCATTGATGCCTATGGCAATTTCGGCTTCCGCTTAGCCGGTATGTCGCACCAGGGATCCATCCTGCTGTTGCCGGCAGGAATCCACGGCTGGGACGTCAAGGGCATGCTGGACGTTTCGGTGCTGAGCTTTTCCAGAATATTCGAGGCCCGCGACGAGATCGGCTTCGTGCTGTTCGGCACCGGCGATGCACAGCACTGGCCATCGCGCGAGGTGGAACGACGGTTTGCGGCCGAAGGCATTGGCCTCGAATGCATGGCAACGGGCGCCGCGGTGAGGACCTATAACATCCTGCTCGGCGAGCAACGCCCGGTCGCCGCGGCCCTGATCGCTGTTGATCTCATCTTCAAGCCGAAGACATGAGCGCCATGCCATCCGATGCCGCCAGCCATTGCCTCCATCTGGTCAGGGCGGCCGACAAGGACCGTTTCCTCGCCGCTCTGCTGGCGCCCGATGCGGGCAGGCGGGGCCTTCTGGCGCTCTATGCCTTCAATGTCGAACTGGCGCGGGTGCGCGAGATGGTATCGGAGCCGCAACTGGGCGAGATGCGCCTGACCTGGTGGCGCGACGTGATTGATTCCATCTATGCCGGCGAAACCCCCACCCATCCCGTGGCACAGGAACTGGCGCCGGCCATCGCGTCTGGCGGGTTGCCGCACTCGGGCCTTGCCAACATGATCGAGGCACGGCGCGGCGATCTTTATGACGATCCCATGCCGACACTGGGCGATCTGGAAGGCTATCTGGGCGAAACCGCATCGGCGCTCATCCAGATGGCGGCGCTGGTGCTGGCCGGCGGGGAGGGGGCCAGGGCGGCGCCGGCGGCCGGTTTGGCCGGCGTCGCCCAGGGCATCACCGGTCTCTTGCGTTCGCTGCCGCTGCATCGCGCCCGTGGCCAATGCTTCTTGCCGGGTGACATCCTGGCCCGCCATGGCGTGACGGCCGCGCACGTCCTCTCGGGGCGCTACGATGCCGCCATGGCGCGGGTCATTGCCGACCTGGCCGACCATGCCGAGCGCCGCCTTGACGAGGCTCGCACCTTGCACGCCACCATCCCGGCCGCGGCCATCCCCGCCTTTCTGCCCGTGAGCCTGGTCGATCGCGATCTGAAAGCGCTGCGCAAGCCGGGCTTCGACCCGCTTGAGGCTGTCGCCGGGGCGGGGCAGATGGCGCGGCAGTGGCGACTGTGGCGCAAGGCGCGGGCCGGGACGTTCTGATCGCCTTTTTGGCTCGATAGCAATTATTCCGCCGCCACGCGCTCGCTGCCCGTCAGCCATGCCTCGAGGTCGCGCTTGGCCCGCCCGGTATAGGCGCGCTTGCGGGCAACCTGCTTTTCCTTGCCGTGCGGGCGTTTGCCGTCGGGACCGGCGGCAACGGCGACCGGCGGAAACAGCCCGAAATTGACGTTCATCGGCTGGAACGAGCGGGTGGCCTTGTCGGCGGTTTCGATATGACCGCCAGTGATGTGGTTGACGAGGGCCCCCAGCGCCGTTGTGGGTGGCGGCGGGGCAAAGTCGAACCCCGATGCCTCGCCCGCCGCAAAACGCCCGGCCAGCAGTCCGACAGCGGCACTCTCCGCATAGCCCTCGACCCCGGTGATCTGGCCGGCAAAGCGCAGATCAGGGCGCAGCTTCAGCCGCAAGTGCGCATCGAGCAGGCGCGGCGCGTTGATGAAGGTATTGCGATGCAGGCCGCCGAGACGCGCGAACTCGGCCTTCTCAAGGCCGGGTATGGTGCGGAAGATCGCGGCTTGCGCGCCGTATTTGAGCTTCGTCTGGAAGCCGACCATGTTGTAGAGCGTGCCGAGCGCATTGTCCTGGCGCAACTGCACCACGGCATAGGCCTTGACCAGCGGATCGTGCACGTTGGTGAGTCCGCGCGGCTTCATGGGGCCGTGCCGGAGGGTTTCGGGTCCGCGTTCGGCCATCACCTCAATCGGCAGGCAGCCGTCGAAGTAGGGCGTCGATTTCTCCCATTCATGAAAGTTCGCCTTTTCAGCCGCTCCGAGCGCGGCGATGAAGGCAAGGTACTGATCGCGGGTCATGGGGCAGTTGATGTAGTCGGCGCCGGTGCCGCCCGGCCCCTTCTTGTCGTAGCGCGACTGATACCAGGCGATGGAAAAATCGATGCTGTCGCGATAGACGATCGGTGCGATGGCATCGAAGAAGGCAAGACCGTCCTCGCCGGTTAGCCGTCTCAGGTCCTCAGCCAGTCCCGGTGCCGTCAACGGGCCGGTAGCGATGATGCTGCGGGCCCAGTCCGGCGGCGGCAGGCACTCGACTTCCTCGCGGCGGATGTCGATCAGCGGATGACGATCGAGCGTTTCGGTGATGTGCCGGGCAAAGCCTTCGCGGTCAACCGCCAGCGCCCCACCCGCCGGCAGCCGCGCGGCGTCGGCCGAAGCCATGACGAGCGATGAAAGCCGGCGCATTTCCCAATGCAGCAGGCCGACGGCGTTGAGTTCGTCATCGTCGGCGCGAAACGAATTGGAGCACACAAGCTCCGCCAGATCGCCGGTTTGATGCGCCTCGGTACCGCGCTTCGGGCGCATCTCGTGCAGCACCACCGGCACCCCCGCTATGGCAAGTTGCCACGCAGCCTCCGAACCGGCCAAGCCGCCGCCTACCACATGTACTGGAGAAAGGCTGGACATGCCCGCTGCAATAGGCCGAAACGGCGGCACGGGCAAGGCATCGGCAAGCGCCATTCCTGCTTGTGGGACGGAGCGGATTGCGGCAGGGTTGGCGGCATGATCCGCGTCTATTCCAATGCCTCAGGGGTCCTTGCCGAGCAAGCCTGGATGCCCGGCACCAGCCTCGGTGCCGATATGGTGTGGATCGACTTGCTCAACCCGAGCAGCGATGAGGAAGTCGCCGTCGAGGCGGCTCTCGGCATCGACATCCCGGTGCGCGAGAAGCTGGCCGAGATCGAGGCCTCCAGCCGGCTCTATGTACGTGGACGGGCGGCTTTCATGACCGCTACGCTGATCGTCAGGGCCGACGCCGACAAGCCGGAAATGGACCCCGTCACCTTCATCCTCAACGACAACCGGCTGGTGACGGTGCGCCATTGCGAGCCCAAGGCCCTTGAGTTGTACGTGCGCCGTGCAGCCGGCGATGCCGACCAGTGTCCGGCGAGCGGCGAAGGCGTCCTTGTCGGACTGCTGGAAGCCATCGTCGACCGGTTGGCCGATCATCTCGAACGCGTCGGCGGCATCGTCACCGAGACTTCGTCGGAGGTCTTCCTGCACGAGTTTACTCGTGGCCGCGACTTCTATGCGCTGCTGTCGCGCCTCGGCGGTGAGGGCGACTTTACCTCCAACGTGCGCGAAAGCCTGGTGACGCTGGCCCGCATCGTCGCCTTTATCCCGGCCGTGGTGGCCTCGTCGGAGAAGACCCGCAAGGACGCCAAGGCGCGGGGCACCCAATCGCACCTGAAGACCCTGCAGCGCGACATCACCTCGCTCACCGACCACGCCTCGTTCCTGTCCAACAAGATCAGCTTCCTGCTCGATGCCACGCTGGGCATGATCACCATCGAGCAGAACAACATCATCAAGGCGTTTTCCGTGGGGGCGGGCGTGTTCCTTCCGCCGACGCTGATCGCGTCCATCTACGGCATGAATTTCGACATCATGCCGGAGCTGCACTGGTCTTTCGGCTACCCGCTTTCAATCGGCCTGATGGTCCTGTCGGCCGTGTTGCCTTATGCCTATTTCCGCTTCAAGGGTTGGGTCTGACCTTCAGGCCGGCTGGTGGGCCTCGTCGAGCAGCCAGTCGTGGAACTGGCGGGCGGTGTGGCTCATCTGCTTTTCGCGCGGCCGGATGAGATAGAAGCCGCGGTCCGACCTGAGGGAATCGGCAATCGGCCGCACCAGATCGCCCTGCGCCAGAAACTCCTCCGCCAGCCGCCGCCCACACAAGGCAATGCCTTCTCCGCGCAGCGCCGACTGGATGAGCACCATGTAATTGTCATAGGTCAATCCGCGGTGGCGCGGCTCGTCGGAAATGCCATGGGCGCTGAGGAACATCTCCCAGGTCACCCAGTTGCGGTCGAATTTCTCCAGATTGAGGAGGGTCTCATCGAGGAGGTCGGCGCACGTCTGCGGGGGCTTGCGGCCTTTCAGGTAACGCGGCGAGCAGACCGGCCAGATCTCGTCACCGAACAGGCGGGTTGCCTCCACCCCCGGCCACTCGCCGGCGCCGTAGCGCACCGCAATGTCGATGCCTTCGGCCGCCAGGTCATAGACCGGGGAAGAGGCATAGAGCCGCAATTCGACTTCCGGGTGGGCGGCGCGGAACTTGGCGATGCGTGCCATCAGCCAGTAGGAGGCGAAGGTGACCGAAGTCGCCACCGTAAGTTCGCCGGGCCCGCGATTGCGCCTGAGGTCGGCGGCGACGTTGGCGATATGCTCCAGCCCCATGGCGACCGCCCGGTGCAACCGCTCGCCTTCGCGCGTCAGGACCAGGCCGCGTGACTGGCGCTGGAACAGCGCGATGCCCAGATGATCTTCGAGCAGCTGGATCTGGCGGCTCACCGCGGACTGCGTGACTTCGAGTTCAAGCGCCGCGCGGGTGAAGTTCATGTGCCGCGCGGCGGCTTCGAACACCACCAGGCTATTGGTGGGCGGCAGGGTTTTGTGCAACGCGATGGCCATGCGATCGACTCATGCCTCAGCTAGGAAAACCTGAGATTTCAGGCTCTATCCTAGTTAACACATGAGCAGGAAGAATGTCACCAAATGCGCAAAAGGCGATCGCCCGGCAAATTCATCAGCAATTGTGGATCAGCGCGGCGATTGAGTCGGTGCCGCCGGCCCCGCAGGCTTTCTTGCCCTTTACATCCGGCACGACGATGGTGCCGGAAATCTTCGACCCGCGCGCCAGGTCGGCCCGCATCGAGATCATGCTCTTGGGGTCGAGACGGCTGCGGTACACATGGATGTTCTGCAGCACTTTCTGCACGTAGATGCGGGTTTCGGTGATCGGTATCTCCTCGACCCAGTCGATGGGATCGACCTTGGGATCGCGCGGATCGCCATACATGTCGATAAACTGCTGGGCGCGCCCGGGCCCGGCGTTGTAGCCGACGAGCGTCAGGATGTAGGAGCCGTCGAAGCGGTCGATCAGGTCGCCGAGATGCGCCGCCGCCAGCATGACATTGTAGGAGGGATCGCTGGTCAGCTTGGACTTGGAGTAGCGCACGCGATATTGGCGGGCAATCAATCTGGCGGTGCCGGGCATGAGCTGCATCAAGCCCCTGGCGCCGGAATGGCTGTGGGCGTCAGCGTTGAACTCGCTCTCCTGACGCGACAGGCCATAGACCAGTGCCTGTTCGACCGGATCGCCGATCCGCTTCCATTTGGGCATGGCGGTGATGGGATAGCTCCAGTCGTCGATGTCGATGCCGTAGTGCGACTCGGCCTTGGCGAACCGCAAGGTCAGAAAGGGGTCGGCTTCCTTGGCGATGATCACTGCCACCGCGTCGGCTTCGTCGGCATTGCGGAAGTGTGCCGCCAGCGCCCATGTGAAGGCGCGCATCTCGGTCTCGCCGCCGGCATCGGACAACAACTTGAACGCGCGGACCAGTTCATCTCCTGCCACCTTCTTCTCCACCGCGGCGTTGGCGTTGCCGGTGTTGATCTTGATGGGGGTGGAGCCGAGGCCAAGCGCCTCGCGCGCCAGCAGGCCATAATAGACCGTCGGTGTTTGTGCGGCCAGCTTCAGCGCGGCATCCGCCTTGGCCTTGTTGCCCAGTGCCAGCCACGCCCGGCCTTCCCAATAGGCGCCGCGCGCCTGCTGGGTACGCGAAGTGGCCAGCGGCGCAATGCGGCTGAAATGCCGGAGCGCGGTCTTTGCATCACCCAGCTTTCTGAGCGCGATCCATCCGGCGAGAAACTCGCCTTCCTCGAATTCCGGCCCGCGGCTGTAACCGTTGGCGGCTGCCAGCTTATAGGCATCGTGCCAATATTTGCGGTTGTCCGGACCCAGCAGCAGGCGGGCGATGAGCCGGCGCTCGACCCACCACGCGTCCGGGTCGATGAGCTTGTCGTGGCTGGTAGGCTGCTTGAGGAGAATGGCCAGCGCCCGGTTGTATTTGCCGGTCTTTCGGTAGTAGCGGGCCAGTGCATATTGAATGGCCTGCTGATTTCGCATCGAAGCGGGCAGGTGGCGATAGAGCTTCAGGCCGTATGAACGCACGCGGATCAGTTCGCGCGCGCACTTGGCGGCGGCCACGTACGAGCGGCCGATGAGGCCGGCGGTCGCCACTGCGGCATTGGTCTCCTGGGCGTAGATGAGCCGCCACAGACGCAATTCGTGGTCGGCCGGCTTGAGGAGCCCGGAAAGGTCGGAAATGACGGCATCGCGACCGGCGGTGCTCAGGTCGGGGTCCAGCCAGGCATCGAGCGCCTGGCGGCGGGCTTCAGCCTTGTCGCCGCGCGCCAACGCCGCGCGGGCCAGCGCCACATGAGCCTCGGGAGACAACGGCTTGAAGCGGGCGAAGTGGTGCTCGATGACATCGGGTGCCGCCTTCTGGCTGAACAGCAGATATTCAGCCCGCCGCTGCAGGGTGGTGACGAAGGGCCAATCGGGGTTGGCGGTGATGAACACCACCAGCCGATCGTAGCCGGCCTTGGCCCAGTTGTCGCGCAGGTTGATCCATTCGATGAGCTTGGCCGCCAGCGGATCGCCCGACTTCGCCGCCAGTTCCTGGGCCCGGTCGTACTTGGCATCGAGCGCGGCATCGATGGCCTTGACCGAAAGGCTGGCCGAGCGAGCGTTGGAGCGATGGCCGCGGGTGAAATCGCTCTGGGCGTCGAACTGGCTGTTGTTGCGGGCGGCATGCGAGCGTGAGGTGGGAGCGACAATCAGCAAGCCGGCCAGCAGCGCCATCGCCAGTGAGCGGGTGGCCAACGCGCGGGCAGTTGATGAGAGCATGGGATTTCCTGTCCGACAGTGCTTGCGGGTGAATTGCTAGCCCAACAAATCGGCGTTCGTGTGACTGGGCCTGTTGGTCTATCGCCTTGCCGATATTGACCATAGCGACTATGTTGCCGCCTTCAACCCTAGGGTCCTATGGTTTCCAAATTGTTGAGGAGTGTGCCCCGGTGACGTTCAAGGGATCAATACCCGCGCTCATTACACCTTTTCGCAACGGCAAGGTGGACGAGACCGCATTCCGCAAAATCATCGAATGGCACATCCGTGAGGGCTCCGATGCCGTCGTGCCGGTGGGGACGACGGGTGAAAGCCCGACGCTCAGCCATGACGAACACAAGCTGGTGGTCGAAATCGCCGTGGAGACGGTGGCGGGCCGCATCCCGGTGATCGCCGGGACGGGCTCCAACAGCACCGAAGAAGCCATCCAGCTGACCCGCCACGCCGAGACCGCCGGCGCCGATGCCGCCCTGGTGGTGGTGCCCTATTACAACAAGCCGACCCAGGACGGGCTTTACGCCCACTTCAAGGCCGTCGCTTCGGCGGTGAGCCTGCCGATCTTCATCTATAACGTGCCGGCGCGCACGGTCACCAATATCGCCTTGGAGACCATCGACCGGCTGGCCGGCGATTGCCCCAACATCGTCGGCATCAAGGACGCCACCGCCGACCTGACGCGGCCGAGTCGCCAGCGCCAGATGACGGGCGAACAGTTCATCCAGCTTTCCGGTGAGGATGGAACCGCGCTCGGCTTCAATGCCCACGGCGGAACCGGCTGTATCTCGGTGACGGCCAACGTGGCGCCACGCCTGTGCGCCGAGTTCCAGGAAGCGACGCTGAAGGGCGATTACGCCAAGGCGTTGCGCCTCCAGGACCGGCTGATGCCGCTGCATACCGCGCTGTTTGTTGAAACCAGCCCGGCGCCGGTCAAATATGCCGCCAGCCTTCTCGATCTGTGCCTGCCCGACATCCGCCTGCCGCTGGTGCCCGCTGGGGAAGCCACCAAGAAGCAGGTGCGCGAAGCCATGGTGCATGCCGGGCTGTTGAACTAGGGGCAATTCGCATGGCGAAAGGCGGCGGGGCGCCGCGGGACGGCGACAACCGCAAGATTGTCGCCGAAAACCGCCGGGCGCGCTTCAATTACGAATTGCTGGAAACCTTCGAGGCCGGGCTGCAACTCTACGGTACTGAGGTCAAGTCGCTGCGCCAGAACCGCGGCAACATCCAGGAATCCTATGCCTCGCCGGAGGGCGGCGAACTCTTCCTGATCAACAGCTACATCCCCCAGTACAAGCTCGGCAATCGCTTCAATCACGAGCCAAGAAGACGACGCAAGCTGTTGATGCACAGGCGGGAAATCGAACGGCTGAGTGGCGCGGTGGCGCGTGAGGGCCTGACGATCGTGCCGCTGAAGCTGTATTTCAACGCCCGCGGCGTTGCCAAGCTGCAACTGGCGCTGGCCCGCGGCAAGAAGCTGCACGACAAGCGCGAGACCGAGAAAAAGCGCGACTGGGAACGCGACAAGGCGCGCATCATGCGCGAGCGCGGCTGATGCAGCCTCAGGGCCTTTGCGCGCCGCCGTCGAGCGACTCCGACACGGCACTGAACACCGCCTCGAACATCGCCGGCGTCAGGCGGTTGGTGTTGGTGTTGTAGCGCGAGCAATGATAGCTGTCGAAAAGCTGCAAAGGACCCAATTGATGACGGGCGCCGTGCGCGAAACGGTACGCGGAGCGCCGTTCCCCCAGGGCATCGAGAGTAGCGTCATGGGCGATGCGTCCGAGCGCCACGATAGCCCTGAGACGGGGCAGGGCGGCGATCCGGGCGGTGAGAAACGCGTTGCAGGTGCGAATTTCAGCCGGTGTCGGCTTGTTGGCGGGCGGCACGCAGCGCACTGCATTGGTAATGAGGCAGTCAACCAGTTCGAGCCCATCACCCGGATCGGCGGCAAAGGTGCCGCGGCTGAAACCGAACTTCGACAGGGTGCCGTAGAGCAGGTCGCCGGCATAGTCGCCGGTGAACGGCCGGCCGGTACGATTGGCGCCGCGCAGGCCGGGTGCCAGGCCGACCACCAGCAAACGGGCATCAAGATCGCCGAAGGAGGGGACGGGCGCATTGTGCCAGAAGGGATTGGCGGCGCGCTGCTGGTGGCGGAAGGCGGCAAGGCGCGGGCAAAGAGGGCAGTCCCTGTCAGGCCGGGTTGCCGAAGCGGGATCGACCTTCACCGCATCAGTCCTCTTCGAACTCGTCGTCAGCCTCTTCGTCGGGCGCGGCGCGTTCGTTGCGCCGATTGTCACGGTCGTTGGGCGCGCGGCCGATATCGTCGCGCATGTCCGTTAGGTCGATGAACTGGTCGGCTTGGCGGCGCAGGTCGTCGGCTACCATGGGCGGACGGGTGGCCAGCGTCGAGACGACCGATACGCGCTTGCCTTTGGCCTGCACCGCCTCCACCAGGCTGCGGAAATCGCCATCGCCGGAAAACAGCACCACATGGTCGATCGAGTCGGCCAGACGCATGACGTCGACGGCCAGTTCGATATCCATGTTGCCCTTGAACTTGCGGCGGCCGAGATTGTCGGTGAATTCGCGCGCCGGCTTGGTGAC
>CAZMSA010000106.1:0-13015 GCA_964568825.1 uncultured Rhizobiaceae bacterium | reverse complement strand
GGCGCTGCTTCAACCAGATCAAGGGGTTCGGCGAATATGGTTTCCCGGAAAGCCATGCCGCCAGCTTTGCCCATCTGGTCTATGTTTCGGCCTGGCTGAAATGCCATTACCCGGCGGTGTTCGCCTGTGGGCTGTTGAATTCGCAGCCCATGGGCTTTTACGCCCCCGCCCAGATCGTCCGCGACGCGCGCGAGCACGGGGTCGAGGTGCGCCCGCCCGATACCGGGTTTTCAGGCTGGGATTGCACATTGGAAGCGGCCGCAAGCAAGGAGGCAAAGGCTCCCGCCTTGCGTCTCGGCTTCAGGCTTGTCGATGGCTTGAAGGAGGCCGATGGGCAACAAGTAGCGGAAATGGCTTTCCGCAACCCCTCCGCCCTCCACCGCGCCGGAATTCCCGTTTCGGCGCTGGAGCGGCTGGCGGCGGCGGATGCCTTCCGCTCCTCCGGCCTCGATCGCCGCCAGGCCCTGTGGGAGGTGAAGGCGCTCAGCAAAGCCAAACCTCTGCCGCTGTTCGCCCATGTCGAGACGAGCGATGCAGGCGCCGACCTCCCCGTGACGCTGCCCGAAATGCCGGCGGGCGAGCATGTGGTCAACGACTACCAGACGCTGAAGCTTTCCCTGAAAGCCCACCCCATGAGCTTCCTGCGTGAGATGGCAACGGCTGAAGGCGTCACCGACAATGCCGCCTTGAAACAGATGCGCGATGCGCAAGCCGTTACCATCGCCGGCATCGTGCTGGTGCGCCAGCGTCCCGGCAGCGCCAAGGGCGTGGTCTTCGCCACCCTGGAGGATGACTATTCAGTGGCCAACATCGTGGTGTGGCCCAGGGTGCTGGAACGCTTCCGGCCCATGGTGATGGGCGCCCGGTTGATGCTGGTGAAGGGCCGCATCCAGCGCGCCGGCGACATCATCCACGTGGTGGCGAACCGCATCGAGGACCGCACCTCGTGGCTGTCGTTGCTGATGGCCGAGCCCAAAAAGTTCGCCAACCCGCTGGCCCGCGCCGACGAGGTGGCACGCCCCGGCTACGACCTGCGCCAACCCGCAGCAAGGCATCCGCGCAACGTGCGCACCATCCCGCGATCACGGGATTTTCGTTGAGAGCAGGGCAGTTGCGCCATTGAGCGGAATCAATGTCTCAACGCTGGCTGGTCTCCCACTCCGGATTGATCCACGGCGTCTGGTTCGACGGCGCCAGCGGTTCGCGGCCGAGGATGTGATCCGACGCCTTTTCTCCCGTCATCAGCGACGGGCCATTGAGATTGCCGTTGGTGATCTGCGGGAAGATCGACGAGTCAGCGACACGCAAGCCCTCCACCCCGATCACCCGGCATTCCGGATCGACCACAGCCATGGGATCGTCGGCGGCGCCCATACGGCAGGTGCCGCACGGGTGATAGGCGCTCTCGCATTCTTCGCGCACGAAACCGTCGATCGCCTCGTCGCTCTCGATATCGCTACCCGGCTGCAGTTCGCGCCCGGCGAACGGCTTCATGGCGTCCTGGGTAAACAGCTCTCGCGTCAGCCGGATGGCCGAGCGGAACTCCGTCCAGTCGTTGGGATGCGACATATAGTTGAAGAGGATCGACGGCGCCGCGCGCGGGTCGTCCGATTTGATCCGCACATGCCCGCGCGATTTTGTCCGCATCGGCCCCACATGCACCTGGAAGCCGTGTGCCGCACCCGCCACCTTCTTGCCGTCATAACGCACCGCCGCCGGCAGGAAGTGGTACTGGATATCCGGGTATTCGATGCCGGCGGCCGAACGGATGAAGCCACAGGATTCGAAATGGTTGGTCGCCCCCAGACCCGACTTGAACAACAGCCAGCGCAGGCCGACAAGACCCTTGGAGACGAGGTTGAATTGCGGGTTGAGGGTCACCGGCTGCAGGCACTCGATCTGGAAATAGACTTCCAGATGGTCGTGCAGGTTGCCGCCCACCCCGGGGCGATGAACCAGCGGCGCGACCCCGGCCGCCTTCAGCACCTCGGCATCGCCGATGCCCGACAGCTGCAACAGCTTTGGCGAGTTGATGGCCGAGGCCGCGATGATGACCTCACGGTTTGCCCGTACCGTTTCGATCTTGCCACCGCGCTCATATTCGACCCCCACGGCCTTTTTGCCCTCGAAGACGACCCGGCGGGCAAAGGCGCGGGTGGTGAGATCGATGCGGCCGGTTTTCAGAGCGGGCTTGAGATAAGCGTTGGCGGCCGACCAGCGCACCCCGTTCCACACGGTCATCTCCATTTCGCCAAAGCCTTCCTGCTGGCGTCCGTTATAGTCAGGCGTCACCGGATAGCCCGCCTCGCGGCCGGCCTCGACGAAGGCGCGATAAAGCGGATTGGTGAGACGGCCGCGAGTGACATGCATCGGCCCATCGGTGCCGCGCCAGCCTTCCTCGCCGCCGTGCGAATGCTCCATGCGCTTGTAATAGGGAAGGACGTGGCGATAGCCCCAGCCCTTGGCGCCCATGGCTTCCCAGCTATCGAAATCGCGGGCATGGCCGCGTACATAGACCATGCCGTTGATCGAAGACGACCCGCCGATCACTTTTCCGCGCGGTGTCACCAGGCGGCGGCCGCCCAGGTGCGGTTCCGGGTCGGACTGGAAGCCCCAATCATAGGTCTTCATGTTCATGGGATAGGAGAGCGCCGCTGGCATCTGGATGAATGGCCCTCGGTCGCTGCCGCCATATTCCAGCACGCAGACGCTGTAGCGTCCGTCTTCGGCCAGACGCGCCGCGATCACCGAGCCCGCCGAACCCGACCCGACAATTACATAATCAAAACCCGACGCCATTCACTGACCCTCCCCGGCTTGGCTTACGCCCCAAGCCCTGTTGAGTATCACGGTTGTCCGGCAATTTACACTCAAGCTGGCCCGAATGCATGGACAAGCCGCCGGTTCTGCGGCATGTATTCGCCGGGCGGCGTGATCACTTCACCTATCCAGGGTCTGGACCGCGGTTCGGCCGCAAGCGGCGCCCCAATGATCAGGAGCCGGCATCAGGCTCCGCGGTATTTTGACGGAGCCAAGCATGACCAGCGCCAACATCAATTTCCCGACCGCCATCAAGTTCGGCGCCGGCCGCATTGCCGAGCTGGCACATCTGTGCCGCGAGGCCGGCATGCAGCGTCCGTTGCTGGTCACCGACCCGGGGCTTGCCGCCATGCCCATGGTCAAGCAGATCCTCGCCGATCTGGACAAGGCCAATCTCCGGGTCGGCCTGTTCTGCGAGGTGCGCCCCAACCCGGTCGAGCAGAACGTCAAGGACGGGGTGGCCGCCTTCAAGGCCGGCCGCCATGATGGCGTCATCGCGCTGGGCGGCGGCTCCGGCCTCGACGTCGGCAAGCTGGTGGCCCTGATGCAGTGCCAGACCCGCTCGATCTTCGACTTCGAAGACATCGGTGACTGGTGGACCCGCGCCAACACCAAGGGCATCGCCCCAATCATTGCCGTGCCGACCACCGCCGGCACCGGCTCCGAGGTCGGCCGCGCCGGCGTCATCACTCACCCGGCAACCCATGAAAAGAAGATCATCTTCCATCCGCAGCTGATGCCGCACTTTGCCCTGCTCGATCCCGAACTCACCGTCGGCCTGCCAGTGAAGCTGACGGCGGCGACCGGCATGGACGCCCTTGCCCACAATCTGGAGGCCTATTGCGCCCCATTCTACAACCCGCTGGCTGCCGGCGTGGCGCTCGAAGGCATGCGCCTGGTGAAGGAAAACCTCGTCATCGCGGTGAAAAAGCCACGCGACATCGAGGCGCGCGGCAACATGCTGATGGCGTCTGCCATGGGCGCCACCGCCTTCCAGCGCGGCCTCGGGGCCATCCATGCCCTGTCACACCCCTTCGGCGGCCTCTACGATGCCCATCACGGCCTGCTCAACGGCATCATCATGCCCTATGTGCTGATCGCCAACCGCAAGAAGATCGACGACGCAATCGAGCGCGCCGCCCATTATCTCGGTATCAAGGGCGGCTTCGACGGCTTTGTGAAATGGGTGGTGAAACTCAGGAAGGACATCGGCATCCCCCACGCGCTGAAGGAGATCGGCATCGACGACAAGCGCCTGGGTGAAGTGGCGGCCATGGCCATCAAGGACCCCTCGGCCGGTGGCAACCCCATCCAGTTCAGCCAAGCCCAGTACAAGACCCTCGCCAGGAAGTGCGTGAAGGGAAATTTGTGAGGCGCAGGCTCCTGCCGGCCACGTCACAGCGCTGCCATGCCCAAAAAAGGCGGGCATGACAGCGAGCAGGGTATCGCGGCGCTCTAGTTGATTTGGATCGACAGGCCTGGAAGCGTGATGACGGGAAGCGGGACGACCACTGTCCACCACGGCTCGGCGTAGTAATAGCCGCCATAGTAGTAAGTGTAGCCATCGCGGCGATCCCGATAACGATGACCGCCGTGATATCTGTGATACTCATTCCAGTTACGGTAATGGCGTTTCTTCTTCTTTTCCGTCACTTGAATGACGTTGCCATCGGGATGGGAGACCTGCAGCGCGGCACCCGGCGCTACCGCCAGGGTCATCGCCGAAGCCCCGCATAGGGCGGCTATCTGGGTACCGCCGGCGATCGCGGCTGCAAGGCCGAGTTTTTTCCAAGGCAGACAACACAAATATGACATTGCGTATCCTTTCGCTCCTTACTGGGGTACACAGGGTCACCGGAGCAAGGCGCGAGCCGGCCCTGCATCCATCATTCCTGTATATAGGCGCGCAACGAGAGATTTCGACCCTGATTTTGCATGACGAATGCGGCAGGAAGTGGGTGCCGCAAGCCTGATCCTCAACACTGCCTCAACCGAGTTCAAACGTGGTGATCCCGAAAATCTGCGACGGATCGAGATCGGGCGGCTTGCCCTTGTACATGCGCGCCGTCTCGAAGACGGGATGAAGCCCCAACCAGCGCGCCAGTGCGACAGCCGCCGGATTGGTTTCAGGCACATCCAGGAAAACCTCGTCGCCCTTGCACCTTTCGAGCAGTGGAGCCACCAGGAGCAAGGCTTCCTCATCGCTGCGCGCAAACAGCGGGCCGATCTTGTGGCCCGCATGGCAGCGGCGGATCACCCCATAACCGGTCAGACTATCGTCCTCAAGGAGCCCGAGCCCAAGGACCCCCGGCATGCCGAGCCACGCCGCGAGGAAGTCTGGGCGCGGTGCCGGAAACAGCCGTTCGCGCGCCTCGAAGTCAACCAGCATGGCCGCATCGTGGGCCGTCAACGACCTCAAGCGTGCCTTGCGCCGGGCGTCGGGCACCGTGGCTGTGCCGCCGTAGCGGACATTGCGGTGGGCAAGCACAAAGCCGGACCTGGCATAGTTGTGCTGCTGGGCGACCACACCATCGAGACCGGCGGTGAGCCCCTCGATACCGGCCAGCGCCGCGGTCCACAGCCGCAGCCCCCACCCCCGCCCGCGAAATTCCGGCCGGCAGATGTAAAAGCCCACGAAGGCAAATTGACCGCCATAGGTAACCGCGGAGATGGTGGCGGCAAGTTCGCCACCGGCGTAGAGGCCGAGAAAGCCCTTGCTGTCGGCGGCATGGAAGGCGGCGGCATCATCAAGGCCGGGGTTCCAGCCCTCCAGCCGCGCCCATTCCACCGCCGTTGCCACGCCATCGCCTTCGAGGGGTCTGATGTCCAGTTGCATGCCGGTCATTGCGCACCGTCGTCCAGCCGTCGTCAACCCCGAAGGCCGGAGGTCTTGATGGTGGCGGCGATGGCCTCGGCCGACTGCATGGGCGCCATGATGTGGACGCCTGAAATGCCATCGACTTCGGCAAGCGCACCCATCAGTTCCACGCAAATCGCCCGGCCCTCGGCGCGCTCGTCGCCGGCTCTTTCCATACGCTCCATGATCGACGGCGGAATCGAGACGCCATAAAGGTTGTCGTTCATGAAGCGGGCCTGGCGCACCGAAAGCAAAGGGCCGACGCCGACAATGAACTTCATCCGCCGGGTGATGCCGGCCTCGCCGAGGCGAGCGAAATAGCGCCTGGCGATTTCGATATCGAAGCAGAACTGGGTCTGGGCGAAATCGGCACCGGCAGCACTCTTGGCCTCGAGACCGGTGGGCAGCCAGTCCTCGGCGGGATCGCTGGGTGCATCGGCGCAACCGATGTGGAAGTCCGGCCGCGGGTCGATGTTGCGTCCAGAAGGCAGGGTGCCGAGATCGCGCATGTCGCGCGCCATCGCCATGACGCCACGTGAATCGAGATCGAACACCGGCTTGGCCTCCGGCATGTCCCCGGTGCGGGGATCGTCGCCATGCAGGATGAGGAAGTTCGTCACCCCTTGTGCCGCCGCCCCAAGCAGGTCGCCGGCCAGCGCGATGCGGTTGCGGTCGCGACAGGTCATCTGCGCCACCGGCTCGATGCCGGCCTGGGCCAGGATGGCGGCAGCCGCAAAACTGGAGACCGACACCCGTGCACTGGCCGCATCGGTGACATTGACGGCATCGGCCAGACCGTTGAGCGCATCGGCGCGCTTCAGGACGGCATCGCGCGAGGCCGCAAGCGGCGGTGTGACCTCGGCGGTGATGACGAACGCGCCGCTTTGCAGCTTCTGCCTCAGCATGAAGTTTCCGCCCCTCCCGGCTTGGTCTTGATTCAGGTTATGAGGGAATGCCGCCAAGCCCTTGAAATGACTCGTACCATTGAAAGCGCCACCTCAACCGCCAAGGAACAAACGGCCCACTTCGGCGTCCTGCAACAGATCGTCGCCCTTGCCCGCCTTGGCCAGTTCGCCGGACACCAGCACATAGCCAAGATCGGCGAACTCGAGGCCCTTCTTGGCGTTCTGTTCGACCATCACGATGGTTTTGCCCTCGGTGTGCTGGAGGTCGTCGAGGATATCGAACACCATGTCGATGAAACGCGGTTCAAGGCCGATGGACGGTTCGTCGACCAGCAGGATTTCGGGGTTCATCACCAGCGCGCGGGAGATTTCCAGCAGCCGCCGTTCGCCACCCGACAGGACGCGCGCGGGATGGCTCCGCCGCTCGGCCAGGCGGCTATATTTCTGGAACACCTTTTCCGCCGCCTCCTTGGCCTCGTTGGGGCGGTCCTTCAGGAAGCCGCCCATCCACAGGTTCTCTTCCACCGTCATGTCGGGGAACACCGAGTTGTCCTGCAGGATATAGGCGATGCCGGCCCCTTTCAGCTTGTCGCTAGGCTTCTGCGCCGTCACGTTCTTGCCGCCGACAGTGATCGCCCCGGAGAAGATATTGGTAAAACCGAAGATCGAATGCAGCACCGTCGACTTGCCGGCCCCGTTGGGACCGATGAGGCACAACGACTGGCCCTTGCCGACCCTCAGGTCCACCCCGTGCAGGATCTCCATGCGCCCATAGCCGGCGCGCAGATCGTCGATGGCAAGAAACACTTCGCCGCCGCAGAGCTTTGCCAGGTCGTCCTTGCCGGGGGCGGCTTGCTTGATGCGCTGGGCTTCGCGCGCCACCGCATCCACCGACATCACCGCATCGACGCTGCCCTTGCCGTAGCCGGAAACGGATTTCTTCTTCGCCGGCTTTTTGGTCGGTCCGGCCATCAGTGCGTCCCCAGATAGGCATCGACGACGCGCTGGTCATTCTGGATTGCCTCAGGAGGTCCTTCGGCCAGCAGCTCGCCATGGGCGAGGCAATAGATGTGCTCGGCGAGGTTCATGATAACCCGCATGTTGTGTTCGATGACGAACAAGGTGATCCCGAACTCGGCGTTGGCGCGCCTCAGGCGGTCGATGAGGCCATTAATGAGGGTCGGATTGATGCCAGCGGTAGGCTCATCCAACATCAGCATCTTCGGCTCGCTCATCAGCGCCATGGCAAATTCCAGCAGCTTTTGCTGGCCGAACGACAATGAACCGGCCATCAGGTTGCGCTTGGAGAAAAGCCCGACGAACTCCAGCAGGTCATCGGCCCGATCCACCTTCTGTGAAGAGCGCTGGCGGAAGAAGTCGGTGAAGGCGCGTCCGCGCATGGAGCGCGAGATCAGCATGTTCTCCACGCAGGTCATCTTGGAATAGATGCGGGTCTGCTGGAAGGTGCGAAGCAACCCCATGCGGGCAATTTCCGGCACCGTATTCTGCGAGATTTCCTTGCCCTCGAAGCGAATCGAGCCGCCATCGATGGGGTGGAACCCGACGATGGAGGAAAACAGCGTCGTCTTCCCCGAACCGTTGGGCCCGATGAGGCCGATGATGCGCCCGTCATCCACCTTCAGCGAGATGTTGTCATTGGCCCTGACGCCGCCGAACGATTTTGAGACACCCGACACTTCCAGAAGGGCGCTCATGGGCGGGCCTCCTCCGGTTCGCTGGCACCAGCCGGGTCGGGATCAATCGTATGGCCGAACAGCGCCGGGAACCGCTCGCGCAGATAGCCGAGGATGCCTTGCGGGAAGAACACCACGATCAGCACGATGAGCAGGCCCAGCGCCACCCGTTGCCAGCCCAGAAGGTAGGTCCAGAACAGTTCCTTGAATACCTGGAACACCGCCGCGCCGATCACCGGCCCCCACAGCGTGCCCTTGCCGCCGAGGATGGCCATCAGCACCATCCACACCCCGATGGTGGAACCGGCAAATGCCAGGTCGTTCGGATCGATGAAGCGGTTCATGTTGCCGTAGATACCGCCGGCGAGCCCAAGGAAGAAGCCGGAAAACATCCACGCCGCTACCTTGAGGCGGGTGGTCGGAAGGCCCATGGCTTCCGCCTTGTCCTCATCGTCGCGAATGGCGTTGATGGCAAGCCCGAAGCGGGTGGACAACAGCCAGCGCGTGGCAAAGAAGGTGACGACGGCCAGGATGAAGCAGAGGTAGTAGTAGAAGCTGTTGACATCGAGAGCGTCGGGCGCGGTGGGCGCCGTCATGCCGGAGCCGGCGCCGATCCAGTTCCAGCCAGCCGCCAGTTCGCCGGCCGCCACACCGAGCCCGAGGGTGCAGATGGCGAAATAATGCCCGCGCATGCCGAGCACCAGCGAGCCCAGCACCAGCGCCGTCACCACCGCCAGGAGGCCGCCGGCCACCACCCCGGTAGCGAGGCCGCCGAGATATTGCGGCATGTTGAAGACGAATTCAGTGCCGCCGCCGCGCGCCGCAGTATAGGCGCCGACGGAATAGAACAGGCCGATCTGGGTGACCGCGCAGCCATACATACCCACGCCCACGAACACCACATTGCCGAAGGAGTTGTACCCCATCTGGCCGCCTACCAGGTCCCAGGTGAGGGCAAAGACCACGAACAGCCACAGCGTGGCGATCTGCTGCAGATAGGCCGGAAAGAGAAACGGCGCCGCCAGCCCCAGAGCCAGTAGCGCCCCCCAGACAGCAACGCGGGTACCGCCCGTCATTGTCGGTCCCATGCTCATTTGAGGTAGCGCCTTTGCCGCTGCAGACACCAGTTCCGCACCACGAGCACCGCCACCAGCAGCAGGAAGACGAAGGCAAGCTGAAACTGTGCGCCGAGGATGAAGCCGGCATAATTCTCCGCAATCCCGAGCCCGACACCGGACAGGATCACCCCGCCGAGATTGCCGAGACCGGCGACGATGACGATCATGAACGAGCGCAAGGTGTAGGGCAGGCCGATATAGGGATGGATGGTATAGGCCATGGCGATGAGCGCCCCGGCGGTGCCGCAGATGGCCGCGTTGAGGGCATAGGTGGTGGCATAGACATGGTCGGTATTGATGCCCAGGACCCGCGCTGCGCGGGCGTTCTGCGCCGTTGCCCGGATCGCTTGTCCAAGCCGCGAGGCCTTCAGAAACCACATCAGCCCGAGGCCCAAAGCCACGCAGGTGACAAAGGAAACCACCTTCACCTGGGAAACCGTCACCATGCCGCCGAGGATCTGCCAGGAATCGAGATGCGCGTTGGCCACCCGCACATCAGCCCCGAACACCGTGTTCATGAGCTGTTGCAGGAGGATTGAGATGCCGAAGGTAGCGAGCAGCGAGATGAACAGGTCCTGGTCCACCACCCGGAAGATGACGCCCCGGTAGACAAGCCATCCAACGACATACAAGAACACCGCCGCTACCGGCACCGCGAACAGCGGATGAATGCCATGTGCTGCAAATTCCACCGCCACGTAGCCGCCGAGCACCACGAACTCGCCCTGGGTGATGTTGATGATGTTCATCACCCCCCACACCAACGCCATGCCGTAGGCCGCCAGCGCAAAGACCGCACCGATGAGCAGCCCGTCGATGATGAGCTGCACATTGAAGACCGGCGCAACCGTCAGGATCTGCAGGTTGGAAAGCATGCCCGACATATCGTCTTGCCCCACCTCGCATCACACCTGCTCGGGTGAATGCTGTTCCCGTTCAACCGGCAGCGAACCGGTAAGCGGACAGGCACGGCCCGATGGCCGTGCCTGCCAGTCAGCAATTGCTGTCGCTACCGCTTGTCCCAAGTCGGAGCCGGGATGACGGCCTTGGCCGCGGCCCACTTGCTCGGCGCAACCAGTACGTACTTGCCGTGCTGCACCTGGGTCAGGACCATCGACTTGGCGGTGTTCTTGCCGGTCGAATCGAACTTGATGGGACCGTAGAAGGTGGTCATGTCGGTGGTCGCCAGGGCATCGCGCACCTTTTCGGGATCGAGCGATCCAGCCCGCGAGATGGCATCGGCATAGACTTCGACGGCGGCTGCCGATTCCGCTGCCTGATAGGGCGGATCGTAGTTGTAGGCGGCCTTGAACATCTTCACGAAGTTGGCCGAGTCACCAAACAGCTTGTCCTTGTAGGTGAGCGCCGCGTCCCACTGCGCCGCGCACAGCGCGTATTCCGATGCCTTGGGATACTTCTTGATAATCTTGGCCGAGTCGCAATGGGTCATGGCGAGGATCGGCACATAGACTTTCATCTCGGAGATCTGCTGCACCGCCGTCGCCGCGCCCTTGGCATGGCCCGAGACGACCAGCATGTCGGGCTTGAGCGCCTTCACCTTGGTGAGGGTCGCCGACATGTCGCTGAGCTCTTTCGGCAGCTCGTCGTCGATGACGATTTTCATGCCCACCTTCTTGGCGTCCTCAATGACACCCGAGCGGATATCCTGGCTGAACGGATCGTTCTGGACCGCCACGGCCACGGTGAGCTGGTCAGGCTTTTTGCCAAGATTACCGGCGTTCTCCGCCGCCAGCGTGACGGCCGAGGCCAGATACTTGTCGGAGGTGTTGAGCACTGCGAAGAGATACTTGTAGCCCTTGGTGAACAGCGAGCGCGCTGCGCCGTTGGCTTCCACCATCGGCACCTTGTATTTCTCGATCACCGGCGCCATGGCCTTGGTCATGCCGGAGGAGTACGGCCCAAGCACGAGTTTCACGCCGTCCTGCTGGATCAGGCGCTCGGCCAGCTCGACGCCGCGCGCCGGAGTGGATTCGTCGTCGTAGTACTTGACCTGAATCTTGTAGGTCTTGTCGCCGACCTTCACCCCGCCATTGTCGTTGATCAGCTTGGTAGTGAGCTCATAACCGTTCTGGGTGTTCTTGCCATTGGTGGAATATTTGCCGGTCAGCGATACCGCCGCGCCCAGTGTGATGACATCCGCGGCCTGCACCGCCGGGGCCAGAGCGACCACCGCGCCGAGTGCCGTCGCGGTCATCAGGGTTCTGACATGAAACATGTGACGCAATCTCCCTTTTGATTTGCACGTGCTTGTTTTTATGGCGTCCCGCTTCGGTCGCGGGGATGGGTCAGCATAGAATCCCAAGGCGCGCCTTGGCCAGCGAAATAACAGCGTTACCGCGTTGCGGAACTCAATGGGCGGCCACGGCGGCGGCGATATAAACTTCGCGCAGCTTCTTGGTGACGGGCCCCGGTTTGCCGGTTCCGATCTCCTGCCCGTCCATCCGCACAACCGGCATGATGAAGGACGAGGCCGAGGTGATGAACGCCTCGTCCGCCCCCAGGACTTCGGCGAGCGTGAACCCGCGTTCCTCGATGATGATCTGATAATCGGCCGCCAACCGCATCAGCGCACGGCGGGTAACCCCGGGCAGGATGGCGTTGCTGAGCGGTCGGGTGATGACCCGCCCGTCCTTCACGATATAGGCCGATGACGAGGTGCCTTCTGTTATGTGCCCGTCCTCCACCATCCACGCCTCGTAGGCGCCGGCCTCGGCGGCGCGCTGCTTGCCCATACACTGGGCGAGCAGGGCGATCGACTTGATGTCGCGGCGTTTCCAGCGGATATCGGGAATGGAGATAGTCGCCACCCCGGTCAGCGCCTTGGGATTGGCGATGGTCACCGCGGCTTGCGTGAAGGCCATGAGCGAGGCTGGCGTATTGGCCGGATAGGCGAAGTCGCGCTCAGCCACCCCACGTGTCACCTGCATGTAGACGCGGCCCTCTTCGAGCCCGTTATGCTTGACGAGATCCTCATGCACGGCGCGCAACTCCTCTTTCGAGCACGGCCAGGCCATGTCCAATTCCTTCAGCGACCGCTCCAGCCGCTGCATGTGGGGGTCATAGTCGACGAACTTGCCGTTGATTACCGCCGTCACCTCGTAAACGCCATCGGCGAACACAAAACCGCGGTCAAAGATCGAGACCCGGGCTTCTTCTTCGGGAAGAAACTGACCGTTGAGATGGACGATGCGGCTCATGAAGGGCTCCGTTGAAGCGAGATGGAAAGGGTTGCGCCTAGAAACCAGAAAATCGTTGCGCCGTCCATACGGCCTGCCGGTCTTGTTCTCACTGTCTTGCCGACCCCCCCGGGGATCGTGCTAGTGGAAGCCTCGACATCTCTTCTGGAGCTTTTTGTCCCATGTCATCCCCGACCGCCGTTGAGGCCATGCTCGAGCGCGAGCGGGCCCTGTTCATCCAGCGCAACCCGACGTCCGGCAAACTGGCGCAACAGGCGTCTCGGCACTGGCTGGGCGGCGTCCCGATGATGTGGATGTCGGAATGGGGCACCCCTCATCAGTTGTTCATCGACAAGGCCGAGGGCATCACCCTCACCGATGCTGACGGCAATACCTACAAGGATTTCTGCCTCGGCGACACCGG
>CAZMSA010000105.1:0-13104 GCA_964568825.1 uncultured Rhizobiaceae bacterium | reverse complement strand
AGGGCGAGATCAAGGGCAAGGATCTGACCAAGTGGCCGAGCCAGCTCGACTTCTCGGCCGAGCTCGCCAAGGCCAAGGCCTCGGGCGCCGAAGCGCTGTTCGCGTTCTATCCGGGCAAGCCCGGCGGCGCCTTCCTCAAGCAGTACGTGCAGGCGGGTCTCAAGGACAAGCTCAAGCTCTATACGGTCTTCACCGTCGATGCCCTGTCGCTGCCGCGACTGCAGGCCGGCGGCATCGACGTGCTCGGCAGCCGCATGACCCAGTTCTGGGATCCGACCCTCGACAATGCCGCCAACAAGAAGTTCGTCTCCGAGTTCAAGGCGAAGTACGGCACCTATCCCTCCTTCTATGCCGCGCAGGCCTATGACGCGATCAACTACATCAAGGGCGCGGTCGAGACCGTGAAGGGCGATCTCTCCAATCACGACGCGGTCCGCGCCGCGCTGGAGAAGGCGGACTTCCCCTCGGTGCGCGGCACCTTCAAGATGGGTCCCAACCACTTCCCCATCCAGAATTTCTACCTGCGTGAGGTGGTGCCGGATGCTGATGGCAAGTGGACCACCAAGGTGGTGCGCACCGTCTACACCATGAACCAGGACAGCTTCGCCAAGGACTGCCACATGAAGTGACGGCCCGGGGTGGGCAAGGCGTGAGCCTGCCCACCCCTTGCGCCGCTGCTGGATGGGCAAGGGTTTCGCCCCATGCACACCCTCGGCCCCTTGTCGTTGTCAGGCCCGTTGCGACAATCCATGACCACCGTCTATGCCCTTTTCGCAGGGACGGCGGAAATGCCATGATGGAACAAACAAGGCGGTGAAAGGGGAGCGATGGACACCGGCCTTCTGGTCACCCAGTTGCTGAACGGGTTGCAGCTCGGCGTGCTGCTGTTCCTGCTGGCGTCCGGGCTGACGCTGGTCTTCGGCATCATGGACTTCGTCAACCTCGCCCATGGCGCCATCTACATGCTGGGGGCCTATATCGCCGCCAAGCTCACCTTGGCGCTCGGCTCCTTCATTCTCGCGGTCGCGCTTGCCTTGCCCATCGTGGCGGTGATCGGCCTCATCCTGGAGCGCTTCGTTGCGCGCCCGCTCTATCGGCGCGAGCACCTCGACCACATGCTCGCGACCTTCGGCCTGCTGCTTGTCCTCGATAGCCTGGCGCAGATCGTCTGGGGACCGGACAGCGTTTCGGTGCCGCTGCCGTTGTGGCTGCGCGGCCAGGTGACATTGACCAGCGGCATCGAGCTGCCGGCCTACCGGGTGGTCATCGTCGCTTCGGGCCTCGTCATCGCCGCCGCTCTCTACTGGCTGGTCAACCATACCCGCATCGGGATGCTGATCCGCGCCGGTGCCTCCAACCGCACCATGGTCTCGGCGCTGGGCATCAACATTGACCTCCTGTTCGCCGGGGTATTCGCCGTGGGCGCGGTGCTGGCGGGGCTGGGCGGCATGCTGATCGCGCCCATCACCGATGCCGCCATCAACATGGGCAACGACATCATCATCACGGCATTCGTCGTCATCATCGTCGGTGGCGTCGGTTCCATGAAGGGCGCCTTCGTTGCCGCCATGCTCGTCGGACTCATCGACACCATGGGTCGCTCCTATCTCGATGGCCTCCTGAAGTTGTTCATGCCGCTCACCGCCGCCGAGACGGCAGCGCCCGCTCTTGCGGCCATGCTGATCTACATACTGATGGCGGCCATCCTGGCGCTCAGGCCGCAAGGCCTGTTCCCGCCCAAGACCCGGTAAGGCGATGCCCGCACAAGGTGCCATGGCAAAACTCGGCCGTCTGCGTGCGGCGCGCCCCGGCGACGCCGCCGGGCTCATCGTGCTGGCGCTGCTCTTTGTCCTGCCGCTGATCGCCTGGTGGACCGGGCATCGCTTCTATGTGGATTTCGGCACCCGCATCGTCATCTATGCCCTCATCGCCACGAGCCTCAACCTCATCCTCGGCTACGGCGGGCTCATCTCCTTCGGCCATGCCGCCTATATCGGCATCGGCGCCTACACCGTTGGCATCTCGGCCTTCTACGGCTTCGATTCGGGCCTCTTGCATTTCCCCCTGGCGATCGCGGTGTCGGCCCTGTTCGCTCTCCTGACCGGTGCGGTGTGCCTCAGGACCCGCGGGGTCTACTTCATCATGATTACCATGGCCTTCGCCCAGATGGCCTACTACCTGTTCCAGTCGCTCGATGAATATGGCGGCGACGACGGCCTGACCATCTACAACCGCTCGACGTTGCCCGGGCTCGATCTGGACCACCGCCCGCAGCTCTTCCTTGTCGCTTTCGTGTCGCTCGTTATCGTGCTCTATCTCAAGTACCGCCTGGTCAACTCGCGCTTCGGCATGGTGCTACAGGGCACCAAGGCCAACGAGACGCGCATGATCGCGCTCGGCCACAATACCTACGCCTTTCGCCTCGCCGCCTATGTCATCGCCGGGGCGGTGGCCGGTTACGGCGGGGCGCTGCTGGGTGATTTCTCCAGCTTCATCGCCCCCAGCATGATGGGCTGGACGCGCTCGGGCGACCTCATGTTCATGGTCATCCTGGGAGGTGCGGGTACGCTCTTTGGTCCCGTCATGGGGACGGTGGTGATCCTGGTGCTGGAAGAATATCTGGGACCCTTCCTTGCCTGGTTTGCCGATCTTTTTCACGTGCATCAGGCCGTTCCCAACATCGAGCACGACTGGCAGCTACCCTTCGGCCTGTTGCTGATCGCCGTGGTGATCTACCAGCGCGGCGGCCTCAACGGCCTCATCGAACGCTTCGGAGGCCGCCAGTGAGCCAACCGCTGCTCGAAATCACCGGCCTATCGAAGAGCTTCGGCGGCGTGCGCGCCACCGATGCGGTGGACCTGAGCGTCGATGCGGCTGAAGTGCATGCGCTGATCGGCCCCAACGGCGCCGGCAAGACCACCTTGATCTCTGAGCTTTCCGGCCTGGTGCGGCCCGATGCGGGAAGCATCCGCTTTGCTGGCCGCGACATCACCCGGCTTGCCGCCCATGCTCGCGCCCATCAAGGCCTTGCCCGCTCCTTCCAGATCACCAGCCTCATGGCTGGCATGACGGTCATGGCAAACGTCGCCCTCGCGGTGCAGGCCCGGGCCGGCCACTCCTTCCGCTTCTGGCGCCCGGCGGCCGGCGACCAGGAGCTTGAACAACCGGCGATGGCAGCGCTCGAAAAGGTCGGCATCGCCTCCCGGGCGGGCGATCCCGTCGGCGCCCTGTCGCATGGTGAGCGGCGGCAGCTCGAGATCGCCATGACGCTGGCCTCAAGCCCGCGCCTGTTGTTGCTGGACGAACCCATGGCCGGCATGGGCCCCGAGGAATCGGCGCGCATGATCGCCACCCTGCGAGGCCTCAAAGGAACGGCCGCCATGCTGCTGGTCGAGCACGACATGGATGCCGTCTTCGCCCTCGCCGATCGCATCTCGGTGCTGGTCTACGGCCGCGTCATCGCCTCCGGCCCCCCTGCCGCCATCCGCGCCAACGAAGCGGTAAGGCGGGCCTATCTGGGGGAGGAATAGGCGATGCTGGCGGTGAAGGGCCTTGAAACCTTCTACGGCTCGAGTCAGGTGCTGTTTGGCGTCGACCTCGAGGTGACCGAAGGCGAGGTGGTGACCCTCATGGGCCGCAACGGCATGGGCAAGACCACCACCATCAACTCGATCATGGGCATCGTCGCGCCCGCCGCCGGATCGATCAGCTTTGCCGGCCATGCAGTGGCCGGGCTTTCCTCCTTTCGCACCGCCAAGCTCGGCATCGGCCTGGTGCCGGAAGGACGCCAGGTGTTTCCCAATCTCAACGTCGAGGAAAACCTCATCGCAACCGCCGCCGACCGGCTGGGCGCCCGCCGCCCGTGGACGCTGGGTCGGGTTTATGAATTGTTTCCCGAACTGCAGGCAAGGCGCGCCTCCATGGGCAATCTCCTGTCCGGTGGCGAGCAGCAGATGCTGGCCATCGGCCGGGCGCTGATGACCAACCCCCGCCTCGTCATCCTCGATGAGGCGACCGAAGGCCTCGCCCCGTTCATCCGCCACAAGATCTGGGCCGCCCTCGATGCCATCCGCGAAGACGGCCTGTCGATCCTGGTGGTCGACAAGAACGTCGCCGATCTCGTCCGCCTCGCCGACCGCCACCACATGATCGAAAAGGGCCGCATCGTGTGGACCGGTTCTTCGGCCGCCCTCAGCGACGACCCGGACTTGCAGCAGCGCTATCTGGGCGTTTAATGAGGGAGCCGATGCCACGACTTGCGCGCTTGTTTCTGTCATGCTCGGACCTGTTCCGGGCATGCATGACCACTGTCGTCGGCAAAGTCGCATCGGCGGCGGTTATGGATTGCCGGAATGAATCCGGCAATGACAGGTTTGAGTGACTAGATCAGCATGCAATTGGGTGTCATCACCCAATTGCATAAAGGCTGATCGACTCCAGAATGTTGAGCATGATGTTATCCGAAAAGTGGTTTCCACTTTTCGCACAGCATGCTCTAGCCGTCAGGGAGGATGCCAATGAGCTTTCCGCGCGACTACAACGCCGCCGCCGACTTCATCGACCGCCATGTGGCGGCCGGACGCGGCGACCATCCCGCCTTCATCGACCATGAGCGCACCCTGACCTATGGCGGCCTCGACGCCGCCAGCCGCAAGGCGGGCGACATGCTGACACGCACCCTCGGCCTGAGGCGCGAGGAGCGGGTGGCGCTATTGCTGCTCGACAGCGTCGATTACCCGGCGGTGTTCTGGGGCGCCATCCGGGCAGGCGTCGTGCCTGTCCTCCTCAACACCCTGCTGGCGGCGGCCCAGTACCAGTACATGCTCAACGATTCGCGCGCCCGCGTGCTCATCGTCAGCGCCCCGCTGCTGCCGGCGGTGGCCGACATCATCAACGAGACGGGCGTCGAAAAAGTGGTGGTGGCGGGTGGCGAGGCGGGGGCGTATCTGTCTTTGTCCGACCTGCTGGATAAAGCCAGCGATGATTTCGCCACCGCGCCGACGGTGTCGGATGAAGTGGCCTTCTGGCTCTATTCCTCCGGCTCGACCGGCAATCCCAAGGGCACCATGCACATCCATTCGAGCCTCATGGAAACGGCCCTCACCTATGGCAACCGGGTGCTCGGCATCCGCCCCGAGGACAAGGTTTTTTCGGCGGCGAAGATCTTCTTTGCCTACGGGCTCGGCAACTCCATCACCTTCCCCATGGCGGTCGGAGCGACGACGGTGCTGTTCAACGGGCGCCCGACGCCCGATGCGGTTTTCGAAACCATGGAGGCGCACCAACCGAGCCTGTTCTTCGGCGTGCCGACGCTCTACGCCGCCATCCTCGCCAACCCCGCCTGCACGCCGCAAAATGGTTCCGACGCCTTGCGGCTGTGCGTCTCGGCCGGCGAAGCGCTGCCGGAGGAGGTGGGCAAGACGTGGAAATCGCGCTTTGGCGTCGACATCATCGACGGCGTCGGCTCGACCGAGATGCTGCACATCTTTTTATCCAACGCCCCCGACGACGTGCGCTATGGCACGCAAGGCCGCGCCGTGCCCGGTTACACCCTGCGCCTCATCGGCGAGGACGGCGCCGATGTAGCCGGCGGCGAGATCGGCGAACTGCTGGTCGACGGCCAGTCGTCTTCCATCGGCTACTGGAACCAGCGAGAGAAGTCGCGCGCCATCTTCGAGGGCCGCTGGACGCGCACCGGCGACAAGTATTTTTGCGACGATGAAGGCTATTACCACATCTGCGGGCGCACCGATGACATGTTCAAGGTCTCGGGCATCTGGGTCTCGCCATTCGAGGTCGAGGCGGCGCTGATCGCCCATGCAGCGGTGCTCGAGGCAGGCGTCGTGGCGCACGAGGACGAGGACGGCCTCACCAAACCGAAGGCCTTCGTCATCCTGAAGGACGGGGTATCGCCCGACGGGCTCTACGACGAGCTCAAGGAGCATGTGAAGGCGAAGATCGGCAAGTGGAAATACCCGCGCTGGATCGAATTCGTCGACACGCTCCCCAAGACCGCCACCGGCAAGATCCAGCGCTTCAAGCTCAGGTCGCCCAAGTGAGCGAGGATGACTTCGATTGCATCGAGGTGGCGGGTGAGCGTCTCGAATGCCGCCGCTCGGGCATCGGGGGCGGCGATGGCACGGGGCTGATCCTGCTGCACGAGGGCCTCGGGTCGGTGAGCCTGTGGCGCGATTTTCCCGACCGCCTGGCCGCCGCTACCGGCTGTCCGGTCTTCACCTATTCGCGCGCCGGCTATGGGCGCTCATCGCCGGTCGAACTGCCACGGCCCTTGAGCTACATGCATGACGAGGCGACAGATGTGCTGCCGGGGGTGATGGCGGCGGCAGGCTTTCGCCGCACCATGCTCGTCGGCCATTCCGACGGCGCCTCCATCGCCGCCATCCATGCCGGATCGGTGGCGGACAAGAACCTTGCCGGACTGGTGTTGATGGCGCCGCATTTCTTCACCGAGGAGATGGGGCTTCAAAGCATCGCAGTGGCTCGCGAAGCCTATGAGACCGGCAGCTTGCGCGAGCGCCTCAAGCGCCATCACGGGGCGAACGTGGACGTGGCCTTCAGGGGCTGGAACGGCGCCTGGCTCGATCCCAAGTTCCGCGATTGGGACATCACCGAATATCTGCCGCATATCCGCGTGCCCGCGCTGCTGATCCAGGGTGAAGATGACAAATACGGCACCCTCGACCACATCGAAACGTATGGACGCCTCGTTGCCGCGCCCGTCGAACGGCTGGTGCTGGAAAGGTGCGGCCACTCTCCCCAACGCGACCAGCCCGAGGCGACGCTTGCCGCCATCGTGCGGTTTGTCGAAGGATTGAAGACATGATTGTCATCGTCACCCCGGCGAAGGCCGGGGTCCAGCAGGCGCATGGCGAAGCCTTGGCTTGTAGCTCTGGATTGCGGCCTTCGCCGCAATGACGATTGGTCAATGAATCGCTACTCAGATCTGCCCCTTCCCGCCCGCCCGCATGTGCCGGGCAGCGGTAGTGAACCGGACCGGGCGGCGCTGCAGGGGGCCAAGGCCGATGCGCAGGCTTTCCGCTATGGCGTCGATCTTTTCAACCACGGGTTTTTCTGGGAAGCTCATGAGGTCTGGGAGGCGGTGTGGCGCGCCGCACCTCCCAACAGCGGCCGCCGCCAGGGGGTGAGGGCGCTCATCCAGATGGCCAATGCGTTGCTCAAGCGGGACATGAAAAAGCCCAACGCCTGCCGGCGGCTGGCCGACGAAGCGGCGCGCCTGACGCTCGATGCCGACCTCTCGGGCGAGGGCCTCGATATCCGGTCGCTGGCGGTGCGCTTTGTCGCGGCGGTCCACGGGACAGGCGAATTTCCGCCCATCGTCCTCGGCAAGGATCACCCCAGCAGCGGTTCGAGCAACTGATGCAGGCGAGTGGCCGCTGCGTCCGCCGTGAGGCCATGCGTGTCGAGGACGAATTCGGCTTGCGCGTAGGCCAGCTGGCGCTCGGCCAAAAGGCGGCGCAGGTCGTCCATGGCGGCCTCGCGCCCGGCCATGGGGCGAAGGTCGTTCTGGGCGACGACGCGCGCCATGTGGTCTTCCGGGGCGGCCTTGACCCACACGGTGTGAAAATGTTTGCGCACCAGATCGTAGGCCTCACCGTCGGCGACGATGCCGCCGCTGGTCTCCAGCACGATTTGTCCCGGCTGGGCGATCAGGTCCTGAAGCGCTTCCACCTCCATGCGGCGGAAGGCTTCCGACCCGGCCAGCTCCATCAGTTCGCCCGTCTCCATGCCGGCGCGCTCGACGATGGTCTGCGTCAGGCGTTCAAAGGCGAGGCCCGTCATCTGGCTGAGCCGTTCGCCCAGCGTGGTCTTGCCGGCCCCGCGCAGGCCGATGAGCGCGAACCCCTTCTTGCGCCCGCTGCCGGCCGGCGCATCGGTGGGGATGAGGGCATGAATGGAAACCCCCAGCGTCGCGCCGATGCGGGCCAGCAGGTTGAGCGAGACATTGGCGGCGCCTCCCTCCAGTTGCGCCAGATAACGCTCGGAAATGCTGGTCTGCTCGGCCAGCGCCCGCCGCGTCAGGCCTTGGCCGGTCCGCCCCGCGCGCACCAGCGCCCCTACCCCACGGGCAAGGGCTTCCACCGCCACTGTTTCGCCGCTTGCCGGCTTCATCATCATCTCCGATTGAAATGTCATTATAATTCATGTATGAGTGTATTGCTAGTAATTATATGAAATATATTGCATGAAAGCGGGCGACATGGGCACAACCAAGGCGATCGATTTCCAGACCGCGCCGGAGCGTTATCGTCACTGGCGGATCGAGGCCGACGGGGCCATCGCCCGCCTCGTCATGCAGGTGGACGAAGCGGGCGGGCTTTATCCCGGCTATGAGCTGAAACTCAATTCCTACGACCTCGGCGTCGACATCGAACTGGCCGACGCAGTGCAGCGCCTGCGCTTCGAGCACCCGGAGGTGAAGACCGTCATCATTTGCTCGGGCCGCGACCGGGTGTTCTGCGCAGGCGCCAACATCCGCATGCTGGCCGGCTCCAACCATGCCCACAAGGTGAATTTCTGCAAGTTCACCAACGAGACCCGTGGCTCGATCGAGGACGCCAGCGCCTGTTCCGGCCAGACCTACATGGCCGCCGTCAACGGCACCGCCGCCGGCGGCGGCTACGAACTGGCGCTGGCCACCGACTGGATCGTCCTCACCGACGATGGCTCGGCCTCGGTGTCGCTGCCCGAGGTGCCGCTCTTGGCGGTGCTGCCGGGCACGGGCGGCCTTACCCGCATCACCGACAAGCGCAAGGTCAGGCGCGACCTGGCGGATGTCTTCTGCACGGTGGAGGAAGGCATGAAGGGCAAAAAGGCGCTCGACTGGCAGCTGGTCGATGAGATCGTGCCGCAGTCGCGCTTTGCCGATGCGGTGACCGCCCGCGCCACAACGCTGGCCGAGCGCTCCGACCGGCCCGATAGCGGCCCCGGCGTCAGTCTCGGGCGGCTCGACCGTCAGTTCACGGACGATGCGGTTTCCTATGGCCACGTGGCGGTGGAGATCGACCGCGCTGCCCGCATCGCCACCATCACCATTGCCGCTCCCGGCGACGCCCCGCCCGCCGATGCCGCGGCGGCCATCGCGCTGGGTGACAGGTTCTGGCCGTTGCAGACGGCGCGTGAACTGGACGATGCGATCCTGCACCTGCGCCTCAACGAGGCCGACATGGCGGTCATGGTGTTCAAGACCCATGGCGACCCGGTGAAGGTTGCCGCCTATGACGATTTCCTCGACCGCCATGCCGACAACTGGTTCATCCGCGAAGTCGCGCTCTACTGGAAGCGGGTGCTCAAGCGCATCGACATGACGGCCCGCACGCTGGTCGCATTGATCGAGCCGGGCTCGGTGTTTGCCGGCCGGCTGGCCGAGATCGCCTTTGCCGCCGACCGCGCCTACATGGCCGACGGGCAGTTCGAAGGCGACAATCGCCCCGAGGCGCATATCGTCCTCACCGCGGCCAACTTCGGCCCATGTCCCATGGCCAACGGCCTGACGCGGCTTCAGACCCGTTTCCTTGCGGAACCCGAAAAGCCCGAAAGCCTGAAGGCGCGCATCGGCGAGGCTATCGACGCCGGCGAAGCGGAGAATATCGGCCTCGTCACCTTCGCCCATGACGACATCGACTGGGCTGACGAGGTGCGCATCTTCCTCGAAGAGCGCGCCAGCTTTTCCGCCGATGCCCTGACCGGGCTTGAAGCGAACCTGCGCTTTGCGGGTCCTGAGACCATGGAAACAAAAATCTTCGGGCGCCTCACGGCCTGGCAGAACTGGATTTTCCAGCGCCCCAACGCCGTCGGGCCCGAAGGCGCCCTCAAGCGCTACGGCTCCGGCCAGCGCCCCGACTTCAACCCCGAACGCACCTGAAGGGACCGGCCATGAGCACGATGAACGTCGATTATTCCACCTCCATTCCCAACAACGTCTACTTGACCGAAGACCGCCGGGTACTCAAGGCGCTGGAGCAGTGGCATCCGGGCTATCTCGACTGGTGGCAGGATATGGGCCCGGAAGGGTTTCAGGAATCGCTGGTCTACCTGCGCACCGCCATCGGCGTCGATCCCAAGGGATGGGCCAAGTTCGACTATGTGAAGATGCCGCAATACCGCTGGGGCGTGCTGCTGGCGCCCAAGGAGGAAGGCCGCACCATCCCCTGCGGCGAGCACGCCGGCGAGCTCGCCTGGCAGGAAGTGCCGGGCGAGCACCGCGCGCTTTTGCGCCGCCTCATCGTCATCCAGGGCGACACCGAACCGGCCTCGGTCGAACAGCAGCGCCATCTCGGGCAGACAGCGCCGTCGCTTTATGACCTGCGCAACCTCTTCCAGGTGAACGTCGAGGAGGGCCGCCACCTGTGGGCCATGGTCTACCTGCTGCACAAGTATTTCGGTCGCGACGGGCGCGAGGAGGCCGACGAACTGTTGCGCCGCCGTTCCGGCGATGCCGACCATCCGCGCATGCTCGGTGCCTTCAACGAGGCAACGCCCGACTGGCTGTCGTTCTTCATGTTCACCTATTTCACCGACCGCGACGGCAAGATGCAGCTCGAGGCGCTGGCCCAGTCGGGGTTCGATCCCCTGTCGCGCACCTGTCGCTTCATGCTGACCGAAGAAGCCCACCACATGTTCGTAGGCGAGACGGGAGTGGGACGCACCATCCAGCGCACCTGCGAGGCCATGCGCGAGGCCGGCATCGACGATCCCACCGACATCGCCAGGGTCAGGGCGCTCGGTGTCATCGACCTGCCGACCATCCAGAAGAAGGCCAACCTGCACTTCTCGCTCACCCTCGACCTGTTCGGTTCGGAGATCTCCACCAACGCCGCCAACGCCTTCAACGCCGGCATCAAGGGGCGCTATCGCGAATCGAAGATCGAGGACGACCACAGGCTCGTCGGTGCCACCTATCCGGTGCTGCGGCTCATCGACGGCGAGATCAGAAATTCCGACGAACCGGCGCTGTCAGCCATCAACATGCGGCTCAGGGACGATTACGTGGTCGATGCCAACGGCGGCGTCCAGCGCTGGAACAAGATCATCGAAAAGGCCGGCGTCAGCTTCGCGCTGAACCTGCCGCACGTGGCCTTCAACCGCCGCATCGGCGAATTTGCCGCCATCGAAGCGACCCCGGAGGGCAAGCTCTTGAGCGCCGACGAATGGCAGGCGAGGAAAGACGAATGGCTGCCGTCGCTGGCTGATGGCGAGTTCATTGCCAGCCTGATGAAGCCGGAATTCGCGCCCGGCAAATATGCCGGCTGGATCGCCCCGCCGCGCGTCGGCATCGACATGAAGCCCGGCGATTTCGAATATGTGAAGATCGCTTCCTAGGCATGGGCGCCCGCAAGCAGCATCTGATCGACCCGGAAATCTGCATCCGCTGCTATACCTGCGAGGAGCAGTGTCCGCTCGATGCCATCACCCACGACGACAACAATGTCGTGGTGGATGCTGCCTTGTGCAATTTCTGCATGGTCTGCATCGCCCCCTGCCCCACAGGCTCCATCGACAACTGGCGGCTCATCGAGACCCCTTACAGCCTCGATGAACAACTCGCCTGGGACGAGCTTCCCGCCCAGGCCGACATCGCCGAAGACTCGGGCGGCAGCGGCATCGAGGCCTTCGATGACGAGGTGGCCAGCCTCATCGCCGAAGCCCATCGCGGCACCGGCGGCGCGCCGGTGGCGCCGCACTCGGCCTCCAAGCCCTCCATCAATCTCTACAGCCGCGAATATCCGGCCATTGCAACGGTGCAGGGCAATTACCGCATCACCGCCGAAGGCGCATCGCGCGACGTCCGTCACATCGTCCTGCATTTCGGCTCCACCGTCATGCCGGTGCTGGAGGGCCAGTCGGTGGGCATCATCCCGCCCGGCAGCGATGCAAACGGCAAGCCCCACCACATGCGGCTTTATTCGGTGGCCAGCCCCCGCGATGGCGAGCGGCCCAACACCAACAACATCTCCCTCACCGTCAAGCGCGAAGACAAGGGCGTGTGCTCGACCTATCTCGCCGGCCTGAAAAGGGGCGACGAGGTCAAGGTGATGGGTCCCTTCGGCTCCACCTTCCTGATGCCGCAGGACCCCGAGGCCAGCATCGTCATGGTGTGCACCGGCACCGGCTCGGCGCCCTTCAGGGGCTTTACCGAGCGGCGGCGGCGCGCCATGCCCGATGCCCCGGCACCGCTCATCATGTTCTTCGGCGCGCGCACCCCGGCCGAGCTTCCCTATTTCGGACCGTTGCAGAAAGTGCCGCCGAAGATCCTCAACCAGCATCTGGTCTATTCCCGCCTGCCCGATGCGCCACGCGAATATGTGCAGGACCGCATGCGCGCCGAGGCCGACCTGCTCGCCACGGCCGTCGCCGATGACCGCACGCACGTCTTCATCTGCGGCCTCAAGGGCATGGAGACCGGGGTGGACGAGGCCTTTGCCGACATCTGCCGCAAGTCGGGCCTTGATTGGGCGGCGATCAAGCCCACCATGCGCGCAAGCGGGCGTTATCACGTGGAGACCTACTGATGCTGCGGCGTCGTTCGCTGCTCATCTGGATGGGCGCTGCCATCATTGCACCGGCAGGTGCGGCGCGTGCCTGGCAGGGTTATCGTCGGTATGCGGAAAAACTCATCTCGCATCTGCCGCAGGGCGTGGTGTTCCGCCGCGACCTTGAAGCCTACCTCGACCGCCTGGCGGTGGCCGCGCGGCTGGCCGCCGGCCATCGCCCCCTCAAGCCCGACGATCTGTTGCGCAACATGGCCCGCGCCCAGGCGGTGGAGATGATGATCGGCAATTTCGTCGGCCACACCTCGGCCTCGGGCTATCAGTATCATGACCGCTTCGAAGCCTTCGCCGACCCGCAAGTGCACGGCAATCACGGCGAGAATGCCGCTCGCGACCGCCAGCCCGGCCCCATAGACGAGATCAAGGCCAAGCGCCTGTTTCAGCAATGGCTCGACAGTTGGGGCCATCGCCACAACCTCATGAACCCCACCTACGCCTTCGTGGCGACCGGCGCCGTGGCGCGCGGCCATCACCTTTATGCCGTGCAGGAATTCTGGGAGCGCTGATCGGTCGC
>CAZMSA010000104.1:0-13140 GCA_964568825.1 uncultured Rhizobiaceae bacterium | reverse complement strand
CTAGCGCCAGAAATTGCGGTTGAGCAGTACCAACACCGTGAAGAACTCCAAACGGCCGAGCAGCATCGCAATCGTCAGGGTGAACTTCGCGCCGTCAGGCAGCTGCGCATAGTTGCCGGCCGGCCCAATCACCGAGCCCAGCCCCGGCCCAATGTTGGCCACCGCCGATATTGATCCCGACAGGCAGGTAACGAAGTCCAGATCGAACAGCGACAAGATGAGCGTAAAGACCATGACTGATGAGAACATGATCGACACGTAAGCAAGCACCGACGATGCGATATCCGGCGTGATCTGACGGTCGTTGAAGGTCGATATCAGCACCTGATTGGGGCTCATCAGGCCGCCGATATAAGCCCGCGCTGTCTTGTACATCACCTGAAGACGGAACGTTTTAATTCCGCCCGCCGTCGAGCCAGTACAGCCGCCGATGAACATCAATATGAAGAAGATACCGGGCGCCCCTCCACCCCACATGCTGTAATTGCCTGCCGTGTAGCCGGTGGTCGACAGAATCGAGATGGTGTTGAAGGTCACTACGCGCAGGGCTTCGGGCAACGGCACGTCCCATTTCCACCAATACCACAACGTCAGCGACATGACGCACACGGTCGCAATCTTCACAAAGCCCACGACCTGCTCGTCAGCGAGCATACGTAGGCTGCGGTTGCGAACCGCCTTCACATAGATCACCAGCGGCAGGCTGGATGCGAACATGAAGAACGCCGCTATCCATTGGATGTCGACATTGCCGAAGTATCCCAGCGATAAATCCCGTGTTGAAAAGCCCGATGTGGCGACAGTGGTCATGGCATGGTTGAGAGCATCGAATGTGCTCATCCCGCCCAGCCGGTAGGAAACTGCGCATAGGACCGTCAGGACCGAATAGGTGACGGCAATCAGGCTCACCAATTCTGCCGCCCGGGGAATGAACTTTTCCTTGCGCTCGGCGCCTTCGGCCTGGAAAAGTTGCATGCCGCCGACCCTCAGGAACGGCAACATGATGACGGCCATGACGACAACGCCGACACCGCCGATCCACTGGATGATGGAGCGCCACAAGAGAATGCCCGGGGGCATCTGATCAAGTCCGATGAAAGTGGTCGAACCGGTGGTCGTCAGCCCCGAAACCGCCTCGAACCAGGCGTCGGTGATGCTGACGTCGTTCGTGAAGAAGATGAACGGGATGGCTGCCACGGCGCACATGACGACCCAGCTCGTCACCGTCAGTACGAAACCTTCCTTGATCGAGACCTGCGGCGACCAGCGCCCGCGCGAGGTCATCACCAACATCAGCCCGGCAAACCCGGTCACGAAAGCCGAGCCGATGAACACCCGCCAGTCACGATTGCCAGCAACCATGTCGGTGAGCGCCGGCGGAAACATGAATACCGTCATCACCAGAAACATGATCCCGATGATGAAACTGACGCGGTTGCCGTCGATAAGCGCCGCCCGATGGTCCGGCAACAGGGCATTCAGCTTGCTGGTCAGCCTGCTCACCGCTGGTTTTCATCCATCCTCATGATCCACGCTGCTTCTATAGCAGAACGGCTGGCTGTTGAAACCGCCCGTCCTCCAGCAATGCAGGCTGTGGGGCACCTGAGTCAGAACGTCGCATCGACGTGCGAGTCAACGCCTTGTTAACCTTATTCTTGCTGGTGCCTCGATGAGGAATCTGGGGAAAACCCAGACAATACTTGAATTGGCGCATTGCCACCGATTCGTCATATATTGTAGGTTTCGTATCGCACACACACGATATGTAGTGTCATCAGTGGAAATTGGTACAGGGGCCGCGGTGGGCATGTTGCTTGGCCGCAGAGGAGGGATTCAATAGATGACGAACGATCAGGACAAAGGCCCGGGAAACGTCAAGTTGACCTGGCCACCCGAGCGGGTGGAGCTTTTGAAGAAGCTGTGGGCAGATGGCCTGACCGCTTCGCAGGTGGCCGCCCGGCTGGGCGACGGCATCACCCGTAACGCGGTGATCGGCAAGGTTCATCGCCTCGGGCTGTCGGGCCGCCAGTCCGTCGCGCGCTCAACGACGCCCAGGCCGCGCCGCCCGCGCCAGCCCTCGCATCCCGGCCGCCAGCCGGCCGCGACCGCCGCCGCTATCAAGCCTGATTTCCGACCACAGCCGCGCCCCGAGCCCGAGCCGGCACCCATCAGGCTGGTGGACATTCCCAAGAGCGAAAGGATCAGCATCCTCATGCTCACCGACAAGACCTGCCGCTGGCCGCTTGGCGATCCCGGCAGCGAGGATTTCTGCTTTTGCGGCCATTCCCCCAAGGCGGGAATGCCCTATTGCGACTATCATTCAAGGATTGCCTATCAGCCGTTGCACGACAGGCGTCGCACCAGCCGCGCGCGCGGATAATTCCGGAGTGGGACGGCTTCGATTTGCGGGGACTCCAGAAGCCGGCCCCGGTTTGTGAGTAGGGACATCTCCTCAGTGCGCCGCGGGGGTGGCGTTTGCTGGAGGTGTTCTGGCATCCTCCCTTGTCAACTGGCCGCCCGGTCTTCGGGCGGCCTTTTTTGCCATGCCCCTGATTATCAACTTACGCTTGTTCTTCAGGATGCCGGCTGTTGTGCGAAGCGATCGTCGAAGGCATAGCCCATGCCGCGCACGGTGCGGATAGGATCGCTCTGACGGCCGCGTTTCAGCGACTTTCTCAGGCGGCCCACATGCACATCGACGGTGCGCTCATCGACATAGACGTCCGATCCCCACACCGCATCGAGAAGCTGTGGGCGGCTGTAAACGCGGCCCGGGTTCTGCATAAGATGTTCGAGCAGCCGGAACTCGGTGGGCGACAGGTCGATATCGCGGGCGCCACGACTGACCCGCCGGGTGCGGCGGTCGAGCGACAGATCGCCAGCCTCCAGCCGGTCGGCCACGGCTTCCGGGTTGGCGCGCCTGAGCAGTGAGCGGATTCGGGCGATCAGTTCAGGCAGCGAGAAGGGCTTGACCACATAGTCGTCGGCCCCCGTCGCCAGACCCCGTACCCGCTCGGCCTCTTCGCCGCGCGCCGTCAGCATGACGACGGGGATGTCGCGGGTCTCGGGCCGCGCCCTGAGCAGCCGGCACACTTCGATGCCGGAGATGCCGGGCAGCATCCAGTCGAGCACGATGAGATCGGGGCGTTCCTCGCCGATAAGGCGCATGACATCATCGCCGCTTTCGCTTTCGCGTACCCTGAAACCCTCCTTGTCGAGATTATAGGCAAGGAGAATGCGGATGGGTTCCTCGTCCTCGACGATCAGTATCGATGCAGCCATGGCCGTGCTCAGTCTTCCGGGGTCCCGTAGGTTGTGGTGGATGTCTTGTCCCTCTTGGGGCGCTCGTCGACCAGCGGGTGTCCCTCGACCAGGTAGTAGACATTTTCGGCGATGTTGGTCGCATGGTCGCCGATGCGTTCGATATTCTTGGCGCCGAACAAAAGGTGGGTGGACATACCGATGGTGCGCGGATCCTCCATCATGTAGGTCAGGAGTTCGCGGAACACCGAATTGTAGAGCTGGTCGATATTTTCGTCCTCGCGCCAGACGCTGATGGCCTTTTCTGTGTCGCGTCGAGCGTAGGCATCGAGAACCATTTTGAGTTGCTCCAGCGCCAGCAAACCCATGCGCTTGAAGCCACCCAGCACCCGGGGCGGAATATGGTCGGTCATGGCGATGGTGCGCTTGGAGATGTTTTTGGCGAGGTCGCCGATGCGTTCCAGATCCGAGGCGATGCGGATCGCCACCATCAGCTCGCGCAGGTCGCTGGCCATCGGCTGGCGCTTGGCGATGGTGCGCACTGAGAGACCCTCGATATCGATCTCGAACTGATCGAGCTTCTTGTCGTCGCCGATTACCTGCTCGGCCAGTTCGGGATCGCGCCGGGTAAGGGCATCGATGGCCCGTGCCAGCTGCTCCTCGGCCATGCCGCCCATCTGAGCGATGAGGGTGCGGATCGCGGCCAGATCCTCATCGAAGGCCTTGACGATATGGGCTGCCATGTGAAGGGTCTCCATCTGATTTCGAAACTCAGCCAAAGCGGCCGGTGATATAGTCCTGAGTGCGCTTGTCACCCGGGTTGGTGAAGAGATCCGAGGTGGCGCTGTATTCAATCAGTTCGCCCAGATACATGAAGGCCGTGGAATCCGAGACGAGGGCGGCCTGCTGCATGTTGTGGGTGACGATGGCAATGGTGTAGCGGGTCTTCAGTTCGTCGATCAGTTCCTCGATCTTGGCCGTCGAAATGGGATCGAGCGCCGAGCATGGCTCGTCCAGCAGGATCACCTCGGGGCGCACCGCCACGGTGCGGGCGATGCACAGGCGCTGCTGCTGGCCGCCGGAAAGGCTGAGGCCGCTAGCGCTGAGTTTGTCCTTGACCTCGTCCCACAGCGCCGCGCCGCGCAAGGCCTGCTCCACCCGCTGCTCCAGTTCGGCTTTCGCCAGCTTTTCATATAGCCGGATGCCGAAGGCGATGTTCTCGTAGATGGTGAGCGGGAAGGGGGTCGGCTTCTGGAACACCATGCCGACACGGGCGCGCAGCAGGTTGAGATCCTGGCTGGCATCGAGGATGTTCTCCCCGTCCAGCAGCACCTCGCCCTCGGCGCGCTGGTTGGGATAGAGGTTGTACATGCGGTTGAGGACGCGCAGCAGGGTCGACTTTCCACAGCCCGAGGGGCCAATGAACGCCGTTACCCGGTTGGCGAGCATCGACAACGTAATATCGTTCAGCGCCATTGAGTTGCCGTAGAAGAACTTCAAGCTCTTGATGGCGATTTTTTCGGCACCACCGTCGCTCTGGCCGGACATCTCGCTCATTTTGCTTGGCTTCCCAGACTGGCGAGAAATCTCGCAACGATATTGAAGATAAGCACCGCAGCCGTGATCAGTAGGGCGCCGGTCCACGCCAATTGTTGCCAGTCGGCATAGGGCGACAGGGCAAACTGGAAGATGACGATAGGCAGGCTGGCCAGCGGTGCGTTGAGATTGAGGCTCCAGAACTGGTTGTTGAGCGCGGTAAAGAGTAACGGCGCCGTCTCTCCGGAGATGCGGGCAATGGCCAGCAGCACACCGGTGACGATGCCGGCGCGCGCGGCGCGGTATGAAACATGGCGAATGATCACCCATTTCGGCATGCCGAGCGCTGCAGCGGCCTCGCGCAACTGATCGGGGACGAGGCTCAACATGTCCTCGGTGGTGCGCAGGACCACCGGCACCACGATGATGCCGAGCGCAACGGCGCCCGCCCACCCGGAGAAATGCCCCATGCGCGCCACCATGACCTCGTAGACGAACAGGCCGATGACGATGGACGGTGCAGACAATAAGATATCGTTGATGAAGCGGACCACCGAGGTAAGCTTCGAGAAGCGCCCATACTCGGCCATGTAGGTGCCCGCCAGAATGCCCAGCGGCGCGCCGAACGCGACGCCGAGGACGGTGAGGATGAGTGAGCCGACAATGGGGTTTAGCAGACCGCCCGAACCACCCGGTGGCGGCGTCATCTGGGTGAACACCGAGAGCTTGAGACCGCCCGCGCCCTTTGCCACCAGCACCCACAAGATCAGCACCAGCATGCCGAGGCCGACAGCTGCCAGGGCACTCGCAATTCCGGTGGCGATGGTGTCGCGCCGGCGGCGCATGGTGTAACGGTCCACGGAGTCTATCCTCCGATGCGCTTTTCAACGCGCTGCAGCATGATCCGTGCTGCGGCGAGTACGATGAGGGTAATGATAAACAGGATGAGGGCGAGCAGGATCAGCGAGGAGGTATAGAGATCACCGTCGGCTTCGGTGAATTCGTTGGCGATGCTGGCGGAAATTGTAGTGCCGGGCGCGAACAGCGAGGCCGACACCCGGTGAGCGTTGCCGATCACGAAAGTGACGGCCATGGTCTCGCCCAGCGCTCGCCCGAGGCCGAGCATCACGCCGCCAATGACTCCGATGCGCGAATAGGGAACGACGATATTGCGGAACACTTCCCAGCGGGTGCAACCGATGCCGTAGGCGGCCTCCTTCAGGACCGGCGGGACGGCCATGAACACATCGCGCGCTATGGAGGTAATGAACGGCAGCACCATGATCGACAGGATGAGACCGGCGGTCAGTATACCGATGCCATAGGGTGGCCCGGCAAACAGGTTTTGCAGGATCGGTACGCCGTCGAATAGCGAAATGACCCACGGTTGCAGATAGGTCTGCAGGAACGGCGCGAACACGAACAGGCCCCAGATACCGTAGATAATCGACGGGATGGCTGCCAGGAGTTCAATCGCCGTGGCGATTGGCCGGCGCAGTTTCGGGGGGCAGATCTCGGTGAGAAAGAAGGCGATGCCCAGCGCTGCCGGCACCGCCAGCAGCATGGCGATGAACGAAGTCATCACCGTGCCGTAAATAGGCGCCACAGCGCCAAATTTTTTCGTGACCGGGTTCCAGCTCTCGGTGGTGAGAAAGCCAAGGCCGAAAGCCTTGATGGCCGGCAGCGAACCTTCAACCAGCGCCACGATCACCCCGACCAGCAGTATCAGCACGGCAATTGCGCAAGCAAAGGTGAGGGTCCTGAAGGCCTTGTCGTTGAGACGTAATCGCCTCAGGACGGTTGCTCGGCTTTGGCGTTCGGCACCGATGTCGCCGGCTGCGTCAATCACGGTGTCGACCATTTTCCCAAAACCCCGGGACGCTGCCCGTTCAAACCCAAAGTTCGCATGAAAGAGGGCGGACGAACAACCCGTCCGCCCTACAAAGAATAAAGAATAGAGGGATTACATGGCCGAATAGATGGCCTTCCCGTCCTTGTTGACGATGTCCTTGGCCCACATCTCCTCGATGCTCTTGACCACGTTGGCGGGCATCGCGACGTAGTCCAGTTCATCGGCCATCTTGGCGCCATTGGCGTAGGACCAGGCGAAGAACTTGAGAGCTTCCGCCGAAGCCGCCGGATCGGCCGGTTGCTTATACATAAGGATCCAGGTCGCCGCTGTCATCGGCCAGGAGGCGGCACCCGGCTGGTTGGCGAGAATGACGCCATAACCCGGTTTGGAATTCCAGTCGGCATTGGCGGCGGCGGCTTTGAAGGCATCCGCCGTCGGCGCCACGGTCTTGCCATCCTTGTTCATCATGTCGGCATAGGTGAGCTTGTTCTGCTTGGCATAGGCGTATTCGACGTAGCCGATGGCGCCATTGGTCTGGCCGACATTGTTGGCGACACCTTCATTGCCCTTGGCGCCGATGCCGACCGGCCACTCGACCGCCTTGGCAACCCCGACATTGGCCTTCCACTCAGGGCTCACGTCGCCGAGATAGTAGGTGAAGTTGAAGGTGGTGCCGGAGCCGTCGGAGCGATGCACCACGGCGATTGCCTCACCCGGCAGCTTCATGCCCGGGTTCAGCTTGGCGATGGCTGGATCGTTCCACTTGGTGATCTTGCCGAGGAAGATGTTGGCGATCATCGTGCCGTCGAGGACCAGTTCGCCCGGCTTGATGCCCTTGACGTTGAGCACCGGCACGATGCCACCCATGACCATCGGGAATTGCGCGAGGCCGATCTTGTCGAGCTCCTTGCCGGACAGCGGCGCATCGGAAGCGCCGAAAGTCACGGTCTTGGCCTTGATCTGCTTGATGCCGCCGCCCGAACCGATCGACTGGTAGTTGAGGCCGTTGCCGGTCTCTTTCTTGTAGGCGTCAGCCCACTTGGCGTAGATCGGATAAGGGAAGGTGGCGCCGGCCCCGGAGATGTTGGCGGCCTGGGCAACGGAAATGCCTCCCAGCGCCAGGGCGCCGATTAGCAGGGATGTGGTAAGGGGTTTCATAGTGCCTCCATGGCTCGTTTGAAATGACGGTGATCTCTGGCGTTCGCTGTTGTTGATCGCCGCACTGAGGGCCTAAGGCCTTCTAACGACGGGTGTATGACGTCCAGGCGACACTTTTATGACAGTTTAAGTATCTATAATGATTGAATTAATTATCCACAGGCAGCAATACAGTGAAGGTCGAACCACGACCCGGTTCGGAATCGATCTTCAGTTTGCCGCGATGGCGATTGAGGATGTGCTTGACGATGGCAAGGCCGAGCCCGGTGCCACCCCGGGCGCGGCTGTCCTTGACGCTTACCCGGTAAAACCGCTCAGTGAGGCGTGGGAGGTGCTCGGGCGCGATGCCGGTGCCGTGGTCGGTGACGGCGATCGAGGCATGGCCGCCGGCTCGGTCGACCCTGATCTCCACAGACTTGCCCACAGCGGCATATTTGATGGCGTTTTCGATGAGGTTGGCCATCACCTGCAAGAGTTCGTCGCGGTCGCCGGCGATGGTGACGCTTTCAGGGCAGTCGATCTTGATACTCACGCCCGCCTCGCTGGCCTGGCTGGCGAGCAGGTCCGATGCCTGACGGGCGATGGCGCCGAGCTCGACCTTTTCCGTAGGTCGCCGGTGGGCATTCATCTCGATGCGCGACAGGCTGAGGAGATCATCCACCAGCCGCCGCATGCGGTCGGCCTGGGCCTGCATCAACGTGAGGAAGCGCTCGCGAGCCTGGGTGTCATCGCGTGCTGCGCCTTGCAACGTTTCGATGAAGCCGATCACTGAGGCGAGCGGGGTCCTGAGTTCATGGCTGGCATTGGCGACAAAGTCGGCTCGCATGCGCTCGACCTGCTGTTGCCGGGTCAGGTCGCGCAGCAAGACCAGCACCGCTGCTCCACCGGTTGTGACCCCCTTGGAGCGCACCGGTGCGATAACCGCCTCGAACAGCCGTTCGATTGGCACCCGCTGCTCGTAATCGACCTGTACCGGCTCTGCCCCTGCTGCCACCTGCCGCACCGCCTGCAGGATGGCCGGCGCACGAATGGTGGCCGACAGGTGGGCGCCGACCGGGTCGTGCTCGAAAGCCTCACGCGCGCGGGGATTGGCGATGAGGACGCGAGCCTCGGCATCGAGCACCAGCGCCGGATCGGGCAGGGCATCGGCCAGCGCGGCGATGGCGCCTAATGCCTCACGGCCGCCACTCGCAAGCTCGCCGCCCGGCCTGCGCGCCCCGCGCTCTTCGCTCGATGTTGCGATCCAGCGCCAGATCAATGGTCCGATTCCTCCGCTCACACGATTTGCCAGTCGAGACTACACGATGTGACGGAGGCATGGCAGGGCGATGACGGTGCTTGCGGCGCACCCCGATTGGCCGCACATTGCCCGCCCGTTCGCCATGCCGCCTGGATCCCAACTCATGCCCGACACTGCCGCCATCGAAGCGAAATACATGATGCTTGCCGATCCGGGCATCCGCCGCTTCATGGTGAAAACCGAGATGTTCTACCCGAGCGATGCGGTGAATTTCTCCATCGCCGAACAGCGAGCGTTCTATGAAAGGTTATGCGCCCATTTCCGCAATCCTCGTCCTGCCGGTCTCGTGGTGCGCGACGATATCGTACCCGGATCAGGTGGCGCTATACCTGTCCGACTCTACCGGCCGCTGGCCGATACGCCCCTGCCGGTGATGCTTTACTTCCATGGCGGCGGTTTTATCCTCGGTAGCCTCGACAGTCATGACGATATCTGCGCCGAGATCGCCGATCGCGCCGGTATCGCCGTGGTGGCGGTTGATTATCGACTGGCCCCCGAGCATCCCTTTCCGGCACCGCATGAAGATGCCATGGCGGCCATCGACTGGCTCGTCGCCGGTGGAGCACGCGATGGAGTCGACCCCACTCGGCTCATCGTCGGCGGTGACTCGGCAGGCGGAAAATTCTCTGCCGCGGTGGCGCTCAACATGCGCGATGAGGGTCGCCGGGAAATTCGCGGCCTCGTCCTTGTTTATCCGAGTCTGGGCGGCGATCTGGACCGTGGTTCCCATGTGGAGCACACCGATGCGCCGGGACTTTCGACCGGGGACATGCGCTTTTATCGCCGGGTCCATGTCGGTCCCGATGGCCATCCCAACCACGTGAACAAACTCGCTTGGCCATTGAAGGAGAGCGATTACCGGAACTTGCCGCCGGCTTTCCTCCTAGCCAGCGAATGGGATCCGTTGCGTGACGACAGCTTCGAATGGGCAGCTCGGGTGGAGGCGGCGAGGGGTCAGGCAAAAGTGCGCCACGAGCCGTTGCTTCCCCACGGCTTCCTGCGCGCCCGCCACATGTGCGACCCAGCGGCCGCTGCCTTTTCCGCCATCATCGACCAGATCCGGTCCCTCGCCTTCACTGGCCAACTTGTCTGAGAAAACCAATGCAGACCATCGACCAGTTCCCGCGCGCCGTTATCGAACATCCCAATGTGTGGATCCCTATGAAGGATGGCGTGCGCCTCGCCGCCCGGCTGTGGTTGCCCAGGGATGCCGCCAGGAATCCGGTACCGGCCATCCTCGAATACCTGCCCTACCGCAAGCGCGACGGCACCGCGGCGCGCGATCAACTGACCCATCCCTATTTCGCCGGCCACGGCTATGCCTGCCTCAGGGTCGACATGCGTGGCAACGGCGAATCCGACGGCGTGATGCTCGATGAGTATGCCTTGCAGGAGCAGGACGATGCGCTCGAGGTCATCGACTGGGCGGTGAGCCAGGACTGGTGCTCGGGCAAGGTTGGCATGATGGGCATTTCGTGGGGCGGCTTCAACGCCCTGCAGGTGGCCGCCCGCCGACCCGAGGCGCTCAAGGCCGTCATTACGCTGTGCTCCACTGATGATCGCTATGCCGACGACATCCATTTCAAGGGCGGTTGCCTCATCAACGAGAACCTCGGCTGGGGCGCCACCATGCTCGCCTATTCCTCAAGGCCGCCCGACCCGGCGCTGGTAGGCGAGACCTGGAAAGACTTGTGGATGCAGCGGTTGGAGATCGAACCCTTCCTTGCCGCCGACTGGCTGCAGCACCCGCATCGTGACGCCTATTGGAAGCACGGTTCGGTGTGCGAGGATTTCGCCGCCATCGAGGCCGCGGTCCTGGCGGTGGGCGGGTGGAACGATGCCTATTCCAACGCTATTCCCCGTCTCGTCAGGGGTCTGAGGTCGCCGACCCGCGCCATCATTGGTCCGTGGACCCACAAGTATCCCCACTTCACTGTGCCCGAACCGCGTATCGGCTTCCTGCAGGAGGCCCTGCGCTGGTGGGATTGCTGGCTGAAGGGCGAGGCGACCGGCGTGCTGCGCGATCCGGCCTTGCGCTACTTTGTCATGGACGCCTATCGCCCCGAGGGCCTGCCGGCCCGCCTGCCGGGCAGATGGCTCGGCGACGGCTCGTGGCCGCCGCCACAGGCCGAGATCCTGAAACTCCATCTCAATCCCGGTGGCCTCACCGAAAGGTCTGAAAAATCCACCGCCATGGCCGTGTGCTCCGACCAGACGGTCGGCATGGACGGCGGCGAATTCTGTGTCATCTGGCTGGGCCCGGAATTCGCCGGCGATCAGGCGCAAGACGATGCCGGTTCCCTTACCTTCGATACCGCGCCGCTTGGTGTTGCCATGGACATCGTCGGCAAGCCGGTGCTCGATCTTTCTTTCAGCGTCGACAGACCGGTTGCGCAGGTAGCGGTCAGGCTCAACGATGTGTGGCCGGACGGTGCCGTGACCCGCATCACCTATACCTTGATGAATCTCACCCATCTCGAAGGTCACGAGCATCCCCGACCGCTCGAGCCGGGAAGGACCTACCGGGCGCGCATCGGCCTCGACGATATTGCCTGGCGCATCCCCAAGGGCCATCGCCTCCGGGTGGCGATCTCCACCAGTTATTGGCCGATGTTGTGGCCATCACCCGAACCGGTCACGCTCACTGTCTTGTCGGGCACTAGCGTCATGGAGGTGCCGGTGCGTCCAACGGGCAAAGCCGACAAGGCGCCGGATTTTCCTCGCGCCGTTGCGGCTCCTCCGCTTGCCCAGGAGGAATTGCGCCCGCCCTCCAACCGGCACGAGCGCGGCACCGATCCCCAAACCGGCGCTGTCACCCTCACAATCGAGGATGATTTCGGCAAACACCGCAACCTTGACCATGGCCTCATTAGTGGCTCGATTGAACGCGAGTTCTATTCCATCGAAAAGGATGACCCGCTCACCGCCTATGCCCGCTGCCACTGGACCGAGGAGCTCGATCGCGAGGGTTGGAGCGTACGCACGGAAACCTTTTCCGACATGCGTGCCGATGCCACTTACTTCCATCTGACCGCTCGGATCGAGGCTTGGGAAAACGGCAAACTGGTGTTCGAGAAGGACTTTGTGGAGACCATCAAGCGCGACGGCAACTGAGGGAGAAGGTCCCATCGGTGACCTTTGCGCGTGTCGGGCGGCATCTTTGGCATGTCGCAGCATCGCGATTGTGTCTTGGAACCGTTGTGCGACAATGACTATTGTGCCCATGTCGGTTGGCATGGTCTTCAAGCATCGAGCCCGGCCCCGCGCGCCAGCGACAAGAGCGCGTTGCGGCCCGGCAAGGGGAGGAATGAAATGAAATTCGACGACATGAAGCTTCAAGTCGCCAGGGGACGCATGTCTCGGCGCGAATTTGTGCAGTTGTCATTGGTGGCCGGCCTCACCGTGGCGACGGCCGAAAGTCTCTTCACTCAAACTGTACGCGCTACACCCAAGAAGGGTGGCACATTCAAGGCCGCCATCGGTCACGGTTCCACCACCGACTCGCTCGACCCGGCGACCTGGGAAAATTCCTTCACCGGCGATATCGGCTCCGGCGTGATCGGCGACCCGCTGGTCGAAATCGACCAGAACAATAACATCGTCCCGGCCCTGGCTGAGAGCTACGAGCCCTCCAACGGGGCCTCCAAGTGGGTCTACAAGCTGAGGAAGGGCGTCACCTTCCACAACGGCAAGACGATGACGGCCGATGATGTTGTGGCAAGCTACAACCATCACCGCGGCAAGGACACCAAGTCGGCGGTGAAGTCGGCGGTCAAGATCATCAAGGACGTCAAGGCTGACGGTCCCAACACGGTGATCTTCGAGCTGGAAAGCGGCAGCGCCGACTTCCCCGACGTAACGTCCGACTATCACCTGATCGTCTATCCCGCCAATGGCGACGGCACCATCGCCTGGCAGAAGGGCATCGCCACCGGCGCCTTTGAACTGGAGAGCTACAATCCCGGCGTCAACCTCAAGGCTAAGAGCGTGTTTGAGAAGGGGATTCCCATCGGCGTGTTTGCGTGATTCATCG
>CAZMSA010000103.1:0-13166 GCA_964568825.1 uncultured Rhizobiaceae bacterium | reverse complement strand
AGACCGGATGGTCATAGTCATGAACGGCCTCGACCGCCTTGGGGTGGATCTCGCCGGACGGGTTCAGGGTGACAAACAGGTTGGTCGGTGCCGTGAGATTTTGCAGGCGGTTCATCCAGTAGGTGAGGCACACGGTGGCGTCGTCGCCGTCGCCCGTCTTCAGGTAGTTCCAGCTCGACCACAAGCCCTTGCGGCGCGGCATGAAGCGGGCATCGCGGTGCAGGACCGCGCGGTTGGTCTGATAACCAAAACTGCCCAGCAAGCGCTGCTCTAGCGCATCGGGCTCTTCGAGTAGGCGCAGCGCCTGGTCGGCATGGGTGGCGATCACCACCTGGTCGAAGGGCCGCATCACGCCGCGTCCGTCGGCGATATGCACATAGTTCTGATGGCGCACCACGCGCCGGGCGGCATTGCCGGTCTGCACCTCGAATCCGCCATCGGCGACGAGGCGTGCCACATACTGGCGCGAGCCGCCGGTGACTGTGCGCCAGGCCGGTCGCCGGCTGAACTGCAGCATGCCGTGATTGCCATAGAAGTGCACAAAACTCCTGGCCGGAAAGGCCAGCATGCGCTCCATGCCGGTGGACCATATGGCCGCGGCCATCGGCAGTATGTGATCGCCGATGAACTCTTGCGAATACCCCTCTCGCCTGAGAAAAGTGCCGAGAGGTGTGGCCGCCGGGTAGAGATCGACGCGCGATATTGCGGTGCGAAAGAATTTCGCGATGTCCCTGAGAAGCCGCCAGTGGCCGACCCGTACCAGGTTGCGGCGCTGGCCGAAGAAGCCGCCGAAGCCCGATCCGGCGTACTCGTAGGCGCCGCCGCCGAGCGACAGCGCAAAGCTCATCTCGGTCTCCTCGCTGGCCACCCCCAGATGATCGAACAAGGCCGTCAGGTTGGGATAGTTGGGCGCGTTGTAGACGATGAAGCCCGTGTCGACGGCGAGCGGGCCCTCCGGCGTTGCCACATCGCGGGTGTTGGCGTGCCCACCCAGGCGTCCATCGGACTCAAAAAGGGTGACCTGATGCCGCTTCGACAGCAACCAGGCCGCACTGAGGCCAGCTATGCCCGCGCCGATAACGGCTATTTTCTGCTGTTTCATGACTGTCCCAAGCAACTTTTCCACTCAAATACGCACGAGGTCGCATTTCGGATCACAAATCCTCCGCGACTGGCTGTGATCCGCCACCACCCTTGGTGCGTATCTCGTCAACTCAATCGACGGGGAACTCATGGCTCAGTATCTGACCGCCTACGGTGTTACCGCCGCCGCATTTCTGGCGATCGACTTTATCTGGCTGGCGCGCATCGCCCGAAGTTTATATTTCGGGAAAGTGGGCGGCCTGCTGCTCGACAAGCCGAATATGGCGGCGGCGGCAATCTTCTATTCGATCTATGTAGTGGGTGTGGTTTTCTTCGCCGTGTCGCCGGCGCTGCGGGCCGAGCAAGCGGCTATCGCGGTCCTCTATGGCGCTCTCTTCGGCTTCTTCGCCTATGCGACCTACGACATGACCAATTATGCAACCCTCAAGGGATGGTCGCTCAGCCTTGCCCTCGTCGATATCAGCTGGGGTACCAGCCTGACCGGCTTTTCCGCACTGGCCGGTTATCTCGGCGCCAGGTTGGTAAGCTAGAGAGGTCGCTCGCCAGGGCAGAGCCTGCGTTATCGTCAGCAAGGTCCTGCAGTCGGCCGGTCGAGCGGGGGGGCATTCGAGCGACCGACTGCAGCGTTGTGAGAGGCTTTAGCCCCTCATCACATCTTGGGCATGATCACCGCATCGATCACGTGGATAACACCGTTCGATGCTTCGATGTCGGCGGTAGCAACCTTCGCGCCGTCAACCATCACGCCGTTCGTGGCGTCGATGGAAACATCGCTGCCCTCAACGGTCTTGACCTGGAGCTTCTTGCCGGCGATATCGGCAGACATCACCTTGCCCGGGACAACGTGATAGGTGAGGATTGCCACCAGCTTGCCCTTGTTCTCAGGCTTGAGCAGCGCCTCGACAGTGCCGGCTAGCAGCTTTGCGAATGCCGCATCGGTTGGCGCAAAGACAGTGAACGGACCGGGCCCCTTCAACGTGTCCACAAGCCCCGCTGCGGTTACCGCCGTGACCAGGGTCTTGAACGAGCCGGCCGCAACCGCGGTGTCCACAATGTCGTCAGCGGCAAAGGCGGTCGAGGCTGACATCGCCATCGCAACAGCTCCAGCGGTGAGAGTCTTCGTGAAGTTCATCAGGTTTCTCCGTGTTTGCAATGCAGGCTTGATGCCTGATCATGAAACATTACGGAACGCGACCGGCTTTGGTTCACAAGCGCCAGGAGAATTTCGGTACCGATGCACGGATTCTGCATCGTCGGTCATCGAGCGATTGCCGACAATTATAGATGGGCTGCGGTGACAGCCTCGGCGGCAGCGGCAGTGACACACGCAACGGTGACAGTGATCCGATACCCACATGCTGGCGTAGTTGCCAAGCGACAATGAATATCCAGCAGGGTGCACTATTCAATGAACGACAGGTGGATTGACCGGGTACGAGAGCTGAGCGATTTCGCTCAGGCTGCCGAGCCATCACATTATATCGATCTGCCAGCCGACTGGAGCATTGGCGTCTCCGACGTCATTGATTCCACTTCGGAGATTGCATCGGGTCGCTACAAGGCGGTGAACCTTGCCGGTGCCGGGACGATCAGCGCAGTGGCCAACGCGCTTGACGGTCAGCTTGATCTTTTCATTTTTGCCGGCGACGGCGCCCGTTTTGCAGTTCCGCCGGATCAAGCCGACAAGACAGCTAACGCACTTTCGCGCACAGCAATGTGGGCGAAGCGAGACCTGAACCTCAATCTGCGGGTCGGCATGATGACTGTGGCTGCGGCGCGCGCCGCCAGTTTCGACGTAAGTGTGGCCTTCTGGCGGCCTTCTGAAAATGTGCGCTACGCGATGTTTGCGGGAGACGGGATGGACTGGATCGAGTCGCAGTTGAAGAAAGGGGCCATCGGCTTGTCTCCATCTGCGGCTGAAGATGAACCGGACCTGACTGGCTTGTCCTGTCAGTGGGGCCCCATCGCATCCAGGAACGGCAAGATTCTATCGCTGATAGTAAAGCCTGACCCGGAAACGACCGCAGTTCGATTTGCTCATGTCATTTCTCGGGTGGTGTCAATGCTCATGCGCGCAGATTGTCTGAATCCGGTACCCATTGATGGACCTGAAGTCAGGTGGCCATCACAATCGCTCTCTTATCAATCGCGTGTCGCTGGCCATGGGCGATCTTTGTCGTGGCGAAAAGTTCGAGTGTTCTGGACCGCAATGCTCGCCTGGCTGGTGTTCAGGTTTGACCTTCGAATTGGCGCTTTCCAACCAAAGAGATACCGGCGAGAGATCGCGGAAAACACGGATTTCCGCAAGTACGATGACGGGCTATTCGCTACAGTCGATTGCTCGTCGGACGTGATTGCGCGATTGAAGGCAATCCTCGATGCGGCCTCTGCTCGAAGAATCTTGCGCTACGGCATGCACGTGCAGGACGAGGCATTGATGACGTGCATTGCGCCGTCTGTGCAGATCTCGCACCATATGCACTTTGTTGACGGAGCAAACGGTGGCTATGCGGCTGCAGCACAGGCGCTACAACTCTTGAATGCCAACGACACTTTAGCGAACGATAGCATCCTGAGGGTTAAGAGCGGCTAGGAGCATGATCGAGGCGGAAAATGTACGTTGGCTGGTCAAGGAATATGAGCCCAACCTCTATTCATTTGGCGCGAGGCTGGGAAGCTAAGAGAACATCCAGGAGGTCCGGGCTTCCGATTCAACCGACGTTACGTAACGCCGGTCATCCCCACGCACAGCGACATGACCGCCCAGCGCCAAGTACTCCAAAGCTGGTGCAAACCGGCTCGCCGCCCCCAAACGCAAAACGCCCCCATGTGTCGGCGAGTTCGATTGTCAATGCCGCGTCCACCTTCGGCCATCAGTATGCCGTGACGACGTGCAAGCACGAGCAGCTTGTCGTCAAGATGATGAAGGCGCTTCAGGACCGGGGGGATATTCGCAGCGACGTTGACCCCAAGCAGGCCGCCCATTACCTGTTCTCCATGAAGTCGAAGCTGTTCATCAACTTCGTCTCCGATTAACCGATGACGATAGCCCGGCATCGATTCGAGGTGCGCAAGGGGGTCGAATTCTTCATGAGCGGCTTGGCTGCGAGGGCGATCGCGCCGGCGAAGGCCGGAGACGAGCGGCGCGTTCGGGCCAGATCCGCATGACTATATCCGAATTGCGAAGCAGGTTGTTGGAGCATTTTGAGATGGTGGATGTCGACCACTTCATTGAGTCCTGTCAAAAGAACTCGGCTTGAGGCGGGCGCGGGCTTCCGCAGCCAGGTGACGGCGCCTATGAGCCTTCTATGAGCATTCATCCGAAGGCAACGGCCGCGAGGACATAGGCCGCCATAACGATGACGATCAACGAACCGATTGTATAGAACGTGGCGCGGACCTCGTGGCTCTGCTTGCCGGCATAGGCGAGAGCGTGGGCGAGGCGGGCGCCGACGAAACCGTACATCAGAAAGTTTGCCAGCAGGTACGATGGCCCGGCGGCCACGAAGAGCAGCCCGCAGGCGAGAAACGCCGGGATATTCTCCAGATCATTGCGGTGCATGCGGCGCGAGCGATCGACATAATCGTTCAGTTCGAGTTGTTCGGGATTCGGGTTGCGGTTAATCAATCCCGGTCGTAGATCCTCCGGAGACGCCCAGCCGCTACCGACCTTCAGCATTCGATAGACCGTCATCCACCCCTGGCCCATGATCTTCAGAATCATGATCGATGCGGTGACCATGTAGGTGACGAAAACCGGGTTTTGCATTGAAAGTGTCGCCATCGTTCTACCTCCAGACAGCTTCGGCCCGCTCATGAATGCCTATTGCGACAAGGGCGTTGATGCGGTTCCAACTCAATTCATAAAACCATATGTTTCACTAAATTGCATATAAACGGAAAATTCCAGTTGTCAAGTTTCATGAAATTGTGTGTATCATGAAATCCATGAAACGCTCCTACCAGCTCAAGCAGCGGGCACAAAGCCGGGATCGCACCCGGCAGAAAATTGTCGATGCAGCGATCGCGCTGCATCAGTCGAAGGGACTTGCTGCCACCTCGATCAGCGACATCGCCGAGCGCGCCAAAGTCGGAAAGGTGACTGTGTATCGCCACTTTCCCGACGAGGCCGCCCTGGTGGGCGCTTGTAGCGGGCAGTATTTCCAGCTCCACCCCCTGCCTGACATTGAAGCCTGGAAGTGCATCGGCGATGCGCGGAAACGGCTGCGCGTGGGCCTGCAGGAGACCTACAGCTATCACCGCGCAACTGAAGCGATGATAGCTCGGGTTCTCAGCGAGGCACGCGATTTGCCCATCATGGAGCCCTACCACGCCCACTGGAGGCGTGCGGCCGAGATCCTCGCTGAACCCTGGTCAGCATCGACAATCGACAAGGTCCTGCTCGACGCCGGGCTTGCCCTCGCGCTCACCTTCGAAACCTGGCACACGCTTGTTCGCTCTGAGGGCCTTACCGACGCTCAGGCAATCGAACTGATGATGCGGCTACCCCCGATGCCCCATCAACGATGACCCTCGGAACAATACGGCCCTGCTGCCGGCATGCCGCCACGACGTATCGTCAAGCCGATTTCCAAGTTGAATTCCCAACAAGGATGGGAAGATCGTCCGGATACTCCCGTTGCTCCGGCGCCGCAGTCAACTCTAACCCAGCAGGCCGCCGAGCGTCTTTCCCTTGGCGCCACGCGCCAGCAGGCCCGCGGCGATCGCGATACCGATGATGCTCACTGATAGCATGATAACGGCAAGTGCCGCCACGTCGCCCCTGAGGCCCGCCTTCATAGACGAAAGGATATAGATCGGGAATGTCGAGGTGCCAGGCCGCTGTACGAAGAGCGATATGATGACGTCGTCGAAGGAGAACGTGAAAGAGAGAAGCAGGCCCGCCAGAACCGCAGGGAACATCAGCGGCAACGTGATATCGATGAACGCACGCCACGGACGCGCGCCAAGATCGGCCGCAGCCTGCTCCAGAATTTCTCCCACGCCTTCGGCGCGGGCCCTGACGATGAGAGCCACGACCGCGGCGTTGAACAGCGAATGGCCGATCGACAGGCGGGTGATCCCATCGAAAATGCCGAGCCTGTCAAACCAGATCATCTGGCCGATGGCCGAGACCAGTTCCGGTATGCCCAGGATGACGAAGATGAGGGCGAGGTAGGGGGTGACCCAACGCCCCTTGCGGCGCGCCAGCGCTATGCCGGCGAAGACGCCGATGGGAACGGCGATGACAGCGTTGATCAGGGCGGCTCGGATCGACACAAACAGGGCATCAAGGGCGCGCGGGTTGTCGATTGCCACCGCAAACCAGCGTGCTGACCAGCCATTCCACACATAGAGGTTTCGTCCGCCATTGAAGCTGTAGATGACGATGACCACGATCGGAAGGAACAGGAAGATAAAGATCGCCACCATCCAGATGAGAAGCAGGATGCGGCCATGGTTGACGGGCCGGCGGTTCGCTTTGACGGTCATAGTGCCGGCCCGCGGAATTGCCTGATGAGCCACAGCACAGTCCAGAGCAGGACACCGGTCGTCGTCACCGCCAATGCCAGGAGTGCGATCAACATGATCGCCATGGCCGCCCCCATCGGCAGATTCTGCGAGGCAAGGATCTGGGTAGCAACCAGATTCCCCACCATCAGCCCCTTGGTTCCGCCGAGAATGGTCGGCACCACATAGTCGCCTGCCGCAAGAATGAATGTGAGCAGTATCCCACCCAGAAGCCCGGGGGCGGCGAGCGGCAGCGTCACTTGCAGGAAGGTCCGGATCGGCCCCGCGCCCAGATCCATGCTGGCCTTCAGCATGGATTTGTCGATCCTCTCCAGCGCGACATAGATGGGCAGGATCATGACCGGCATGTAGTTGTAGATGATGCCGAGTTGAACCGCTGCGTGGGTGTCGAGTATGAGCAGCGGGCGGGTGAGAATACCGATGGATCTGAGTATGTCCGACAGGCTGCCATGGGGTGCAAGGATAATTCGCCAGGCGAAGGTGCGCAGCAGGAAGCTCGTCCAGTAGGGCAGTATGAGCAGGAAAACCAAGAGGGACCGCCAGCGCTGCGATACGTGCATGGCGAGCGCATAGGCGACCGGGAAACCGCAAAGCGCCGAAAGCGTCGCGCCGAGGGCGGCGGTATGCAGGGTGATGAGGAAGACGTGGAAAAAGATCTCATTCAGCGTCTGCCCATAATTGCTGAACGACAAGGTTTGCAGCGACACAGGGCCCGGGACGGTTGCCGGCGGCTTCGAGCCGAAACTGTAGAGGATGATCCACAGCAAAGGGATGATGAAGAAGACCGTCCACCAGGTGAGCGCCGGCCAGGCCATGACCCAGCGCGGCATCAGGCGCCGGCGCCGGCGCGATGGGGCTGCGAACGCGCCTGCCTCAGGCATCATCGGTATCACCCTCAGTTCCGCTGGACTCCGGCCGCAGATCCTCGAACGGAAACAGGCTGAAAAATTCCGGGGCCCAGTGGACCCAGACCTCGGTGCCGTCGGCAAACAACTCTGCACTGCGGCGCGGTACCCGGCTTACGAATTCCTTGCCATTCGGAAGGCTGAGTACGAATTCCATGGTGTCGCCGAGCATGACGCTGGCCGCGACCCGCGCCCGCAAGCGGTTTACCGAGGCCGGCGGTTCCTGTCTTGACAGTGCAACATTTTCGGGCCGCACCGCGCCCAGCGTCCGCGAATTGCGGGGAAGCTCTGGCGTGGACCGGCAAGCCTCGAAAACTTCGCCGTCATTGCTCCGCATCTTCATGCTGTCGTCAATACGATCACCGGCGATGAAGTTCTGTGCCCCGATGAAGCTCGCCACGAACGCAGTGGCCGGGTCGTCATAGAGCTCGGTTGGCCCTCCGATCTGCTCGATGCGGCCATGGCGCATGACGGCAATCGAATCTGACATCGCAAGAGCTTCTTCCTGGTCATGAGTGACGAAGATGAAAGTCAGGCCCAGCTGGTTTTGCAGGAGCTTCAACTCGACCTGCATCTGCTGCCTGAGCTTGCGGTCGAGAGCGCCCAGCGGCTCATCCAGCAAAAGCACAGACGGCCGCTTCACCAGCGCCCGGGCAAGCGCCACCCGCTGCTGCTGGCCACCGGACAGTTCGTTGGGTTTGCGCCCGGCGAAACTCAGCATCTCGACCATTTCGAGGGCCTCGCGCACCCGGCGCTTGCGTTCCTCGCCGGGAACGCGGTCCTGACGCAGCCCATAGGCAACATTTTCCGCCACATTCATATGCGGAAACAACGCGTAGTTCTGGAACACGGTGTTTACGTCCCGGCGATAGGGCGGGAGCATCGTGACGTCATTGCCGGCAATCCTCACGGTCCCGTAGTCGGGAAGCTCAAAGCCGCCGATCATCCGCAGGACCGTCGACTTGCCCGCGCCGGATGACCCGAGTAGTGAGACGAAGGAGCCCTGCTGGATGGTGATGGAGACGTCGTCGACGGCCTTGAACGTGTCATAGAGCTTGGTCACTCTTTCGAGTTCGACGTCCGCTGCCATCGCTTTTCTGCCCCCCTGAACTGGCAGGGCGCCGGAATGCCCGGCACCCTGCCTGCGCCGTGATATGCGGTTATTGCGCCGCCGCAGCCTTGAACTTGGTCAGGATCGCGACCCGGCGATCATAGGTCTCGTTGCGCTGGGTCCGCTCGCCACGCTTCAGCGCATCCGCCGGCGGGAAGATGAGAGGATCGGCGGCGACCTTCGGATCGAGGTGCGCCTCGATGCCGGAGACGGGCGACAGGAAGCCCGTATAGGTCGTCTCGCGCGCCGCGATCACCGGGTCCAGCACGAAGTTGATCCAGGAATGGGCAGCCTTGGGATGCTTGCCGCCTACCGGAAGGTGATAGCTGTCGAGCCACAGTTCGGACTTCGGTTCCGGATAGATGAATACCAGGTTGTCGTTCTTTGCGGCGTCGATTGCCTGTCTGGCGTTGCCGTTCCAGCATTGGGCAATCACCACCGACCCCGACGCCACATCCTGAACCGGATAGGAATTGAACGTCTTGATGTGCTTGGCCAGGGTCTCGACCTTCGCCTCGGCGTCCTTGAGGGCTGCCTCATCGGTGGTATTCCACGACAGGCCCTTCGACCAGAAGATGGGCGCGATTGCCAGCGGGTCGTCGAGCAGTGAGGCCTGGCCGCTTGCCTCGTTCTCGATCGCGCTGAGGAAATCCCCCCAGGTCTTCATCGGACGCGTGATCACCGACTTGTCGTAGATGAAGCCTTCCGAGCCGGTGCTCTTGGGTATCGTGTAGGCGTTCTCGGGGTCGAAATCCGGATGGGCGAATTCCGGACGGATGTTGGCGAAATTGGGCACCAGCGATCTGTCGAGTTTCTGGATCAGCTTCTTGTCGATGAGCAGCTTGATCATGAAGTCGGTATTCATGCCGAGGTCATAGCCGCTGTTGCCCTGGGCAAGCTGCAGCTTGGAATACATCTCGTCGTTGCTGGCATAGTTGTCGTAGACGAGCTTGCTGTTGTTGTCCTTTTCCCACTGGGCGATATCGTCCGGACTGATGTAGTCGGCCCAGCCCATCATGCTGAGTTGCGGCTCGACGGCGCCTGCGAAAGCCCGGCCAAAGCGGGCCGATGCGCCAAATGCCGCTGCCGTTGAGGCAGCGCCGAGGAACCTGCGGCGGTTCATGGGGGTGATGATCCCGTTCGGTATAAATCTCATTGGTCTTCTCCCTTGGGTTTCAGCTGCGTTTCATGACTCTGAAATTCAGAGCGTTCTCCAGTCGCCAAGACTTTCGAAACACGCCGCGGCGCGCAAGACATTTCTTTCTGCATGATGTCGCGCAACGAACATCAGGCCCACCGGCAGGCCGTCCACGATGCCGCAGGGGACGGAAATCGCCGGATGGCCGCTCGCATCGAATGGCGCGGTGTTGCCCTCCATGTCGAGGCCGGAAACCACGTTTTGCTCAAGGCCGCAATCGGCAGGCAGCCTTTCGGGAGCTGTAAATGGCGTGGTGGGCATGGCTAGCACGTCGTAGCTACCCAGCACATCGTCATAGGCGGCCCGCAACGACCGGCGCAGGTTCTGCGCCTTGCCGTAGTAGCGGCCGTGGTGCCGATCGCGCATATAGGCGCCAAACAGCAGCGCGAACTTGCCGATATCGGGCAGGTCGTCCGGCCTTGATTGCCAGGCCTGTACCCAGAAGTCCGAGAGTTGCGTCGGATAGTAACCCTTGAGGCCGAAACCCATGGCATTGCCCGAGAACATGAACTCGGCACTGCCTTCCAACACTACCGCTGTGGTCACATGATAGCCGTCGAGGTGCCACGGAATGGAAACATCCTCCACCACAGCGCCAGCGGCTTCGAGTTCGCGCAGTGCCCGGCGGACAGCGATATCCGTTGCCTCACGGCTCTCTGGACGTCCGAATCCTTCCTTGACCACGCCGATGCGCAAACCGCGGAGAGGCTCGTCGAGTGCGGCCATATAGTCCTGCACGACGATGCCCTGCTGGCGCGGATCGAGCCCATCGGGCCCCGCGATGACCGACAGCAGCAGTGCCACGTCGGCAACGCTGCGGCCCATGGGGCCCAGATGGTCAAGCGATGGCTCGATCGGAAATGCGCCGGTGTAGGGAACAAGCCCATGCGTCGGCTTGAGGCCGACAACACCGCTCCAGCTTGCCGGGGTTCGGACCGATCCGCCCTGATCCCCGCCGACGCACATATTGACGTCGCCAGCGGCGATGGCGGCGGCGTTGCCGCTAGATGATCCGCCGGCGGAGTGCGACGCGACAAAGGGGTTCGATACGGGAGCGGGCTGGCTGGTGTGGCTGCTGCCCGAATAGCAAAGGTCCTCGCAGACAGTCTTGCCAGCAATCACGCCGCCGGCATCGAGAATGCGCGTGACCACCGTGGCATCGCTGCCGGGCACGAAACCCTCCAGAAGGCGGCTACCGTTCCGCATCGGCAGCCCGGCGACGCAGATATTGTCCTTGATGCCGACCCGCCGTCCCTTGAGGGGACCCTCGGCAGCGCCCGCGATATCGGCGAGCCAGGCCCAGGCATTCAGCGGATTTTCGGATTGCTGCGGCGCCCGTCCAGGTGAGCGCGGATACTTCAGCGGGAGTTGCGGCTCGGGCAGAGCTTCGATGCGGTCATAGGACGACTTGAGACCGGCACACAGCCTGGCGAGCCCCGCCAGTTCTGTGTCCGTCAGTTCCATACCGCAGAGCCGGGCAATCTGGCTCAACTGGCTCGCTGAGGGCGGAATCATCGTCATCTTCCTCGCAGCCTTCCGCGTGCTTTCGCATAACGACCTTCACCCCCGGCCACGATAACCGCGCAGCACTGCGGCACAATCCAATCGCATGAGGGGCAGCCTGAGCTGCTCCCACTGAGTAGCCCGGGTTGAATGTTAGTGCATGGTCGGCAATTGGTCCATTGGGACGATGTTTTCGGGTGCCCGCGGTCGGTAGTTTCGGGAACGGCATGTCCTGAAAAGCCTGAGCCGAAAATGCATAGGACCACGAGGGCTGTGGATTGTTGTGACTTCTGCGCCAAGCGGCATGCGTCCATGACACCGGCTGCGTGGGGGATGGACATAATCAGGCGTATGGACCCACGCAACACTGAACGGTAGTTTCCTCAAGGCGTCTTCGAATTCTCCTATCAGCCCATCGTTCACCTGCAAGGCGGGTTTGCAGCCGTGGAGGATGCCCTCGTCCGGGGAGGTCGATGGCGGATTGCTCTCGATATCGACGAGATCCGGCTTTTACCCTCCTCCTATCCGCAGGCCCGATTCCGCTTCAAGGCAATACAAAGTTGCTACGAATAAAATTGTCAGCCTAACGCTTGGGATCCGAATATTGGCTGCGCAGCATTGCGACCTCGGTGATGCTCACGGCGTAGTAACGTCCTATGAGCGCGTCACTCATGCCGAGGTCCCCAAGAGATGCAAGAGCCAACGACGAAATTGGCCAGTCGATGTCATGACGAGAAGCTGCGCAAGGTGACCGATTGGCTTCAATGGCTCCGAATTGATATGAGGGTTGGGCGGTTGCGAGCATAGCACTTCCTCCTTTGTCGACGGCTCAACACAGGACATGGGTGCCCGGGCAAAATTGCGGTCACTTGAAGTCGGGACTGTGTGTTGGATTAGTTTTGCTAATGGCGAGGTAAGTGGCGCGCACTGCGTTCGGTACGTCAACAGCCTGCGGTGAGGGCTGCGCCAGCTTGCCCGATGCGGAAAATGCGATTTGCATAGGACTCGCGCGCTGACTGCACATCGCGACGGTCAGTTATCGGATATCGACTGGATGTAGGCGAGCAGATCGGTGATGTCGGCCGGATCGAGTTCGAATTCCGGCATGTTGGAATGCCCAACGACAATGCCTTCCGCAAATGCCTCGTAAAGGCCTTCAAGCGGATAGCGTTTGGAAAGGATCCGCAGGGGCGGTGCCTCCTTGTTCGGACTTTCTTCCTTCCGCCCTATGGCGTGACAGCGCACACAATTCTTTTTGGCAAAAGCCTTGCCGGCGGCAATGTCGCCCTGGATGGGATCTCCCTGGACCGGAGATGCCAAGGTGATGCCAGCCAGACAGCAGATACCTGACAGCCGCATCAGTATGCGCAGCCAGCCTTGCGGGGGTGAATCACAATCCATTGGGGCAATATCGCATATGAGCTGATTTTATGCACCAGATGCTGGACCGGCATCGCGTCTACGCACTAAATGATCATGCCGATCGTTTGGCAATGGCGCAAGCCACCTGTGGAACGTCCTGCGGCCGAGTAGGAAGGAAAACGCCCTGAAGCTCACTGAATATGCCGGATTCGACGCAACAGGGCTTGCCGGTCTGGTCGCCGGGGGCGACGTGAGCGCATCGGAGGTTTCGGCAACTGTGCAGCGGGCTATCGACGTGGCCAATCCGGCGATCAATGTTGCGGTGGAGACATATCCCGACCGCATCGAAGGGCTCGACGAGGCCAGGCTCGGCACTGGCCCGTTCCGGTAGCCGACCTCTTAGAGCGTGTTTGAGAAGGGGATTCCCATCGGCGTGTTTGCGTGATTCATC
>CAZMSA010000102.1:0-13183 GCA_964568825.1 uncultured Rhizobiaceae bacterium | reverse complement strand
CGGCTTGGCGTAGACGGTGGCGAAATGCGCCTTCGGCAGCATGTCGCGCACCACCTTCGCCGTCTGCCCGGTGTCCACCAGATCATCGACGATCAGCACCCGCGCGCCCCCGTCGTCCTTGAACAGCGAGCGATCGACGGGCTTGAGCACCTTGATCGCCCCCTGCTTGCCGTAGTCGTAGGAGGCGACGCACACCGTCTCGATCACCTTGATTTCCAGTTCGCGCGCCACGATCGCCGCCGGCACCATGCCGCCGCGGGTCACCGCCACCACCGCCTCGAACGGCCCGAGCCCGTGCAGCCGCCATGCAAGGGCCCGCGAATCCCGGTGGAACTGGTCCCACGAGACCGGAAACGACATCTGGTAGTGCTCGTCCACATTCGCCTTGTCGCCGTCCATGCCGCACCCTCCCAAGCCACCTTTCACATCGCTGCCGAGCTATAGACGAGGCCCCGAGGCGGTGCAACGCGCCCTGCTCCCCAATTGTGCGCAATTCCTAAACGATTGAGCAACCATTCCGCCCCAAGATTGCAGGCTGTCACCAGCAGGATTTGTCGCACCCCCATGTCGCATGCCAACGGAACCATCGGCGAGATCATCAAGGCGCTCGATATGGCCGCCGCCGAGATGCTCGTCATCACCTTGCCCGAGTCGCGCATCGTCGATGCCACCCAGTGCCTGTGCCGCCGCTGGGGCACCTCGAAATATGACATGATCGGCAAGCAACTGTCGCAAACCGAAACCGCCCCGTTCTATGCCCGCCATGTGGATGCCGACCTGTCGGGCACCGGCGCGCGTTCGGCAGCCCAGATTGAGATCACCTGCCAGCTCTCCGGCCAGGCGGTCTCCACCCTGTTTCGCCCGCAGCTTCACCGCTCCGGCACCCACGAGTTCCTGCTGCTCATCGGCATAAGCGGCGCCGAGAGCCAGCGCGAGGCCAATGCCGAGACCGAGACCCGCCTGCACCTGGCGGTGAAGGCCGGCGGCTATGCCATGTGGGACTTCGACCTGCAGCGCCAGACCGGCAATTTCGCGCCGGAAATCTACGAGATGCTGGGCCTGCCAAAGGGCTCCAAGGCGCTGTCGCTGGGCTCCTGGAACGACCGCGCCCACCCCGATGATCGCATGCGCACCATCGATGCCTGGATGCAAGCCTCGTCCGGCGATGTCGGCTACATGCGCCATCGCTACCGCATCGCCCACGAGGCCGGCCACTATGTATGGATCGAACTCATCGCCAGCCTCATCAAGGACCCGATCAGCGCCAAGCCCGTCAAGGCCATCGGCCTCGCCCGCGACATCTCCGATGAAATGGCCGCCATCCTGCGCATCGAGGTGAGCGAACAGAACCTGGTGCGCTCCCAGGCGGTCGCCCGCATCGGCTCGTGGGTGCATGACCTGGCGACCGGCACCTCGGAGTGGACCGACCAGATGTACGTGGTCTTCGACCTCGACAAGTCGGAGCCCATGCAGGATTTCGAAACCCTGTTCGCCGTCATCCAGGACGACCACGTCGAGCGCTGGACTGAAGCCTTCGACAAGGCCGCCGGCGGCCACACCGTGCAGCCTTTCGAGATCAACGTCACCGCCCGCGACGGCAAGACCCGGCGCATCCGCACCCACATCGACCCCGAATACGATGGCGACGGCAATATCGCTCGCCTGCACGGCATCTGTCAGGACATCACCGACCAGCGGCTGATGGAGCGCAAGTTCCTCCAGGCCCAGAAGATGGAGGCCGTCGGCCGCCTGACCGGCGGCATCGCCCACGACTTCAACAACCTCCTGATGGTCGTCATGGGCAACCTGCAGCTCACCGAAAACGCCATTCCCGACGATCCCAAGGTGGTCAAGCGCATCCGTTCGGCCATGGACGCCGCCACAAGGGGCAGCGAACTCACGCGCCGCCTCCTCGCCTTCTCGCGCCAGCAGACGCTGGAAGACGAGAACATCGACGTCAACGCCCTGGTGCTCGATACCCGCGACATGCTGATCCGCACCATCGGCGAGCAGATCCGCCTGGAGATCAAGACGAGCGAGGATGTGTGGCCCATCGCCACCGATCGCACCCAGCTCGAAACCGCCCTCCTCAACCTCGCCATCAACGCCCGCCACGCCATGGAACAAGGCGGCACCTTGACCATCGAAACCGCCAACGTGGTATTCAGCGATGACGATGTCGAGGGCAAGGTCGACATGCGGCCCGGCGAATACGTGCTGATCCGCGTCACCGATACCGGCCACGGCATGCCGCCGGAAATCATCGACAAGGTGATCCAGCCGTTCTTCACCACCAAGGGCCCCGAAGCCGGTTCCGGCCTCGGCCTGTCAATGATCTACGGCTTCGCCAGCCAGTCCGGCGGCTACCTGTCGATCGCCTCAGAGGTCGGCGTCGGCACCTCCATGTCGATCTACCTGCCGCGCCTGGGCGCCGCCAAGCCGGCCGTGCCAGCGGAACCGCAATGGGACGACCAGCAGGCCACCGGTCCGCTCGATTGTCATCCCGCCGCGACACCGCCGGCCCGCCAGGCTGTCGTGGCCGCACCGGCAGAAGCAGAAGCAGAACCGGAAACAAAAGCACAAGCCGAGCCGGAGCCAGAGAGCGAACCCACGGCCAGCGCAGAGCCCGAAGCTGAGATATCACAACCGGCTGCCGCCGAGAGCGAACCGCGCCAGGCATCCGAGCCGGCAGGCGATGAGGACGTCCCTGCCGTCTCCGAGGCAGCTGACGACGAAGCGGCAGAACCTCAAAGCGAGCCCGCCCCTCACCGCCGCGTGGTGCTGGTGGTGGAAGACAATCACCAGGTGCGCGACGTGGCCGTCGCCATGATCGAGGATACCGGGCTGGAAGTGCTCGATGCGGCCTGCGGCGACGATGCGCTGGCCATCCTCGAAACACGACCCGACATCGACCTGATGCTGTCGGATGTGGTGATGCCGGGCATGAACGGCCCCGAACTGGCCGCCCGCGCACTCACCCTGCGCCCGGACCTGAAGGTGCTGTTCGCTTCGGGCTATACCGCCGGCAACCTCGAAGAAGTGCCGGGCCTGCCGAAAAACCTGGAGCTGGTCAACAAGCCTTTTACCCGCGAGGAACTGGTTGCTTCGGTGACCCGGGCGCTCGAGGCACCGGCTGCCGCGGCGGCCTGATCACCTCCGCCCAGTCACGTCCACGCCACCGCGTCGCGTTCGTCCTTGAGGCGGGCCGCCAGCGCCTCGACTTCGCCAGTGGCGGCGGCAAGACGCACCTCATCGCGGCTTCTGAGCACGATATTGGACCCGAACCGCCCCCCCGCCTCGAACGGATATGAGCCGATCACCACGTCGGGATAGCGCTCCTGGATCTCCGCCAGCGGCTTGGCCAGATCGCCCTCGCCGATGCTGAAAGGCACACTGCGCGACATGATCGGCGTACCGTGCGTCAGCCCGGGGCCAATCTCGTCCAGCATCGCCTGCATGATCTTCGGCACGCCAGCCATAACGTAGACATTGCCGATGCGAAAGCCCGGCGCCTTGGAGACGGCATTGCGCACCAGTTCCGCACCCTTCGGCGTGCGCGCCATGCGCAGCCGCGCCTCGTTGGGCTCGCGGCCGATGGCGGCGAAATGCTCCATCAGGATTTTTACTGCCTCGGGGTTATGGCCGATCGGCACCCCGAACGCCTTTGCAACCGCATCGGCGGTGATGTCGTCGTGGGTGGGACCGATGCCGCCGGTGGTGAAGACGTAGGTGTAGCGGGCGCGCAACGCATTGACCGCCGCCACGATCTCTTCCTCGATATCGGGCACCACCCGCGCCTCCTTGAGGTCGACGCCCAGCGCGGTGAGAAAATCGGCGATATAACCGAGATTGCGGTCCTTGGTGCGCCCGGAAAGGATTTCATCGCCGATCAGCAGCACGGCGGCGGTGGGTGGGGTTTCGGTTGCGTTGGTCATGGGAGAGCTAATCCTCCAAACGCGCCCGATTGGCAAGTCTTTCGCTTGCCTCGCGACTAGCAGAGCCTTGCTGAAGCAGAGCGTAATCCGGGCTTCCAGCACAGAACGTGATGGACCCAAATTTCACTACTAACATCACGCTATTGGAAGCTCTGCGTGCACCACTTCGGGTCGATTTGGAAATTTTGCAACAGGGGCGTCGATATTAGGATCGGCTTTCGCGCCAATGATGATTCGGCGCGGCCAAATTCCAGGCTTCCAGCTTTCCCCAAACACGACGTAACGCTTACCGTTCGCCGTAGTTCTGATCGGCTTGCGGTATGCCATGCCGAAGAATACCCGCGATTCCGCCTGTGCAACCGGATATCCAAACAGCCGAATCTCTCGTTCATCCTCGAAGCATGGGTCCTTATGTGTGGCGCAAAAGTCCAAAATTTGGCGCTCGAGGTAGCTTTCGGCCCACATGCCCTGCCACTTGGGTTCTACCCTCAGGTCGGGCCTTGTTCGTAGCATTTGAACAATCAATCTCTGAGCCAATTGAGAGCGCAACTCTCTGTAGTCATAAGCATCCGGGTCTATCCCATAGCAAACTCTTTTGAGGCCGAGTGCACCGTAGTTCGAACGTTGCGAATCTAGGCTCATCATTCGTTTGAGGTCGTCTCGGTCGAATTGAAGACAATAACCTTGGTGCCGCGTGTACCGATCCCAGAGCGTTAGTATTCCTCGGTGCTCTTGGTCATCGGTTGCCGCCTGTGCAAACGAAGTCATGTAGAGATGGCCGTACCCTTCGCCGCCCTTTATCGAGCCACGCAACATCGACGCGATGTGCTCCGTCTCTGCATCTAAATTGCAGTCCGGCCGCTTCTGATCATCGGGGATATGATTCAGGACGTCCCGCAATGCGTCCTGCAGCAGCAAGGACCACGCATAGAGGAATTCAGAGGAGTCGTTCACATCGAGGAAATTCGTACCCCAAAGCGAATGCGTTTCTGCGATGCCTTCGAGGCCCGATCGGTTCGTATAATGTGAGAGATAAGGCATGACTGCTGGCCGAGAATCACCGAAGCCTTCAATATAGCTTCCAAGCAAAACATGACGATCCCGGATTTCGCTTTGCTGCATCCGGGCTACTTGCCTGCCACGACCCCAAACGGCTACCGTCCGGCCATGACCTTTCCTTCCGAATTGATCCGCGGCCGCCTTATCCGCCGCTACAAGCGCTTTCTCGCTGATGTCGAACTCGACGGCGGCGAGACGGTGACGGCGACCTGCCCCAATACCGGCTCCATGAAGGGCCTGACCGAGCCCGGCTCGACGGTGTGGCTGTCCACCTCCGACAGCAAGACCCGTAAATACCGCCACACCTGGGAGATGCTGGAGATCGACTTCGGCGGCCGCCCGGTCAGGGTCGGCATCAATACCGGCCATCCCAACCGCATCGTCTCCGAGGCCATCCGCGCTGGCGAGGTGGCCGAGCTTGCCGGTTACGAAAGCTTGCGCAACGAGGTGAAATACGGGATCAACAGCCGCATCGACATCCTGCTTGAGGATGCAGGCCGCCCGCCGTGCTATGTCGAGGTCAAGAACGTGCACCTGTCGCGCCAACCCGGTCTGGCGGAGTTTCCCGACAGCGTCACCGAACGCGGCGCCAAGCACCTGGACGAACTGGCCCGAATGGTGGCCGAGGGGCATCGCGCCGTGATGTTCTATCTGGTGCAGCGCAACGACTGCGCCCGCTTCACCTTTGCCCGCGATATCGATCCGGCCTATGACGCAGCCTTCGCCCGCGCCACAGCGGCGGGGGTTGAAGCTATCGCCTATGATTGCCAGTTAGGTCTCGACAGGATATGTCTCAACCAACCCCTACCGATTGTCGCTGAACCATGAGCTATATCGACGCCGCCATCGCCCCCCAGACCAACACCGGTCAGGTCAAGCTGTACGGGGCCGATGCCTTTCAAGGCATGATGAAGGCCGGCCAGTTGACCGCCGCCGCCCTCGACATGCTGGCCGCCCACGTCAGGCCCGGCGTCACCACGGCCGCGCTTGACGATCTGGTGCTGCAGTTCGCCCTCGATCATGGCGCGGTGCCCGCCACGCTCTATTACCGCGGCTATCCGCGCGCCTCGTGCATCTCGCTCAATCATGTGGTCTGTCACGGCATTCCGGGCGACAGGCCGCTCAAATCCGGCGACATCCTCAATATCGACATCACCCTCATCGTCGATGGCTGGCATGGCGATTCGAGCCGCATGTACGCCGCCGGCGATATCTCGCGCCGCGCCGAGCGCCTGATCGAGGTGACTTATGAGGCCCTGAAGCGCGGCATCGCCGCCGCCCGTCCCGGCGCCACCACCGGCGACATCGGTCATGCCATCCAGTCCTATGCCGAGGGCGAGCGCTGTTCGGTGGTGCGCGATTTCTGCGGCCACGGCCTGGGGCGCATGTTCCACGACATGCCCAACATCCTGCACTACGGCCGCCCCGGCGAGGGCGTCGAACTCAGGCCCGGCATGCTGTTCACCATCGAGCCGATGATCAATCTCGGCCGCCCGCAGGTAAAGGTCCTCTCCGACGGCTGGACGGCAGTGACCCGCGACCGCTCGCTGTCGGCCCAGTTCGAGCACGCGGTGGGCATCACCGAGGAGGGTTGCGAGGTCTTCACCTATTCGCCCGCCGGCCTCGACATGCCGACCCACCCCAGATCCGGCTGATCCGGCCATGGCTGGCCCGCATTTCTCAAGCTCATTACACTCTGCGCCGGCTCAAAATGGCGACAGGCCAGGAGAGAGGTGCTGGGCGTACCGGCAGTACGCGCAAGCCGCTCGACGCAGCCAGTCGCCATTTTCAGCCGGCCCTCAGGGTCGCATTGCGGCGGCCGCCTGCGGGCGCGGGGCGCTCAACCGTATGGCCCGATACGCCTTTCGCACCCCGCGCCCGTATCCGGCTCACCGCAATGCGACGCAGGGTGCAGTGAGTTTGAGAAATGCGGGCTAAAGGCTTTCGCGAAGCCGGCGGCAAGGCCCATTTCGAGGGCCACCGGGAGCGCCTGCGCGAGCGCTTCTCCAACGGCGGCGCCGATGCCCTGCCCGATTACGAGCTTCTGGAACTCATTCTCTTCCGGGTGTTTCCGCGCGGCGACACCAAGCCGATCGCCAAGGCGCTGATCGGGCGTTTCGGCAACTTCGCCGAAGTGGTCTCGGCGCCCCCTGAGGTATTGCGCGAAGTGGACGGCGTGGGCGAACGGGTGGTGCAGGAACTGAAACTGGTGCAGGCCGCCGCTCTGAGACTGGCAAAGGGCGAGATGATGGACCGCAGCGCCCTGTCGTCATGGACCGCGGTGCTCGATTATTGCCGCGCCGCCATGGCCTATGAAACCAGGGAACAGTTCCGCATGAGCTTACCGGACCCATCGTTGCCCTATTAAAACAATGGCTTAGCTCATTCTCAAAGGGTTATATTGGGGCCTATGGGGTACAAAATAATTACACCTCGGCGCCCCCAAGACCCCCGTGTGATGGGCTCGGACCATCTCTGAGCGCTTGGGGCGCATCACGGAGAGTGCCGGTGGGCTAGGTTGCTGAGCGCCGGCGGGCCATAGTGACCGACAGTCCAATGCGGCGCATTTCACGGTGGTCACCGGACAAGATAGCCTGACGGAGGTACTTGAGCTTGGCTGGCTCGCCATGGGCTGAGGCTATTACCTGAGCGAGTGACGAGCCGCTGCCCGCCACCATCTGGATTGCGGACTGGCGGTAGCCTTCTTGGATGGCGTCGACCCGATGCCGTCACGCGCCGACATCGACATGACCAAGCGCATCATCGAGGCGGCGGAAAAGCTCAACATCACCGTCCACGACCACATCATCATCGGCCGCAAGGGCCACGCCAGCTTCAAGGCGCTGAAGCTGATCTGAGGCATGCGACCGCCGCAAGCCCCAGCGGCATGGATGCCGGGATCAAGTCCCGGCATGACGGTGGAGAATGGGCAAAAGCAATCAAGGAAAGTATCCACCCTCAAATCCATCACCCCGGGGGTCGCCGCGTGGCTGAATCGGTTTCTCAAGCCGCCGCCGCAAAGTCCCATATCAGCTTGATATTCAAGGCGATGATGATGACCGCGATGACCCCGGCCAGAAGACTCAGCCAGCGCGGCGCAACGAAGGCCCCCATCTTGGCGCGGCTTGAGGTGAACATCACCAGCGGCACCATGGCGAACGGCAGTTGCAGGCTGAGCACCACCTGCGACAGGACCAGCAGTTCGGCCGTCCCCTTCTCGCCGTAAAGCAGGGCAATCGCCGCCGCCGGGATGATGGCCAGCGAGCGGGTGATGAGCCGCCGCAGCCAGCGCGGCAGGCGGATGTCGAGAAAGCCCTCCATGACGATCTGCCCGGCGAGCGTCGCGGTGACGGTGGAATTGAGCCCCGAAGCCAGCAGCGCCACCGCGAAAAGAATCGACGCCAGCGCCGTCCCCAGCATCGGGGTCAGGAGGCGGAAGGCCTGCTGGATCTCGGCGACGTCGAACTGGCCCGACTTGTGGAAGGTCGCCGCCGCCAGCACCAGAATGGCGCCGTTAATCACCAGCGCCAGCAACAGGGCAACGGTTGAATCGATCGTGGCATAGCGGATGGCGGCGCGCTTGCTCTTCTCATCCGGGTCAACGTGGCGCGTTTGCACGATGGCGGCATGCAGGTACAGATTGTGCGGCATCACCGTGGCACCGAGAATGCCCAGCGCGATGTAAAGCATGGCCGGGTTGGTAACGATCTCCGGGGTCGGCACCAGCCCGGCGAGGACGCCTGCAAACTCTGGCTGCACAAGCACCATCTCGACCGCAAAGCAGCCGGCAATCACCGCCGTCAGCGCGATGACGAAGGCCTCGATCCAGCGAAAACCGAGATTCTGCAATGCCAGGATGAGGAACACATCGAGCGCCGTCACCAGCACCCCGATCTGGATTGGAATGCCGAACAGCAAGTTGAGGGCAATCGCCGTGCCGATCACCTCGGCGAGGTCGGTGGCAACGATGGCGGCCTCGGCCAGCGCCCACAAGCCGACGGCGACCGGGCGCGGAAAGCTGTCGCGGCACGACTGCGCCAGATCGCGCCGCGTGGCGATGCCGAGGCGTGCGCACAGCGCCTGCAGGACGATGGCCATGAGGCTGGAAATCAGGGTCATGGACAAAAGCGTGTAGCCGAAGGCCGAACCACCGGCGATCGAGGTTGCCCAGTTGCCCGGGTCCATGTAGCCGACCGCCACCAGGTAACCCGGTCCGACGAAGGCAAGAAGCCGGCGCCAGCCCGGCCCGCCAGCCGGCGTCGCGATGGTGGAAAAGGCCTCCTCAAGCGGTGGCGCGCCGCGCTTTCGTCTCCAGCCCGACAGCCAACCCCGCCCCCGCATGTGTGGTCTCTGCCCTCGCGACAGTGCCCTATGCGGGATTATCGCAGTTGATAATCATTTGCATATAACAGCATCAACCCACTCTAACAAGGGGCTTTGCGGAGTCCAGCGCATCAAACAGGCCATTGCATGATTTTGACGTGAACGCCATTCTGCCGGACGATTGATCCACCTTTCGGGCGCGGTCAACCGGCAAAAATCGCCTCTTGGCCCGTCGCCCGGCAGGTGGCAGAGTTCAAGTTGACGGCACGTCCGCCGTCGCTGAAGGATCACGCCCCATGGCCGCCCATTCCGAAAGCTTCCGTCAGCGCTATCTTACCCGCCCGTTGCTCCACTGGGTGCGCTCGGTCCTGCCCGGCATGTCGCCGACCGAGCGCGAGGCGCTGGCCGCTGGCTCCATCTGGTTCGACGCCGAACTGATGCGCGGCAACCCCAACTTCTCCATGCTCCTGGACACCCCCGTCCATCATTTCAGCGACGCCGAGCGCGCCTTCCTCGATGGCCCAGTGGAAGAACTGTGCCGGATGATCGACGACTGGCAGATCACCTTCAGCGACCGCGACATCCCCAAAAACATATGGGATTTCGTCAAGAACCAGGGCTTTCTCGGCCTCATCATCCCGCCCGAATATGGCGGCAAGGGCTTTTCGCCATCCGCCAATTCCGAGATCGTCATGAAGATCGCCTCGCGCGGGCCCTCAGCCGCCGTCACGGTGATCGTACCCAACTCCCTAGGTCCTGGCGAATTGTTGATGATGTTCGGCACCGACAAGCAGAAGAGCTACTGGCTGCCGCGCCTCGCCGACGGACGCGATATCCCTGCCTTCGGCCTCACCAGCCTCGATGCCGGCTCCGATGCCGCCGCCATGACCGACGTCGGCGTGGTGGCCTGGGGGGAAGTGAACGGCAAGAATACACTGGGCATGCGGGTCAACTGGTCGAAGCGCTATATCTCGCTGGGACCGGTGTGCACGGTGCTGGGCCTGGCCTTCAAGCTCACCGATCCCGACAGGCTGCTGGGCGGCGAGGAGGACCTGGGGATCACCCTTGCCCTCATCCCCACCAACACCAAGGGCGTTTCCATCGGCCGCCGCCATTATCCCGGCATGCAGGCCTTTCCCAACGGTCCCAATACCGGCACCGACGTCTTCGTCCCCATGGACTGGATCATCGGCGGCCAGGAAAGGATCGGCCAGGGCTGGCGCATGCTGGTGACGGCGCTGGCCGCCGGGCGCGGCGTCATGCTGCCGGCCATGTCGGTTTCCGGCATGAAGGTGGCGGCCTTTTCCACCGGCGCCTATGCCCGCATCCGCGAGCAGTTCAACCTGCCCGTGTCGCGCTTTGAAGGCGTGCAGGAAGCCGTCGCCCGCATTGCGTCCGACACCTACAAGCTGGACGCCGCTCGCCGCCTCACCCTGCAGGCCCTCGACATGGGCGAAAAGCCGGCGGTCATCTCGGCCATCATGAAGTACCACGCCACCGAGGCCATGCGCCGCGCCACCAATGACGCCATGGATGTCCATTCCGGCAAGGCGGTGATCGACGGGCCGAAGAACTATCTCTCCTCGGCCTACCGCGCCATCCCCATCGCCATCACGGTGGAAGGCGCCAACATCATGACCCGCTCGCTGATGATCTACGGTCAGGGCTCCATCCGATGCCACCCCTTCATCCAGGAGGAAATCGCCGCCGCCCAGATGCAAGACGACGATGCGGCTGTCGAGGCTTTCGACAAGATCTTGTACCGCCACGCCGGCTACACCTGCATGACGCTGCTGCGCGCTGCCTGGCGCGGCTGGACGTTCGGGCTCGTGTCGCGCTCGCCGGTCTCCGGCCCCGAAGCGCGCCACTACCGCCAGATCAAGCGCCTGTCCGCTGCCCTGGCGCTGGTCTCCGAAGCCGCCATGGTGACCATGGGCGGGGCGCTGAAGCGCAAGGAGACCATCTCCGCCCGCCTCGGCGACATGCTGTCGGAACTCTACCTCGCTTGCGCCACCCTGAAGCGCTACGCCGATACCGGGCGCCCGGCCGAGGACTGGCCGTTATGCGACCATGCGGTGAGAGTGAGCCTCAATGCCGCCGACCAGGCGCTGAAGGACGTCATCGACAATTTCCCCATGCGCCTTGTTGCGTGGTACCTGCGCCTGAAGATCCAGCCGTTCGGCGTCGTCTGCTCAAAGCCGCGCGATCGCCTGTCGCAAAAGGTTGCCGACACCATTTCCGAACCGACGGCTGCTCGCGACCGCTTGTCGGAGGGCATCTACGTGGCCGACGACATCGAACTGGGCAAGCTCGACCATGCCTTCCGCCTCGTCTGCGAACTGGAGCCGGTCAGGGCGGTGATGCGAAAAGGCCGGGTGCGCTCGGTGGAAGAGGCCCAGCGACAAGACCTGATCACTGGCAATGAGGCCGCCCGCCTCACCGAAGCCATGCAACTGGTGCGCGAGGTCTCCAAGGTCGACGATTTCGCCCCCGAGGAGCTAACCGGCAAGAGGCCGGCGGCGCGCAAGCCAAGAGGCAAGGCTGCGTGATGGCCAGATCCCCCTCCCCCAGAAAGAAAGCCCCGGCCAAGCCGCTGGAGGCGATGGGTCGGCCCGTCTATATCGTCGACGGCGCCCGCACCCCCTTCCTCAAGGCAGGCACCAGGGCCGGCCCGTTTTCGCCCGTCGATCTGGCCGTGCAGTGCGGGCGTCCTCTATTGGCGCGCCAGCCGTTTGCGCCTTCCGATATCGACGAGGTGATCCTCGGCTGCGTCAATGTGGCGGCCGATGAGGTGAACCCCGGACGCGTCGCGGCGCTGCGCCTGGGGTGCGGTGTCGGGGTGCCGGGCTGGACGGTGCAGCGCAACTGCGCCTCCGGCCAGCAGTCCATCGACACCGCCTGGCGTTACGTGGCCGCCGGCCATGCCGACCTCATCCTGGCGGGTGGCGCCGAGGCCCTGTCGCACGCCCCCTTGCTGTTTTCAAAGGCCGGTGCGGCGTGGTTCGGCCGCTTCATGTCGGCAAGGACGCTCTCCCAGCGGCTTCAGGCCCTCACCGCCTTTCGCCCTGCCTTCGTAAAACCCGAAATCTCGCTGCTGACCGGCCTTACCGACCCGGTGGTGAAGATCAACATGGGCCAGACGGCGGAAATCCTCGCCCATCGCTTCGGCATTTCGCGGCGCCAGGCGGATGAATATTCCGCCCGCAGCCATCACCGGCTCGCCGCCGCCCATAAGGAAGGCCGGCTGGAAGAACTCCAGCCCATGGTGGACAGGAAGGGCCGGGTCTACGATTTCGACACCGGCGTGCGCCCCGACAACTCGGCCGACCAGCTGGCCAAGCTGAAGCCCGCCTTCGAGCGCCCCTTCGGCAAGGTGACAGCCGGCAATTCCTCGCAGATCAGCGACGGCGCCTCGTGGACCATTATCGCCTCCGAGGACGCCGTGAAGCGCTTCGGCCTCAAACCCATGGCCCGCATCATCGACTGCCAGTGGGGCTCTTGCGACCCGGCCGTCATGGGGCTGGGACCGGCGCTCGCCTCGACCCGCGTCATGCAGCGGCACGGATTGAAGCGCACCGACATCGGCGCCTGGGAACTCAACGAAGCGTTTGCCGCCCAGGTGCTGTCATGCCTGAAAGCATGGACCGACAAGGATTTTTGCCAGATCCTGCTCGGACTGGACGAGGTGTTCGGCGAAGTGGACCACGATCGCCTCAATGTCGATGGCGGGGCCATCGCGCTGGGCCATCCGGTGGGCGCCAGCGGCAACCGCATCACGCTGCACCTGATCCATGTCATGCGCCGGCTGGGCGCCCGTCTCGGCATCGCCACCGAATGCATCGGCGGCGGCATGGGCGGCGCCATGC
>CAZMSA010000101.1:0-13300 GCA_964568825.1 uncultured Rhizobiaceae bacterium | reverse complement strand
CAGCCGGCCGATGACCTGGCCGTCCTCGAGGATGAACGGCACCTCGTGCGAGCGCACCTCCAGGACGGCGCGGGCGCCCTCGCCGCCGCCCGATGAATCGCCGAAGCCGGGGTCGAAGAAGCCGGCGTAATGGACCCGGAACTCGCCCACTAGCGGATTGAACGGCACCATCTCGGCGGCATGGTCGGCCGGGACTCTCACCGCCTCGCGCGAGGCAAGGATGTAGAACTGGTCGGGATCGAGGATGAGCGAGCCGCGTTGCCAGATGGGTTCCCAGTAATCGAGCACCTCAAGGGCTGCCTTGCGGTCCACGTCGATGAGGCCGGAATGGCGCTTGGCCCTGAAGCCCACCGGCTCGGCGGCCCCGGCGCCGGTGAGATCGACGCTCAGGGCAAGGCCATGGTCGATATTGACCTCGCCCGCCGTCACCAGCGGCTCGCGCGCGTGCAGCCGGCGGATGAGTTGGTCGTCGCCGGCCAGCGGGCCCGAACGGAAGCGAATTTGCGCAAGGCGCGATCCGGTGCGCGCCAGGATGGGAAAGGTGCGTGGCGAAATCTCGGCGTAAAGGGGGCCTGAATAGGCTTCCGGCAGCTTGTCGAATTCAGCCGCGTAGTCGGCGATCACCCGGGTGAAGATGTCGAGACGGCCGGTGGAGCTCTTCGGGTTGGCGGCCGCGGCGATGCCGGCGGGCAGGCGGACATGCTCAATGAGCGGCACGATATAGACGCAGCCGGTCTCCAGCACAGCACCCTCCTCCAACGAGAAGCGATGCAGCGCCAGTGACTCCAGCCGGTCGGCGACAGTGTTGCGCGGGCCGGGGAGGAACGACGAGCGCACCCGCCAGGCGACGTGGCCAAGCCTGAGATCGAGGCTGGCCGGCTGGATCTGGTCGGGGTCCATGGGGAGATCGGTGCGGATGAAGCCTTCATCCACATAGCGCCGGATGATGTGAGCCGGCAGGATACCGCGCGCCGTCCCGGTCGGTTTCACCGCCATAAAGGTTCCACTCTTTCTTGCTGCCCCTGTAACGTGATGAGATATTCACTGCCCCGGCGTCCAGCGCAAGCCTCAGGCGCTGATCTAGTGGAAAAGTCGCATACGGGGTGCATTTCCCTTGCACGCCAGTTGCAATAGACTGGCGCCGTGCGCAGCGAGCGCCTAAGAGACCGGCCATGTACGACAGCACCACCCGCCATATCCGCATCTCGGTCGAGCCGCGCTATCTCGATGGCCAGTCGCGGCCCGACGAGGACTATTTCGTGTGGTCCTATACCATCGTCATCGAGAACACCGGCCCCGAGACGGTGACGCTCAGGACCCGCTACTGGAAGATCATCGACGCACTGGGCCGGGTGCAGGAAGTGCGCGGCGCCGGCGTGGTCGGCGAGCAACCCACCCTCAAGCCGGGTGAGCGCTTCGAATATACCTCCGGCGCGCCGCTGGCCACCTCGTCGGGCTTCATGGTTGGCGCCTACCAGATGGAGACATCGCAGGGCGAACCCTTCAACGTCGAGATCCCGCCCTTTTCCCTCGACCTGCCGGATAGCACCGGCCGCATCCATTGAGCCGCGCCACAATGGCCGATTGCTCGATGCTCACCCGCGAACTGCTGGCCCAGCTTGTCTCCTTCGATACTACCAGCCGCAATCCCAACCTCGATCTCATTGCCTTCATCGAGGACTATCTCGCCCGCCATGGTGTTGCATCGACGCGGATCGATTACGAGGCTGGCGCCAAGACCAACCTTTTGGCCACGATCGGTCCCGCCGTTTCCGGCGGCACGGTGCTTTCGGGGCACACAGACGTGGTGCCGGTGGACGGCCAGGACTGGACCAGCGATCCCTTCGTACTGGATGAACGCGACGGACGCCTCTACGGGCGCGGCAGCGCCGACATGAAGGGCTTCGTCGCGGTGGCGCTTGCCATGGTGCCACAGTTTCTCGCCGCCGGGCTGAAGCGCCCCGTTCATCTGGCCTTTTCCTGCGACGAGGAGGTGGGCTGCCTCGGCGTGCGCCCGCTGATCCGCCACATGGCGGCGCATCTGCCAAGGCCCGCCGCGGTGATCATCGGCGAGCCCACGTCGATGCGGGTGGTCAATGCCCACAAGGCGGTGCACACCTACGAGACCGGGGTGACTGGCATCGAGGCGCATTCGAGCAGCACCCACAAGGGCGTCAACGCCATCATGGTGGCGGGCGAACTGCTTGCCGAGATCAACCGCCTGGCCGCCGAGATGCGAGAGCGCGGCGATCCCACCGGGCGCTTCGATCCGCCCTTCACCAGCGTGCATGTGGGCACCATCTCAGGCGGCACCGCCGAGAACATCGTGCCGCGCACTTGCATCTTCAACTGGGAGGCGCGGTTCATTCCCGACACCGACACCGAGGAGGTGCCGGCCCGCATCGCCGCGCGGGCGGCCGAACTTGAGCCCGCCATGTACGCCGTCAGCCCCGATGCCGGCATCGCCACCAGGCGCACCGTCGAGGTGCCGGGCCTGGCATCGAGTGAGGGTTCGGAGGCCGAAACGCTGGCCCTGGCGCTCACCCGCTCGAACGGCACCGGCGCGGTTTCCTATGGAACCGAAGGCGGTCTCTTCCAGCAAGCGGGCTATCCGACCGTGGTGTGCGGCCCCGGGTCCATCGACCAGGCCCACAAGCCCGATGAATATGTCGACGTCACCCAGCTTGCGGCTTGCGAGGCCTTCATGCAGCGGCTGGCCAGGGCCATGGCCACGATCAGGACCGGCTCGCCCCGTCCTGCCGCGTCTTGAACCTTTCGAGCACATTGCGAGTGATGCGTTCGATCTGTGGATCGCCTGATTCCAGTCCGCGCACCCATTCGCAACTGCCGGCGTTGAAGACCGTGCCCTTGCCGTGGCGGTATTCGGCGATCATCCCTGAGCCGCGCGACACCTTGTCGATGGCCTCCGGCGTTGCCTCGCCATACAGCGCCTCGGCCACCATGCGGGCATCGTCTTCACCGATGAAGGCTTCGCCCGAATAGTTCTCGGAGCCCCATTCCACCGTGGTGGCGGGCGCCAGGGCGATGATCTCGATGCCCTGCGGCGCCCCGTCCTCATGGGTCGGCGATGGCAGGCCATGACGGATGACATAGTCGAGGCCGTCGACCTCGTAGCCGAATACCTTTGCCTGAGCCCCCAGCACGTCACCATAGCCGGCGCCACTGCCCTCCAACGCCCAGTGCTGCGGCCGGTAGAGGGTGAAGCCGCCGGCGCCATGGGCGGCGCAGCGCGACCAACCGGCATAGATGCCGGCCGAACCAGTGAGGCCCACGGTGAGGGCAGCCGGCCGGCTGATTTCGGGCGCGTCCCAGCAGGTGGTGATGAAGCGCTCGTTGCTTGAGCCGCGTACCGGGTCCTCGGCGCGGGCGCGGTACTTGTAGCAGACCTGGCGGCGGCCCTCCTGCTCCAGCCTCACCTGCCAGTAGAAATTGCCGGCAAAGCGCGCCACGTAGCCGCCGTCCTCGACGAAGGCGTCGAGGTGATCACGCATTTCCCAGGACCAGTACTCATCATGGCCGACAATCAGCACGCAGGCGTAGGCCTTGAGAAGGTCGGGGTCGTAATGCAGGTCGTGCTGGGTGGCATAGTCGAGGCCGACCCCCGCTTCTTCCGCCCACAGGGCAAAACCGCGCTCGCGGCAGGCCCAGCCACCGGAAGCGTACTTCTTGGAATAGCCGTTGGCGTGCGCCCATTGCATGTGGGGATAGGCGGGCGGGCCGCCGGGCGGCGAGGCATGGGATATGTGGGGTGCCGCGGCCGGCAGCTTGACAAAGCCCCTTGCCCACGGCCGCTGGGTGGAAACCTCCGGTGAATACTGGTCGCCGCCGGGACCGGTAAGGCCTTCGTAGTGGTTGGAGCCGCCCCAGTCGTTGTAGGCAAGCCAGGTGCTGGTGGTAAGGATGATGAGACGCGGCGCGGTGGGTTTGCCGGGGCGGGCCTGCAACACGAACAGATGATCGTGCTCGATGGTGCCACCGCCGGGCGCTGCAATCGAGGTGGTGACGATATAGACGCCCGACCGCCAGGTTGCCGGGATTTCCAGTTCGATGGTCGCCGGCCAGCCGCAACCGGTCACCGAGCAGTCGGCGGGCGTGCGATGGAATTGCCCGTCCAGCCCGGCCTTTTCAAACATCGCCACCGGGTTGAGGCCGTCGCGCACGATCTTCAGGGCAAACACGGGAGCAGTGGTCGAGACATGAAAGGTGACCGTGTCACCCGGCTGGTAGGAAAAGCGGTCGGTATAGCACCAGACCTGGGGAACGCCCGGATCGTCGGAGGCGGCCTCGAAATAATGGCCGGTGACGGCATCGCGGCCGCCGCGCGGGCCGGCGTGGAAGAAACCTTTCAGGGGAGCGTTGTCCACCGTGTATCAATCCTTGCGATATCGCGGGTCCTGCTCACTACCACTTCATCGCTTGCGGCCGCAATGCACCCGCTGAACCGGGTCAGGGTCCGGACGCGTCCCTATGACATCGCACCGGGGCTTCGATCACCCATCATACCCCATTGTGGCGGACGCGCGATGATGCCATTTGCTGTTGGCGTGGGCGCAAGGTGTGCGTGCTTTGCAGGCAAGGGGGCCATTCGGCGAGGGACATGGAAGCAGATTTCATCATCGTGGGCGCCGGATCGGCCGGCTGCGCGCTGGCTGACAAGCTGACGGCAGACGGCCGCTACCGGGTGCTGGTGCTGGAAGCCGGCGGCAGCGACCGGCGCTTCTGGGTGCAGGTGCCGCTCGGCTACGGCAAGCTGTTCTACGACAAGGAATTGAACTGGGCCTATGCCACCGCCGCCGATGCCGGCCTCGATGGACGCAGCGATTACTGGCCGCGCGGAAAGATTTTAGGCGGCTCCAGCTCCATCAACGCCATGGTCTATATCCGCGGCCAGGCCGCCGACTACGAGGACTGGGCGGCGGCCGGCAATCCCGGCTGGGGATGGGACGATGTGTTGCGCGTCTACAAGGCCATGGAAGACAACGAGGACGGCGGCGATGAATTGCATGGCTCGGGCGGGCCCTTGCATGTTTCAGATGTTTCTGACCGCATCCACCCCTTATGCCGGGCGTACCTGGCGGCGGCCGAGGAGGCGGGCCTGTCGTTCAACCCCGACCTCAACGGCGCTCACCAGGCCGGAGCCGGCATCTACGAGATCACGACCTTCAAGGGACGGCGCAATTCCGCCGCCCGCGCCTTCCTCTACCCGGCTGTGAAGCGCGGGGGGGTGGAGACCGTCACCAACGCCCACGTGACCCGCGTGCTGTTTGAAGGCAAGCGCGCCTCGGGCGTCGAATACCTCAAGGGCGGCGAGACCCGAACTGCCACCGCGCGCCGCGAAGTGATCCTGGCGGGCGGCGCCGTCAACACCCCGCAGATCCTGCAGCTTTCAGGCATCGGCCCGGGTGCCCTCTTGCAGGCACTGGGCATTGCCCTGGTCACCTCGAACGCCAATGTCGGGCGTCATCTGCAGGATCACCTCGGCATCAACTACACCTATCGCTCGCGCCAACCCAGCCTCAACAACGTGCTCAGGCCGTGGTGGGGAAAGCTCATGGTCGGGCTGCAATACCTCATCACCGGCAGCGGCCCCTTGAGCCTCAGCCTCAACCAGGGCGGCGGTTTCTTTTCAACCGATGCCGAGCGAACCAAGCCCAACATGCAGCTTTACATGCAGGCGATCACCACCACGGTGCCCGGGGTAGGGGAACGTCCGCTGCTGACGCCGGATCCGTTCCCGGGCTTTTCCCTCGGCCTGTCGTCCTGCCGGCCCCGGGCGCGCGGCTTCATCGAGATCACATCGGACGATCCCCTGGCAGCGCCGCGCATCGTGCCCAATGCCTATGGCCATGCCGACGACATCAATGAAATGCTGGCGGCGGTGAAATTCCTGCGGCATCTGGCATCGATGCCGTCACTGGCCTCGATCATCGAAGAAGAGCTGTTGCCGGGACCAGAGGTGACGGGCGATGAGGCTCTTGTTCACGACATCCGCCGGCGCTCCGGCACGGTCTATCATCCCTCGTGCACCTGCCGCATGGGGCCGGACGCGGCCTCCGCGGTGGTCGATCCGCGCCTCAGGGTGCACGGCATCGAGGGTCTGCGCGTCGCCGATGCCTCGATCTTTCCCAACATCATTTCCGGCAACACCAACGCCCCCGCCATGATGGTCGGCATCCGGGCGGGCGAGCTTATCTGCGAGGACCACGCCCCATGAAGATCGCCAGGCTCGAAACCTTTTCCACCCGCTATGTCGGCTTCGTCAGGGTGACCGCCGACACCGGCGACATCGGCTGGGGCCAGGTCTCCACCTACAATGCCGACATCACCGCGCAGGTCTTCCATCGCCAGGTGGCGCCCCATGCCATGGGGGCCAACGCGCTCGACTTTGCGGATCTGCTCGACCGCATCACCGAACGCGAGCACAAGTTCCCCGGCTCGTATCTGCGTCGCGCCATGGCCGGCCTCGATACCGCCTTGTGGGATCTGCGCGGGCGGCTCGAACAAAAGCCGGTGGTCGAGCTGATCGGCGGCAAGCCGGGCAAGCTCAGGGCCTATGCCTCGTCCATGAAGCGCGACATCACGCCCGAAGCCGAGGCCGAACGGTTCCTCAGATTGCGCGATAATTTTGGTTTCGATGCCTTCAAGTTCAGGGTGGGCGCCGAGTGCGGGCGCGACGTGGACGAATGGCCGGGGCGGACCGAGGCCATCGTGCCGCTGGTGGCGCGGGCGCTGGGGGATGGCGTCGCCAAGCTGGTCGATGCCAATTCCGGGTTTTCCCCGGCCCGCGCCATCGAGGTCGGGCACTTGCTGGAAGCCGAGGGCATCTCGCATTTCGAGGAGCCCTGCCCCTACTGGGAGCTGGAGCAGACCAAACAGGTGGCCGACGCCTTGTCGATTGACGTCACGGGTGGCGAGCAGGACTGCGACCTCAGTTGGTGGAAGCACATGATCGCCATGCGCGCCGTCGACGTGGTGCAGCCCGACATCATGTACGTGGGGGGTCTGACGCGAGCACTGCGCGTAGCACGCATGGCAGCCGATGCGGATTTGCCCTGCACTCCGCACACCGCCAACCTGTCCATGGTCACCATGTGCACCATGCACTTCCTCGGCGCCATTGCCAATGCCGGCAAGTACCTGGAATTCTCCATCGAGGGTCGCGACTACTATCCCTGGCAGGAAGGCCTGTTCGTTGGCGATCCCTACCGCATCCGCGATGGTCGCGCGACCATTCCCGATGCACCGGGCTGGGGCATCGAGATCAACCCGCAATGGCTGGACAAGGCGAGCCATAACGAGACCGCGCGGGAGCACTGATCGGGCCGTCCACGCCCGGCGCCATCATCTATCACATTTTGACTTTTACGGAATCTCGGGCCGACCGGGTCTCGGTTGACGGCGCCGGTTGGCGGTTTTGCCGCCTCGGAACGCGGCCGAAATCCGGCCCGCGCCCGATCATCGCCATCGTGGAGGATAATGCCGAGCGATACTGAACGGGGCTTTCATGCCGTAAGGCGAGGTGGTATCGATGGTTTTACATTGACGTTGCGATAGCTGACGCGGCGCTATGTCGTGTTCCCTGACCCCTCGATTAAGGGCTGTGAATGAGCGAGGCCGCCGGACAGACGAGAGAGGTGTTTCACCTCATTCTGGTGAAGCCAACGCACTACGACGATGACGGCTACCCGCTGCAGTGGTATCGCTCGACCATCCCGGCCAATTCGCTGGCCTGCGTGAATGGCATCGCCGAGGACTGCCGCGACCGCAAGGTCCTCGGTGACACCATCGATATCCGCATCCAGGCCATTGACGAGACCAATCACGTCGTCCGCGCCGACAAGATCATCAAGGCCATCCGGCGCGACGGCGGCCGGGCGATGATCGGGCTGGTCGGTGTACAGTCGAACCAGTTTCCGCGCGCCGTCGACCTGGCCCGCCCGTTCCTCGCGGCCGGCATCCCGGTGTGCCTGGGCGGTTTTCATGTCTCCGGCACGCTCGCCATGCTCGATGAAATGCCCCCGGAGATGGTGGAAGCCGGTGAAATGGGCATCAGCTTCTTCATTGGTGAGCTGGAGAACAACCGCTTCGACGAAATCCTGCACGATGCCCATGTCGGCAAGTTGAAGCCGATCTACGACTACCGCGACCAGTTACCGGACCTGCAAGGATCGCCCATCCCGTTTCTCGGCAAGGAAGAAGTCGCCCGCACCTTCGGCTATTATTCCAGTTTCGACCTGGGGCGGGGCTGTCCGTTCCAGTGCTCGTTCTGCACCATCATCAACGTGCAGGGCCGGGTCAGCCGCTTTCGCTCCGCCGATGATCTGGAACGCATCGTGCGCGCCAACCACGCCATCGGTATCAACCGGTTCTTTCTCACCGACGACAATCTCGCCCGCAACCGCAACTGGGAAGCCTGCTTCGACAGGTTGATCGCACTGCGGCAGAAGGAAGGGCTGAAAGTACGACTGCAGGTGCAGGTGGACGCCTTGTGCCACCGCATCCCCCATTTCATCGACAAGGCGGTGAAGGCCGGCGTCGATCAGGTGTTCGTCGGGCTGGAAAACATCAACCCGGACAGCCTCATCGCCATCAAGAAAAACCAGAACAAGATCACCGAATACCGCGACCTGTTTCTGCAGTGGAAGAAATATCCGGTCGTCATCACCGTCGGCTATATCATCGGCTTTCCCAACGATACCCGTGAATCGATCCTGCATGATGTCGAGGTCATCAAGCGCGAGCTGCCTATCGACCTCATCTATTTCACCAATCTGACGCCGCTGCCGGGCAGCGAGGACCACGCAAACCTGCTTAAGCAGGGCATATGGATGGACCCCGACCTGAACAAGTACGACCTCAATCACCGCGTCACCCACCACCCCAGGATGTCGGACGAGGAATGGGACAAGGTCTATTCAGAGGTGTGGGGGCGCTTTTATACCTTCGAGCACATGGAAACCATCCTGCGCCGCATGCTGGCGCTGGGGTCCAACAAGAAGCTCACCACCATCCAGTCGTTGCTGCGATATCGCGATTACCATCGGCTGCATCGCTGCCATCCACTCGAAGGCGGCCTCGTGCGCATTAAGTCGCGAAACAGTCGCCGGCACGGCATGCCGCTGGAAAACCCCATGACCTTTTATGCCCGCTATATCGCTCGGGAAGTGCGCAACAATGTGGGCGCGGCAATGACCTATTGGCGTCTCAAGCGGCTGTTGAAGAAGCTGCAGCGCGGTCCGTCCCTCCAGAACTGGCGCGACCTGGCCATCACCCCAGCCAACGCCGACGAGTACAGCCGTGAACTGTATGCGCAAACCCGGGGGACGGCAGCGGCGATCGCCAAGAAACAGCGTCAGCAGGAAATCGTGCTGGCGGCGCGCGCCAGCAACTGACCGGCCCATCGGCACCGTAGACGGACTTGCCCGATGCCCGACACCGCTCCCAACCGCCGCCGTGCATTGCCGCCGCCATTGAAAGGGGCTTGTCGGCGGCCGATCCGTCGGCTTGCGCCGGGCGAACATCGACGGATAGACTGGACCACGGAGGCCCTGAAATGCCCTTAGTGAAAACCTTGGCGTTCGCCGGACTGGCCGTCATCGGCTTGGCGAGCGCTGCGCATGCGAAGGACTGGTTCGTCATAGAACCGATGATGTGGAAGAGCGTGCGCGCTTATCCCGGCGAGGACGCCTGGTCGGCCTGCCGGCGGCATTTCCGCTATAACGTGGCGCGCGTCGCCTACGGGCCGGCGGGCACGGTCAGTTGCTATGTGCCCTATCACTACATTTACAGTCCCGACCAGATCCGCAAGAACTTCAATCGTTGAGACGGTTCACCATGGCTGAATTGACCCTTCATGCATCCGACGGCCATCGCCTCAGTGCCTATCGCACCGATCCCTCAGGCACGCCGCGCGGTGGCGTCGTGGTGATCCAGGAGATCTTTGGCGTCAATTCCCACATCCGCTCCATCTGCGACCGGCTGGCGGATCTTGGCTATGTAGCCATAGCACCCGCGCTGTTTGATCGTCTGGAGCGCGATTTCCAGTCGGGCTACACGCCCGAAGAGATCGAGCGAGCGCGCGCCTTCATCGCCAACCCCGACTGGGATGGCTATCTGCGCGACACTGAAGCGGCCCGCTCAGCGGTTCAGGCGGCGGGCAAGGTGGGAATCATCGGGTTCTGCCTGGGCGGCAGCGTGGCTTTCCTGGCAGCGACCCGGCTCGACGGCTTTGCCGCCGCGGTCGGCTTTTATGGCGGGCGCGTGGCGGCCTTTGCCGATGAAGTGCCGCGCTGCCCGACACAATTGCATTACGGGGCAGAAGACGCCGGCATTCCGATGAGCAACGTCGACACCGTCAGGGCCAAGCGAAAGGACTGCGAGGTGTTCGTCTACGAGGGCGCCGGCCACGGGTTCCACTGCGACCAGCGCGCCAGCTTTCATCCCGAAGCGTCAAGGCAGGCCTGGGCGCGGACGGTGGCTTTCCTTGCCGACCACATCGGCTGACGGACAATCCGGTTCCGATCTAGAGCGTGATCCGGTCAGGTAGAACCATTTGACCGGCTTTTTGCGTCTGCTGGCTAGGCGGGTTCGCCGCCGTGGTCTGGCCGACCACAAGGTGAACCCAACGACGTCCAACGGGCGCGAAAAACCGGCCTTCGGTGGGCCAAATCAACCCATCGGCGTTGTTGATGAGCTTGCCCGATGCACCACATCGCGCCGCGCTCATCGCCTAGCCGAGTGGGCTGATTTGGCTCCATCAAATGATTCTACCTGACCGGATCACGCTCTAGGAACCGAAGGCGAGGATGCCGGCCGGACCGAGCAGGATGACGAAGATCACCGGCAGGAAGAACAGCACCATCGGCACGGTGAGCTTGGGCGGCAGGGCGGCAGCGCGCTTTTCGGCCTCCTGCATGCGCATGTCGCGGTTTTCCTGGGCCAGCACGCGCAAGGCGGTGCCCAACGGCGTGCCGTAGCGCTCCGACTGGATCAGGCTGGTGACCACCGACTTGACGGTCGCCAGGCCAGTGCGCAGAGCCAGGTTCTCAAACGCCTTGCGGCGCTCGCCGAGATATGAAAGCTCGGCGTTGGTCAGCAGCAGTTCCTCGGCCAGCGGCACCGACTGGGCGCCGATCTCACGCGATACGCGCTGGATGGCCATTTCGATGGACATGCCCGACTCGACGCAGATCAGCATCAGATCGAGCGAGTCAGACCAGGCCCGGCGGATCGACTGCTGGCGCCGGGTGACGATGTTCTTGAGGAAGATCTGCGGCAGGTAATAGCCGAACACCACACCGATCAGCGTGGAGACCAGGCGCATGTTTGGCGGGATCCGGTCGGCGAACATCGTCGAGGTGTAGACGAACACCAGGATGCCGAGGAAGATCGGGGTGATCAGGCGGCAGGCGAGGAAGGTGACCAGATGTCGCTCGGAGCGGTAGCCGGCCTGGCGCAGCCTGGCGCGCGAGTTCTCGGCCTCGAAGAGCTTGCGCAAATTGAGCAGTTCGACAATCTGGGCGAGCGTGCCCTTGGGGCGTTCGCGCAAGCGGCTCGGCTCGGCCTTCTGACCCAGCGTGGCGCGCTGCTGGGCGCGCAGGCGTTCGCGCTCGGTGGTCACGTTCTTCATGCGGGTGCGCATCTTGTCACCCTGCATGTAGGGCGAGGCGACGGTCAGAACGGTGGCGAACGCCGACACCGCGATCAGAAGCGTGACCGCGTTCTGGATCTCCAGCAGTGACTCGATCAGCTGCATCATGGCGTGGGTCCCGGTTAGTCTTTTCTAGAAATCGAAATTGATCATCTTGCGCATCACCAGCACACCGGTGAGCATCCATACCGCCGAACCGACCAGCATGATGTGGCCAAGCTTGGTGTCGAACAGCGGATTGAGATATTCCGGGTTCAACACTGTCATGGCGCCCATGATGAAGAACGGCAGCGCGCCGATGATGGCGGCCGAGGCTTTGGCTTCCTGCGACACCGACTTGATCTTGGCCTTCATCTTCTTGCGATCGCGCAGCACCTTCGACAGGTTGGACAGCGCCTCGGCAAGGTTGCCGCCGGTCTTGGCCTGGATGGACAAGACGATGGACAAGAAGTTCACTTCCGCCAGGGGAATGTGCTCGAACATGCGCTCGATGCCCTGGTCGATGGTGATGCCGACCCGCTGACCCTCGACCACCTCGGAGAATTCCGGACCGACGGGTGCCCCCGTCTCGGTGGCGATCACCTTGAGGGCGTCGTTGAGGGGTAGGCCCGCCTTGAGGCCGCGAACCATGACGTCGACGGCATCGGCGAAATCGTTTAGGAAGACCTGCTGGCGGCGCTTGCGCAGGAAATTGAGCGTCCAGCGGGGAACACCAAGCCCACCTACCACAAAGGCCACCGCGGCCACGAACCATGGCACCCCGGCGATGAAGGCCGCCGCCGCCAGGCCGCCGCCCAGCGCCAGCGAAAATATGTGAAAGTTGCGGACCGTCACTTCGAGGCCGGCCTGGGCGATCATGGTACGCAAGGTGAGGCGCTTCTTGCGTTTTTTCTCGCGCACCTCGATCTGCTTGAGCGAATCCTGGATCTGCTTGCGGCGATTGTCCTTGGCGTCCTCGACGAGGCGTGCCCGGATACCCGTGCGTGCCGCATTGGCATGACCCTTCTGGGTGACGCTGGATACGCGTTTGGCACGACTGGCATCGCCGGAAAAATACGGATAGGCCAGACCGAACACCAAACCGCCGATGGCGACGGCGATGAATGCCACCAGGGCAATCTGGACCGTCGTGTCATCTAGTTGCATGGTCTAACGCCTCACTCTTGCCGTTGTCCGTTTCAATCGTCCTGCTCGGCGCGCATCTCGGCTCTTTCGAGCGCCGCTGCCAGGCGACTTTCCTCGTTGTAGTAGCGGGCGCGATCCCAGAAATGCGGCCGGGCGATGCCGGTCGAACGGTGGCGTCCGAGGATCTTGCCGTTGGCGTCTTCGCCGAGGATCTCAAACACGAACAGATCCTGGGTGATGATGACGTCACCTTCCATGCCGACCACCTCGGTGATGTGAGTGATGCGGCGCGAGCCGTCGCGCAGGCGGGCGGCCTGCACAATGACGTCGATGGAGCCGACCACCATCTCCTTGATGGTTTTCGACGGCAGCGCAAAGCCGCCCATGGTGATCATCGATTCAAGACGTGACAGGGCCTCACGCGGGGAGTTGGCGTGCAATGTGCCCATCGAGCCGTCATGGCCGGTGTTCATCGCCTGCAACAGATCGAAGGCTTCCGGTCCG
>CAZMSA010000100.1:0-13536 GCA_964568825.1 uncultured Rhizobiaceae bacterium | reverse complement strand
TCGTGAATCACAACGCCGCTGATTTGCAAACCCTCATTCTCAAACGGACACTTAGCGCCGGTCGAGAAGAGGAAGGCGTTCATCGCCAACTTCACGCCGCTTCGATAGCCTTCCAATCCGGCGATGGCATAGAGATCGCCCTGAGGGGGCATTGCGCCGACCTCGATGTAGGCGAGCCGGGTGAACATCGAAGAGAAGTCGAGGTCGACTACGTGCCGCCCGTTGATCCTAATCCGCCCAGAAGCCGGAGGGTTGAGAACCGCGTACGAAAGATTGGCGACGACCACCTCGACCATCTTTTCGTGGCGTTCACCCTGTTCTAGGATTCTTGAGATTCAAATTGGCGAAAGCCATGATGTTCCCCCTCCCAAATTGTATAGGCCCCGTTTCACCAATATTGCACATCGGTGTAGATGCCTCACTTGGGTCAAAAGGAGCCGACTTGACAAGCGGACATTCATCTCCGCTTCACCCTCGATAGCTGCCGTCGTCGAAGGGGTCTCAGAATGGCAACGATGGGCCAGAAGCGGTCATGGCACGCCGGGGGCGCCCGTCTCGCACCCGAAACCCGCGGTACGGTCGACCGATCAGGCCTCGATCATTCCTCGAATCTGCGGCGCCCGTGGCGGCCTCCGAACACGCCGATGCCGATGCCTATGCTGATCGACGGATCGTGGCGGCGACCAGTGTCAACTTCGGGCGGTGGACGGCGCGGCGTCGACCGCACGATCCGAGGCACACCAACCAGTGCGACCGTGGCGCAATCACTTGGATGCGACAGACCGAGACGGGCGAGACCGTCGAGGTCCTGGTTGAAGAGGGCTCGGTAAATGCCGGGCAGGTCCGTCCCCTCGGCGATCTCGTGCTGGGTACTCCAGGCCGCAATGGCGCTGCGGGTTCGCGGCCCGATGATGCCGTCGGACCGGCCTACGGCGAATCCCGCCACGTTCAGGCCGTGTTGAATGGCCTGCACCACCGGATCGCGCCGGGCTCCGGGACCCATGGCCAAGCGGCTGATCGCCAGGCAGTTGGCCGATGGCGGGCGGTAGTTCGGCAGCGTCACCGGCAACGACCAGTTCTCCGTTTCGCCGGGTTCAATGGAGACGGCCAGATGACAGATCTGCTCTCCCCTTCCCACATCGGAGCACGTCAAGCCGGCATCGTTGCTCGCCTGGCGTCCGTAAAGGATGCCCGACAGGAACAGCGGGCCCTTGTAGATGCCATCGCCTTTGTTCGTCACCGAGAGGTCATAAGTGCACGTTTTGCGCCAACGGCAAGGTTTGGGCTGCGAAAGCGCCAGCGACAAGTTTGCATCGCGCGGATCGAACGCCTCCACTTTCAGGCTTGTTGCCGCATCGCCGACACGAACCGCCTGCCGTTTGATCACCTCGCCGTCCTTGTGGACGACAGCGACCACATCCTTGCCAAGGACAGAGTCGTCCAGCGTGGCCACTTGAGCGTCCGACTGCGGCTGATCGGCTTGGGGAACGTCGGTCGCTGTCCCGTCCGTGGAGGTCGTGGTGTTTGCCGTGCCGCTCGTTACGGATGTCACCTTGATCACCGGCACGTCTTCGCCGTCGGGCGTCTCGAAGGTGATCGTGGTGCCGGGTATCGGCTCGCCCTTGGATTCGACATTGATTTCCACCGTCACCGCAAACGCGGCAGAAGCAGCGGCCACATTGAAGCCCAGCACCAATGCGGCAGTCAGTATCCGTTGCATCTTCATATCAGCCTCCCGGCGGTTGATTGTGCAGGTTCTCCTTTTGGCGGCAGGGATCGGGCTCGAACCATGACACCCACTTCTCGCTCCCGAGGCGCGCCGCGAGCGTATCGGCGGCGGCTTCGCGCGACCTGACAACGAGATAGGCCTGACCGCCAATAATGAAGGCATCGACGACGCGGCCCATAAGCAGCGGGTTAAGCATGGCGCTGACCAGGACATCGTCGGGTGCCGCCAGGTCCTTGTTCAGCGCCACCACGAACTGCTTTTTGGATTCGGCGTCGATCGCCAGCGCAAAAGTGCGGTTTCGCCCATCCGATGCCTTGCGGATGCGCGAGGGCTGGTCATTGCCGATCGGGCCGTAAGCGCGCTGAATGTCCTTGAGCGCCTTGCGAAGCGGATCCTCGATACCCTTGGCTGCGTCCGTCGCCGCCTTGGCACCCTCTTCGATTGCGTCGATTATGTCCTTTATCGTGCGTTCGACAGCGCGCTGCGCGGCTTTCTTCGCCGCTCGCTTTTTCCTCAAATCCTTAAGCACCTTCTTCATCAATTCGGGATCCCATTCCCTCAACCGTTTGATGATGTAGGCGATCTTGGCCCTTTCAGTGTCGTGCCGCTGACGCGCCGCCCAATACGCCTTGGCAAATTTCTTGGGCTGGTTCTTGAGATGCTTGTTTTCGATATCGCGCTCCTTGGCCTCATATTTGTCTCGAATGTTCCGATAGGCCTCCTGCATCTTCTTGTAGGGGGTCCCGATTTGGGTGTTCCTGAACTCCTCGCGTTTCTTGTCGAGGGCCGTCTGCATCTTATTTTCGTTGTCCTGCAAATCCTTGGCGAAACCCGGATCCTTCTTCTTGAGCGTCTCGCGGATCCGCTCGAAGCCGGTGGTTGTGTCCTGGATGCGCCCCAACTCGTCGGCCAACTCCTGCAGGTTCATTTCGTCGATGGGTTTCTTGGTCTTGGCCTTGGGCGCCGGTTGCTTCTTTTTCCCGCCGGGACTTGGTTTGGTATCGCCAACCGGAAAGGTCAGCGCGGCCAGATCGATATTGCCGTCGTTGTCCGACGTGCCGCCGTTGGCGTCCTCGACAAAGCCGGAATCGATCAATGATGCGTGCTCGGAACCGGCCTCGTCGGGAAGCGGTGGTTCATCCGACAGCAGCTTCACCACCGCATCGCCGACCGGCTTGCCGGTGGACTTGTCGCTCAACGCCAGCTTGACGACCGACTCTTGAGCCTTGACCAGGCCAAGGTCGATGGTGGTATCGCCGGGCTTGTCGCTCGGCTTGTCTTTGGACGGTGGGCTGGAGACGGGCGTCTCTTGCGGCGCACCCTCATTGTCGGGCGAAGAGGTGACGGAGGGTTGTTTCGAGGGTGTCGACGTGATGCGAGGTTCCTGCCTCGGCGTCGATACGACGGGCGTGTTCTCGGTTGGCACCATGACGACAGGCGTTTCGCCATCGTGTTGCAGCAGTTGGCCAACCTTCGGCATCTGCCCGGGGTAACCGGTGCCCTTGCCGACGACATAGGTCGTGCCAACGCAGGCTTCCGGGGTCTCTATGGCAACATTGAATCCTTCCGGGATCCCGACGCTATCGGTTTCACCGGTCGTTTCTTGCGGCCGCGGGCACACGATGCTGATCGGCTCGCCGGTGGCGGCCAGCAACGTCACGTCAAGGTTGTCGAAAAAGCCGGGGTCAACAATGCTCCGGTAGCCGGCCTCCTCGTTCTGATCGAAGGCGGCGTTCTTGTCCTTCGGCTTGGTCTGACCGGATGGCTTGGTCTTGCCGTTCTTCTTGCCAGACTGTGCCTTCTTGAGGCCGGCCTTGAGGCGATTTCGCAAATCAACCAGGTGTTGCAGGAACTTGATTTCCTCATTGGCGACATCGAGGGTCTTCTTGATTTCTGCAATCGCGTCCTCGCCGATGGGCGGCCCGTATTTGTTGTCGTTCAGGTCGGTGAAGCCGGTACTGACCGCCGATGCGAGGGCCTTGAATTCCTGCAGCAACCTGAGCCTCTTGGGTACGAAGGCAAAGCCACGCTTCTTTTTTATCTCCTCGTACTGTTTGAATTTTTTCTCCATCAATCGCGCCAGGAAATTGATGGTCGCCAGGTGAGCGAAATATTCCACCTCGCTTCCCAGGCCCAGGCATTCTGTCAGCTTGCTGCTCGAGCGGTCCCCCAAATTGTCGTAAATGGAATGGTGCAACTCATGATAGAGCGTTGAAATAATGCCGATCAGGAGACCCAGATGACTGGCCTTGCTCGCGTCAAGGGTGAGTTGCGGGCTCTTGGGGTTCCCTCGAAATAGGTTCTTCTCGATGATAAGTTCATCGCGCTTGATGATGTAATTCTTGCCGTCGACACCGGATTCATTGAAGGAATCGACGAAGATCTTGCCATCGCGAAACCGCTTGATCAGGATGTTGTAGACGGATAAGGCCGTATCCTTGTCCTTCACGTTGTCGCCGATCGCCAGTGTCTTGAGATAGGCCAAGGCCTTCAGGATCTCCTTGCCGTAATAGTTGTTTGGTGTGGCAAGGGTCTTGTCAGCGAAGGCATGGTTAGGGACCATCAACAGGCCGATGGCAACGAGTGACAGCATCAGGAGCTTCTTGGGTCCTGCCGGCATCAGCCGATACCCTCATGACCGGCGTGCCGGAGGCTTGTGGCATGGCCTTCGCACGCCGTCGTTGATCTAATGGGTGGCGTTGCCTGCATGGCTTCAACCCAGCTTGACCTCGAAGCGGGCCTCGCGCCTCGAACCGTCCTTGTGGATCGTAATGAGGCGCAAGGTCCACTGCTTGGCGCCCCGCAACAAAACGGCCGGCAAGTCCATCAAGACCTCGTTGTGGCGCGGCGTGCTTATCTCCTTCCTGAGTTTCAGCCACTTCGTCGGCGCGTTGCCCTGGCCGATCATGATCTGCGCGGTTGCGAATTGATCGGCGTCGGTGGTCCCGATGATCCGCAGCATTGCCTTGCCATTCTTCTTCACGACCTTGACCCCGCTAATGCGGCTGTCGATGAAGTAATCGGGCAATGCCTTGAGGGCCGCGGCGGCATCCAGAAGACCGTAACCGGTGTAGTTGTCCATTCCGGGAATGTCGATGTCTCGCGCCGAGTTCAAGACCATGCGTCGTGCCTGGTCGCCTGTCAGGGCCGGATTGCGTGACAGGATCAGCGACAAGGTGGCGGTGACCAACGGTGCGGAAAAAGAGGTTCCGCTAGCCCGATAATAGGCGCGATCCTTGCCTACGATTCCTTTGCCCTTTTCATATTTGACACCACGGATGAGGAACAGCAGATCGGTCTTGCGCGCCCTGAGGCTGAGGACGTCGACGCCAGGCGCGGCAATATCGATGTGCGACCCCCAGTTGGAGAAGCCCGCCCGGTGATCGCGGCGATCGGTGGCCGCCACCGTTATGACCCCATCAAGGCCTGCCGGCGAATACCCGCTGACCTCCTTGCCGTCGTTGCCCGCGGCCACCACCACCACGGCACCCTTGGAATGGGCATAGTTGACGGCCTGCTGCTCGATCCGGGTCAGCCCGGCGCCGCCAAGCGACAGGTTGATGACGCGGGCGCCATTGTCTGCCGCATAGGCCAGCGCTTCGGCGACCATCGAAGCATGACCACGGCCGAATGGATCGAGCGCCTGCAACACCATGATGCGGGCCGCCGGGTTCAGACCGGCAATGCCCCTATGGTTGTTCTGCCCGGCGGCGATGAGCCCGGCCACGAAGGTGCCATGACCATCGTAGTCCCAAGGCCGGTTGTTCCCCTGGATGAAGTTCCAGCCGATCACGTCGTCGACATAGCCGTTGTGGTCGTCGTCGATGCCGTTGCCGGGAATTTCACCGGGATTGTGCCACAAGGCGGAGGGCAGCAGGTCGGGATGATACCAGTCCAAACCGCTGTCGATGATCGCCACCGTCACCGGCTTCAGTTTCGCGGGATCCGGCGGCCAGTCGTCCATCCTGGCGCTGTCGAAGCCGACACGCTTGATCGCCCACTGATCGTCGAACTTTTGGCCCCACAGGCCCTTCGACTGGTAATAGGGGTCGTTGTCGCCTTCCTTTTGGCGGCAGGGATCGGGCTCAACGGAGTGATCGGCATCTTTGCGGACCGCCGTCTCGAACTGCGCCACTTGGTCCTGCGGCAGGCGCACGACATAGACGGGCGTCGCGCCGATGCGGAAGGCGCGTGCAATGCAGGTCTTGGTCGTGTTGGCCGCCAGCTTCGCTGAAAGGCCGGAAAACGACTCCTCGGCCGACACCTTGGTCTTCGCCGTTACCACCAGCTGAGCGAAGCGTTCCTGTGGGACATTGACCTTCTGGCGCACAGTGCGCTTGGTCCGATCGTTCGGGGCAGGGCTCTTGTCGCTGACCTCGATGACCAGCGGATTGGTCGCATCGCCATTGTTGTCGGCGAGCGCAACCGCGATCTCGCCATCCTTGTTGACCTTCCCGCCAGCGGCGTCCGCGGCGTAATTGTCGCTCGATGTCAGCGCCGGATCGCGCTTGGCATCGGCCAACGGCACCTCGGGGGCGTCACCCAGCAACTTGATCGAGGCTTGCGATACGGCCTTGCCGGTATCTTTCCCGGAAAGCGCCAGCATCACCACGGCTTCTTGCGCCTTCACCAGACCGAGATCGGGCTGATCGCTTTCCTGCGGCTTCGGTTTGTCCATCACTTTGGTGGTTGACGGCAACTTGCTGTCCTCAGGCGTGGTGACTTCCGTGGGTGTCTTGCGCGGAGTCGAAGCGACAGGGGTCGATGGCTGGGGTGCGCCGGGACAGTCCGGGATGAACCCGTCCTCGGTCGGGGCGATCGACACCGGAATGGCCGTCGTGCTGACCGGCTGGCCGAACAAATATTGAGGCGCCCCGGTCCCGTCAGGAACCGTCTTACCGACATAGTAGGTGGTCGCCACGCACAGTTCGGGCACGCTATAGGCAAAAGCCAGGGCGTAATTCTCATGGTACCGAGGAACTTGCCCAACGCGACGGTAAATGGCCCCGTCGGCCTCGAGCAGCTTCAGCGCATCGTCGAGCGCCATGCGCGCCTTTTCAATGCGGTCTACCCAGCCCAGGATGTGCCGCAGCTTGCGCAGTTCCTTGATTTGTCCGGGCATCAGCTTTCCGAGGCCCCCCTTCAGTCCGCTGTCGATGGCGGTGGATTCCTGATCGCGTCGCGGATGCGCCTTTGTGGGCTTGATGTGGTCCAGCGCCTTCTTTAGATGTGGGTTGGATTTGCTTGCCCGCTCCAGGCCATCTTTATATTGCGCCTCCAGATCTTCGGCCTTCTTCTTTAGCCGCGCCTGCAAATCGCGCAATCTTTGGTACCCTTTGGTGTCCTCTGCCGGACGGTGGTTCTTGTGAATGTCCTTACGGGCATCACTAAAATCATCATCGGTATTGTCTTTGTAGTCCTTGTACAGGTCGCGCAAACTCTTGGCGATCTTGCCTCCCGCAGGGTCGTAGGTATCGGGCACGGCCGGGTCGATTTCCTCGATGGCTGAGTCCGAGTCCTCTTTCGCGCCCGTCTTGCCTTTGGCCGCGTCCTTCTTCGCGGGTTTGGGGGGATTGTTGGGCTTCTTGACTTCCTCATGAGCGATCGCCGAGACAGGCTCCCCGACATACCCGACCATGCCGAGCATCGCCGAAAAACTCATGCCCACCAGCAAGGCACGTATCAACTTTCGCGTATCGATGATCATGAGCGTTCTCCCTTGCAGATCGACGAAACGATGTGGCGTTTTGCGGCCTTGCTGTGCTCCTTGTCCCGGCATTGGTCGGGCTCGAAGTACGATATGTCGTCCGATGCGGTGATCGCGTCGCTCAGCGATTTGAGGTCGGACTCTGGCACCCTGAGCACGAAGACGGGCGTGGGGCCGATCCTGAAGCCCCGGCTGACGCAGATCTTGCTGCCCTTCGGCGCCAGCTTCGCGGGCAGACCCGTCATCGCCGACTTGGCGGCCACGACCAGTTGCTGCACCGGCGCCGTGTCATGGCTGATTTCATGCCGGGTGACACGATCGTTCTGCGGCGCAGCCTTGTCGCCGGCATCGCCCGGCCTGCCGGCGATCTTGACGCTGAGCACGCCGCTGTCGTCGACCGCCGCCGCAGGCACATCGTCCACATATTCCGCCAGCGACGCGGCCGCCGCATCCGCTTGATCCTCGCCGGGCAAATCCGGGGCGGGCGAAAGCAGCTTCAGGCTGGCGCCCTCGATAGGCTTTCCTGTCTGTGAATTGGCGAGCGCAAGTTCGACCACGCTTTCTTGCGCCTTGACCAACCCGAGTTCAGGCGTTTGTGTCTCCGCCGGCGTCTTTTCGGGCCTGTCTGGAGTCGCGGTGGTTGTCGTCGCCGGTTGCTTGGGCTCGGGCGTCTGCGAAGGTGGCGATGACGGGGTCTCAGGGGTTGGCGAGGCGGTGCATAACGGAATTTGTCCATCGGGCGTTGACGTTGTCTGCTCGTCTTGCGGTGTCGCGTACAACGGTCCGAGACTGATGCTCATGGCCGATGCCGGCGTCGCATTGCCTTGATCGATCGTGTAGTAGGTCCCTACACATTCCTCCGGCGTCTGGACGGCGACCGCATAACCTTCCTGCATCGGGTCGGCCGGCCATGGCGGCAGGTAGCTCACCTTCTTGTCGCAATTGAACAGATCGTCAGTGGTGATGACGGCCCGCGACCGGTTGGGAATGGTCAGATGACCCTCGCGGTCGGTGTAGATGCTGCGCGGCCAGGTTCTGCGGTTGATGCGATCGAGATCTCTGCTGCTACGCCACGGCCAGGGATTGTCGTATTTTTCGTAATCTCCCTTGGCGTCGTCACTGAGGTCGTCGCTATGGGGGCGCAGCCGCGCCTCGCTTTCGTCATGCATTTCCTTGCGGATCTGGTTCTCGCCCCGCCCCGCCACGAACTCGTTGTAGTTGTCGCTGGTGCGATCCCTGTTTTGGTCCACATGGTTGCCGCTTTGACGCGCATAGGCGTGAACGAGCTCATGCGCGAGGCCGATGCTCGTGGGCCGCCTGTCGGTCGGTGGATGGCGCGAACTGTCGGGCGGTTCACTCACATCGGAGCGGTTGCGATTGCGGTTGTAGGCGATGTTGCTGTCGTCTGATGCATTCGCGTGCGGCGGGCGATGGCGATTTCCCACGCCCAGTTCAGACCTCCAGACCACCACATCGGTATCGCCGTTGGCGAGTTTCCACAAAAGGTTGCAGCCGGCCCGGTGGCGCTTGTAGCAATCGCAGAAATGGTCGGACATGCTCTGCAACTGAGCGTCGGACCTGTTGCCCCGCCGGCCGCTGGGATAGTTCCGTGTGTTGCGCAGGTTCGGGCTCAGGTCGCCCACATCGCCGGGATGGCGGATGATGATGTTCTGGCTATTGCCGGCGGCCCGGTAGTCGGCGCGGTCGCTCCTCTTGAACCGGTTGATGATCCTGATGAAAAGGCACGGACATATTTCGTTGAGATCACGCTCTATCGCCGAGATGTCCGTTCCCTGTACCGGGTCGTAGGTATTGTCTGGGCGGGCATTGAGGTCCTTGCCGACCGTCAGGCGGTTGGCTCTGGCGGGCCTGGGCAAGGGCGCGGCCTCCGCCTCATCGGAGAGTGCCCAATGCGGTGTCATCGCAACGGGCATGGCCCACTGCACGGCGCTCGCAATCACCACGCAGAGCGCCAGCGAGCAAAGGTGCCGCAGAGCCTTCCTCATCGCCATCATCGCCCTGTGCCTCATTCGTTTTTGTTACGTCGCGTTCAGGTTGTCCACGGCCGAGACGCAGGCGCCCGATTGGCGCAGGGGTCTCTTCAATTCGGCATTACCGCAGGCACTGAATGGTCATGGCTTGCATCACTCCAGCCGTTTGAATTGCCCGTCGTCGAACACGAGATAGCTGCGAGGCTGGTCGTACATTTCATTCTCGACAATGATGATGAGGCGGCTGTCGGGCTGGTACAGCACGCCGTTGGAGGCAGCCTCAGGGGCCATGCGGATTTGCCCGGTTCTGAGATCGATGACGAAGATGGCCTCGCAGCTCGAGCCGCAACCCACGGTGGCGAGGTAGAAGGCGCCAGCGAAATTGGCTCCCTTGGCCATGCCCTCGGCGATGATCTGCTTGTCGATCTGGCCGATCGCCGACCATTGTTCCGGGGCCGTCGCAAGCTCCAGCCTGGCCGGCCTGCCGGTAAAGGTCACGGCCGCGGGATAATCGGAGAATTGCCTTGAGGCCGCCGCCGCGACCGGCTCGGTCGAGCCGATCGCCAGCGCCATGACAATCACGGCAAGTCGCGGGATCCTTTCCAAACCGGTTCGAGCCGACATGGCTCCTCCTTGACAGATCGAGAGCCTCCTACTCAGGCGCGACGCTGGTCCTTGCTAGTTGAGCGGTTCGATCTTGAACCAGTCGATGGACATCGGCGTTTCGCCTTTCACCGGCTCGAGCTGGTAGATGCCGATCGCCAGTCCGCCCTTCGGTCGCAACCAGGTCAACGATCGATGCTCGGTCCACTGCGTTTCGTTCATGCCCTCGAGGCGCGTGCCCGGGGTATAGGTGTGGCCCTTCTTGACGATCCTGAGATAGAACGGGTTGGGCGCCTGGTCGGCGGCAAAGGCCTTGCCGCCGGAGCCGCCCCAGATCACGCTAAAGAACGAGCTCTCCTTGCCGCCAATACGCTTCCAGCTGGTCAGGAAGGTGCGGGCCCCGCGGATACCCTCGTAGTAGCTCCAGGAGTTCGTCGTCGCGACCAGCTGGTTGTCCTGATCATCATATATGGCCAGGAACGGCGCCTCGCGACCCGTCTGATAGGGCATCGTGAACTTGATCGTTGCGACCCAATCGCCTTCAGGGAGTTTGCCTTTCAACCTGATGATGTTGGGCACGGCGCCTGTCTTCAGGTTGGCGTTGCCAGAAGCGACGATCAGCAATTTGCCGCCATCGAGAATGTAGGAATCGGGATCCTCGTTGAGGACTTCCCAATTACTTGAAAGGCTGTCGCCGTTGAACTCGTCGACGAAAAGCGGTTCGGCGAATGCCTTGCCGACAACGGCGGGCGCCAGAGCCATGAACGCGGCGATCACCGTGGAAATTGTGAGCTGTCGAAGAAACATCGCGGAATCCCCTTCCATTTCCTTATTGTCAATCTTGCAGCGCGTTCGACGGGTCGACTATTGAAGCGTGTCGATGCGGAACCAGTCGACAAACATGGGCGTCTCTCCCTTCACGTCCTCAGCCTGGAAGATTCCGAATGCCAGGTTGCCTTTGGGCCGCAGCACGGAGAACTTCTCCAGGTCCTTCCACTCCGTCTGTTTCATGCCCTCGAGCCGGTAGGATGGCGTGTAGGAGTGGCCGTGCTTGATGATCCGGAGATAGATCGGGTTGGGGGCCTCATCGACCGTGAAAGCCTTCCCGCCCGCACCGCCCCAGATCACCGTGTTGAACGAGGTGTCCTTGCCTCTCGACCGCTTCCATGCGCTCAGGTAGAGCCGGGCGCCGCGAATCTCCTCGTAGTAGCTCCAGGAATTCGTGGTTGCGGTGATGTAGTTGTCGTTGTTCTCATAGAGCGAAAGGAATGGCGCCTCGCGGCCGGTCTGATAGGGGAACGAATACTTGATCGTCGCTACCCAGTCGCCCTTCGGCAGGGCGCCGGTGTAGCGGATGATGTTGGGAACGTTGCCCTTGCTCAGGTGGCCGTTGTTCATGCCGACGATCAACAGCTTGCCGTTCTCGACGATGTAGCCCTCGGGGTCCTCGTTCAGCACTTCCCAGTTGCTGGACAGGCTGTTGCCGTTGAACTCGTCGAGAAAATAGGGCCCCTCTTCTTGGGCCGGTGGCGGCGGCGCCGGTTTGGCGACGGGTTCCTCGGCAGCGACCTTGACGGCCTCGGACACCGCATCGACGAAGCCTTCGGTGCTGTCGGCCGAGAAGTACTTGCCTTTGCCCAACCTGGCGATGCACTGGAGTTGCGCGCGGTCCTCGGCCGAAATATCGAAGCCCACCACGTGCACGCGCACATTGATGTTGGAGGCGGCGAGTTGCGCGGCGGCCGCGCAAGGGTCGCCCTGACAGGTCTCGATGCCGTCCGAGATCAGCACAACGTTGTTGTTGCCGCCCTCGAGCCCGATGAATGCTTTGGGCGCCTGGCTGAGCGAATAGGCGATCGGCGTCTTACCCTTGGGGACGATTGCGCCGAGCAGCGACGGCAGGTTTGCAGGCGTCGCTTGTCCAACCGGTAGCATCAACTCGACGTCGGTGCATGACGACTTGTCGCGGTGACCATAGACCATGAGGCCTACTTTGGCATCGGCCGGCAGATCGCCGATCAGCGTCGAAAGCGCCTGCTTGGCAGTCGCGATCTTGGGCGTGCCATCGACCTTTCCCCACATGGAGCCCGAAGCATCCAGGATGAAAAGAAGATTCGATGCCGATGCCGATGAAACCATCAGGCAGACAATCAGGCCAGCGGCGCAAAGAAATTTGCCGAGCATGGTGCACTCCCTCGCTTATTTGATGATGCTTTCTGGTCGCATCCTCTTCTGTCTTGTGTTGCAACAGTGAAATACTGTCGAACCAACTATGGGTCATCTCCACTATATGCAAAGAGCACAGCATCATCGGCCGTAATTGCCTCATCGTCAACCCAAGCGGCTCCAGGTGATCGATCTAAGTGTGGAACTGGCGGGCGGGCGAGCGGATGATCCCCGCGAAACGCGCAGACAGGACCAGATCGCGGTGGAAGAAGCCGCCAGAGTCACCTTCGGCGGCATGGCCGATGAGTTTGTTTGCCGCTACGCAAGGCCCAAGCTGCGCAGCCGCACGGTCGTGGAGTACACGCGGACGCTCAAGGGTCCGCGCATCCAGTCATGGCAAGACAGGCCAATGGCCAGCATCACCCGCCAGGATGTAATGGCGCTGCTGGATGGGATCGAGGCCGAAGAGAAGCACGCGACCGCAAAACTGACGCTGGCCTATCTTCGAAAATTCTTTGTCTGGTGCGCTGAGCGGGATGTGGTTTCCGAAGTTCCCACTCATCGCATTCGGCTCAATGGTGTTGTGAAGTCGAGGGAGAGGACACTCTCCACTGGGGAACTGCGGCGGGTGTGGACAGCTGCTGGCAAGGTTGGCGGCATAGGTGGGGCGTTGGTGAAGCTCCTCATGCTCACCGGTCAGCGCCGCTTTGAGACTAGCGTGATGCGCTGGCGTGACCTATCAGGGCTTGAGTCGACCGAAGCCCTGTGGTCGATCCCCGGCAAGGTCACCAAGAACCATCGGCCGCACACTGTTCCGCTGGCACCGGGAAAACACCGTTCTCAGGCTTCAGCAAACTCAAGAAGCAGATCGACCGGCAAATCGCCGATGATGGCGACAAACCGATAGCACCATGGACCATGCACGACCTGCGGCGCTCTCTGGTGACCGGGCTCAACGAGGAAGGCATTGCCGCTCCCCACATCATCGAGGCCATCGTCAACTAGATTTCGGGCCTCAGAGGTGGCATTGCCGGTGTCTACAACCGTGCCAGCTATCTGGAGGAAAGACGCAGGGCGCTCACCTCTTGGGCGAAACTCGTTAGTGCCCCTGCCACGGCGAACGTCAACGTGGTCCCGCTGCGGAACGCGAAATAATGACACGTACCGCTTCACGGCCACCCAATTGCCCCCACAGCACACGAAGTACGCCCGCAAGCTGACGTTCGGGGACAATGTCTGCTTCACCCCCGATAGCTGCCGTCCCTGGAAGGGTCTCATTTCGACTGCTATGGGCCGATGCTGTCGAAAAAGTCGCCGACTTGAAGGGTGTTCCCGTTCAA
>CAZMSA010000099.1:0-13565 GCA_964568825.1 uncultured Rhizobiaceae bacterium | reverse complement strand
TGCCGACCGGCTTGCCCGACTGGACCAGCAGGGTTTCGTCGTCCTCCAGCGAGCGCAGGCTGGTGACGATGCGGTCGAAGGATTGCCAGTCGCGCGCCGCGCGGCCGATGCCGCCGTAGACCACCAGTTCCTCGGGGCGCTCGGCGACGCCGGGATCGAGGTTGTTCATCAGCATGCGCAAGGGCGCTTCGGTGAGCCAGCTCTTGGCGGAGATCCTGGTTCCCGTCGGGGAGACGATGCGGCGGGTGTTGTCGATGCGTGAATGGGCGGTCATGGTCGGCTACCTTTTCAGACGGGTGTAGAGAGCAAAGCGGCTGGCCGGATAGGTGAAGGTGGCCACGGTGACCACCCGCCCGGCGCTCCAGGTGCGCCGCGACAGCGCCAGGCAGGGTTCGCCCGCATCGATGTCGAGCAGGGTCTGTTGCGCGGGCGTCGGCATCACGGCCTCGACGGTGTGCTCGATCTCATCGACCGGGAAATTGGAGATGAGGTAGGCGGCGGGCGTGGTGCGGGAAAAATCCTGGGCGAGGAAATCCGGCGCCACGTCGGGGTTGACCCAGCGGTCCTCGATCTGGATGGGGACGGCGTTTTCGGCATGCACCATCACCACGTGATAGAGCTCCGGCTCGCCCGGCAGCTCGAACTCGGCGCCCGTGGCGGGGCTGGCGATGTGGCGCTCGCAAGTCTCGAGGCGGGCGGTGTGGGCATGGCCGCGCTCGCGGATTTCCTCGGCGATGTCGCGCACCTCGATGAGGCTGCCGCGCTGCGGCGGCTCCTTGACGAAGGTGCCGACACCGGCGACGCGCTGCAGCCAGCCTTCCTGGGTCAGTTCGTTGAGCGCCCGGTTGGCGGTCATGCGGCTGATGCCGAAGCTCTCGACGATCTCGTTCTCCGAGGGTACGCGGGTGCCCGGTGTCCATTCTCCGGTCCTGATGCGGGAAAGGATGTGATCCTTCACCTTGCGATAGAGCGGGGCGGGATCGGTCATGGCGGCGGCATCGTTCATGGCACCCCCCTGACGCACTCACCGGCAACCCAGGCGCATTTGAGGGGATTGCGCCCCAGCGCGTAGACAAGCTCACCCGGTTCCTCGACGTCCCACAAGGCGAGGTCGGCCCTGAGGCCGGGGGCGATGCGGCCGCGGTCGGAAAGGCCGAGGGCGCGGGCGGCGTTGACGGTGGTGCCGGCCAGCGCTTCGGCGGGGGTCAGGCCGAAGAGGACGGCGGCCATGTTCATGGTCGACAGCAGCGAATGGATGGGGGAAGACCCCGGATTGAGATCGGTGGCAACGGCGATGGGCACGCCGTGCCGGCGGAGCAGCGCGACGGGCGGGGCCTGGGTTTCCCTCAGGTAGTAAAAGGCACCGGGCAGCAGCGTCGCCACGGTGCCGGAGGCGGCGATGGCTTCGACGCCGGCGGCATCGAGGTATTCGATGTGATCGACCGAGAGGGCCTTGTGGCGCGCGGCCATGACGGCGCCGCCGAGATCGGACAGTTGCTCGGCGTGCAGCTTGACCGGCAGGCCGTGGCGGCGGGCGGCATCGAACACGGCCTCAGTCTCGGCGACGGAAAAGGCAATGCCCTCGCAGAAGCCGTCAACGGCATCGGCCAGACCCTCAGCGGCGACCGCCGGCAGCATCTCCTCGTACACGAGGCGGACGTAAGCAGCGTGGTCGTGCGCGAACTCGGGTGGAAAGGCGTGGGCGCCGAGGAAGCTGGTGATGATGGTAACGGGGCGACTTTCACCGAGCGCCCGGGCGGCGTGCAGCATCTTCAGTTCGGTCTCGACATCGAGGCCGTAGCCCGACTTGATCTCGACCGTGGTCACACCTTCGGCCAGCAGGCAGTCGAGACGTGGCAGCGACGTAGCGACGAGGTCGGCCTCGTTGGCCGCGCGGGTCGCGCGGACGGTGGACAAGATGCCGCCGCCGGCCTTGGCGATTTCGCTGTAGCTGACGCCGTTGAGGCGCTTTTCGAACTCATCGGCGCGGTTGCCGGCATAGACGAGGTGGGTATGGCAGTCGATGAGGCCGGGGGTGAGAACGCCCTTGACGGCGATCACCCGGTCGGCCTTGGGTGCCTTGGCGGCCGCACCGGCCCAGGCGATGGTGCCGTTTTCGATCAGCACGGCGCCGTTGGCGATGCGCCCGTAAGGGCCGGTGCCGTTCATGGTGGCGAGCGTGGCGCCGCTCAAAAGCGTGGAGGAACCCATTGACGGCCTCGAGATTTCACTTGTACAAGGTTGTCTATACAGGTAAATGAAAAGCATGTCCATACGCAAGCTCAAATTCGAAACAGCGCTGCTCCCCGATGGCTGGGCCCGCAATGTCATGGTCGATGTCGATGCCGCCGGCATGATCACCGCGGTGACGCCGGGCAGCAGCGATCAGGGCAATGCCAGCATTTCAGGCGCCGCCATCCCGGCGGTGCCCAATGTGCATTCGCACGCCCACCAGCGCGCCATGATCGGCCTGGCGGAGCGCTCGGGACCGGGCAGCGACTCGTTCTGGACGTGGCGCGAGACCATGTACGGCTTTGCCCGCAGCATGGAGCCGGAAGACCTCGAGGCGGTGGCGGCGCAGCTTTATGTCGAGACGCTGAAGTCGGGCTCGACCGTCATGGGCGAATTCCAGTACCTGCACCACCAGCGCGACGGGATGCCCTATTACGAGCCGGCGGAAATGTCGCTGCGCTGCGTCGCGGCGGCACGCAAGGCCGGGATCGCCATCACCATGCTGCCGACGCTTTATGCCTTCGGCGGCTTCGGCGGGCAGCGTCCGGGCGAGGGCCAACGGCGCTTCATCAATGGCGGCGATGGTTTCCTGCGCATCATCGAAGGGCTGGTGAAAGCGGGCGAGGGCCGGCCGCTGGAGCGGGTCGGCATGTCGCCGCATTCGCTGCGCGCGGTGACGGCTGAGCTTTTGCGCGAGGTGTTGCAGGGGCTCGATCAGATGGTGGCGGATGCGCCGGTGCACATCCATGTCGCCGAACAGACCAAGGAGGTCGAGGACTGCCTTTCCTGGTCGGAGCGACGGCCGGTTCAGTACCTGCTTGAGAACCTTCCCGTCGACCAGCGCTGGTGCGCCATCCATGCCACCCACATGACCGGCACCGAGATTGCCGCGCTGGCGGCCTCGGGTGCGGTGGCGGGCCTGTGCCCGACGACCGAGGCCAATCTCGGCGACGGCACCTTTCCGGCCATCGCCTACCTCAACAAGCGCGGCGCCATCGCCATCGGCTCCGACAGCCACATATCGGTGTCGCCGGCCGAGGACCTGCGGCAGCTCGAATATTCGCAACGCCTGCTGCGCCGCGCCCGCACCGTGCTTTCGGGCGGGCCCCACAAGTCGAACGGCCGCCGCCTGCTCGATGCCGTGCTGGCGGGCGGGGCGCGGGCCATGAACCAGCCGGTGGGCGCCATCGCGCCGGGCAAGCGCTGCGATATCGCGGTGCTCGATGGCGAGCACCCGACGCTTTACGGGCGGACGGGCGATGAGGTCATCGATGCCTGGATCTTTTCCGCCGGCAACAGCGCGGTGCGCCACGTGCTGGTGGCGGGCGAGGTGGTGGTGAGCGACGGACACCACCGGCACGAGGAAGAAATCGCCACGCGCTTTCGCGCCGCCATCGACCGTCTCAACAAACGCAAAGGCTGAACGCTCATGCCCGCCTCCGAAATCCGCATCGGTGCCGAACCGCTCGATCTCGCCGCCGTCGCCAAAGTGCTTGCCGCGCCGGTGAGGCTCGCGCTTGCGAAAAGCGCTGAAGCCACGGTCGCCGGCGGTGCCGACGCCATCGCGGCGCTCATTGCCAGGGGGGAGGCGATCTATGGCGTCAACACCGGCTTCGGCAAGCTCGCCAGCCGGCGCATCGGCGATGCCGATCTCGAACGCCTGCAGGTCAACCTGGTGCGCTCGCATTCAGCCGGTATCGGCCAGCCGCTGCCTCAGCCGGTGGTGCGCCTGTTGATGACGCTGAAGGCCGCCTCGCTGTCGGCCGGGCATTCCGGCATCCGCCCGGCGACGCTTTCACTGCTCATGGCCATGGTCTCAAGGGACGTGCTGCCGGTCATCCCGCGCCAGGGCTCGGTCGGTGCTTCCGGCGACCTGGCGCCGCTTGCCCACATGAGCCTCGTCCTCATCGGCGAAGGTGAAGCCATCCTTGCAGGCGAGCGCCTGCCCGGCGCCGAGGCGCTGGCCAAGGCCGGGCTCGAAGCGGTGCGGCTGGGTCCCAAGGAAGGGCTTGCGCTGCTCAACGGCACGCAGGTTTCCACCGCCCTTGCCCTTTCAGGCCTCATCGAAGCGCGCCGCAACATCGCCGCGGCCCTGGTGGCGGGCGCCATGTCGACCGATGCGCTGAAAGGCTCCGACACACCGTTCGATCAGCGCATCCATGGCTTGAGGCCGCATCCCGGCCAGCAGCAGGTGGCGGCCATCCTGCGCGGCCTCATGGCAGGCAGCGCCATCCGCGCCTCGCATGTGCATGGCGATGAAAAGGTGCAGGACCCTTATTCCTTCCGCTGCCAGCCGCAGGTCATGGGCGCCTGTCTCGACGTTCTCGCCAATGCGGCGCGCACCCTCCTCATCGAGGCCAACGCCGTCTCCGACAACCCGCTCATATTCCCCGCTGACGGCGACGTGCTGTCGGGCGGCAACTTCCATGCCGAGCCGGTGGCCTTTGCCGCCGACACGCTGGCGCTGGCCATCGCCGAGACCGGGGCGCTGGCGGAGCGGCGCATTGCCGAACTGACCGACACCACCATGTCGTCGCTGCCGGCCTTCCTCACCGCCGATGCCGGGCTCAACTCGGGCTACATGATGGCGCATGTGACGGCAGCCGCGCTGGCGTCTGAAAACAAGCAGCTTGCCTCGCCCACCAGCATCGACAGCATTCCGACCTCGGCCAACCAGGAGGACCATGTGTCGATGGCGACGCACGGCGGCTGGCGGCTGATCCAGATGAACGCCAATACCCGCGCCATCGTGGCCATCGAACTGCTGGCGGCGGCCGAAGGCATCGACTTCCGCCGGCCGTTGGAATCCTCAAAGCCGCTGGAGACGGCGCACGGTCTCATCCGTGAAAAAGTCGGCCCGCGCCAGCAGGACCGGGTGTTCGGCAGCGATATCGACGCCGTTGCCGAGCTGATTTCGGCCGGCGCGTTCGATGACCTGGTGCCCGGACTCCTCGACGATGCGCAACTGAGGTAGAACCGTCGCCTGAATCAATGTGAGTGAGGTGAGGCGCATGGCGGGACTTTTCGATCTGGCGGGCAAGGTGGCGGTGATCACCGGATCGAGCCGCGGCATCGGGCGCGAGCTGGCCTTGGGTTTTGCCGAAGCCGGTGCCGCGGTTGTCGGGTGCGCGCGCTCGGCCGAAGGGGCGGAGGCGACTGCCGCCGACATACGCGCCAAGGGGCAAAAGGCCATCGGCATCGCCGCCGACATGACGAGCAGCGACGGGGCGGACCGGCTGGTTGGCGAAGCGGTCAGCGCCTTCGGCCGTCTCGACATCTTCATCGCCAATGCCGGCATGGACATCACCCAGCCGGCAAGCGATTTCACCCCGGAGGAATTCGATCAGGTGATCGCCGGCAACTTGCGCGCCGCCTTTTTGTCGGCACAGGCCGCCGCCCGGCAGTTCCGCAAGCAGGGCTCGGGCGGGGCCATCGTCATGACCTCGTCCAACGCCTCGGTGGCGGCGTTTGAAAACCTCAGCCCCTATTGCGCCGCCAAGGGCGGCATCGATGCGCTGGTGACGGCGCTGGCGGCGGAATGGGGACCCGACGGCATCCGGGTGAACGCCATCAACCCCGGCTACACCACCCACGCCATGAACCCCAACAGCACCGCCCACATGCAGCGCCAGCAGCAAGCCATCATCGAGAGGACGCCCTTGCGGCGCATCGCCCACCCACGCGAGATGGTGGGTCCGGCGGTGTTCCTTGCCTCAGAGGCGGCCGCCTACGTGACTGGCGTTCACCTGCTTGTGGATGGCGGCTGGTGTGCCCTGTGACGGCGGTGCATGACCACCCGCTCGATGCACTGGCATGGCGCGCGGCCGCGGCGCCGGACGAGCCGGGGCTGATCTTCCCGCATCAGCATGCGCGGTTGAGCGCCGGCGACTGGCACGAGCGGGCGCTGCGGGTGGCCGGTGGACTCATGGGGCTCGGCATCAAGGCGGGCGATCATGTGGCGCTCTTGGCGGAGAACCGCTGGGAATGGCCGGTGGTGCAGCTTGGCGTCGCGGCGGCGGGCGCGGTCTTCGTGCCGCTCAACACCCATTACCGGCGCGATGATCTCATCCATGCGCTGAAGCTGTCGGAGGTGAAGGCGATCTTTTTGTCGCGGGCCTTTCGCTCCAATGCCTATCTCGACATGGTTGAGGCGGTGCGTGGCGACTGCGAAAGCCTCAGGCACGTCATCTGCTTCGATGAGGCAGAGGGCATCGTGCCGTTCGAGGCCCTGCTGGCTTCGGAACCGCATGCCAGCCCTAGCCCGGCGTCGGATGCGGGGGCCATCCTGTTTACGTCGGGCACCACCGGCGAGCCCAAGGGCGCCGTCCTATCGCACCGCGCCATGATGATGAATGCGCGCGGGGTGGCCGAACGGCTGGATATCCGCCGCGGCGACCGCGTCACCTCGATCATTCCGCTGTTCCACTGTGCCGGCTGCGTCATGGGCATCCAGGGGGTGCTGCAGCGCGGCGCGGCCTATGTGGGGGTGCCGTCGTTCGATCCGGTCACGATGTTCAAGGTGATCCAGGACGAGGCCTGTACCTTCTGTTCCGGCGTGCCGACCTCGTGGCTCGCCATGCTGACCATCCGCGCCGCACTGAGTTCGACCTTTCCTCGTTGCGCGGCGGCACCTGCGGCGGTGCCGATGCCAATCCGGCCGTGCTGGCCGACTGCGCCGCGGCGTTTCCCGTCCCTGGCCTCGCCCAGGTCTACGGCCAGACCGAGGCGGCAACGCTTTTGACCTCGCCGACGTTCGATGATCCGGAGCGCTTTTCGACCTGCGGCCCGCCACTGCCCGGCTTCGAGGTGCGGATCGCCGATCCGGCATCGGGCGAGGCCCTGCCGGCGAGCGCGGTGGGCGAAGTGCAGGGGCGCGGCCCCATGGTGATGTCAGGCTATCACAACCGTCCCGAGGCGACGGCGGAGACGATCACGGCCGACGGCTGGCTGAGGACCGGCGATCTCGGTTACCTGACGGGCGAAGGCAAGCTGGTCATCGCCGGCTGGCGGTTGCGCGACATGATCATCCGGGGCGGGGAGAACATCTATCCGGCCGAGATCGAGAATCTCCTGCAGACCCATCCTGCCGTTGAGGCGGTTGCCGTGTTCGGCGTGGAGGACGACTATTACGGCGAGGTGGTGGCCGCGGCGGTGCGGCTTGCCGCAGAGGTAAGCTCGGATGAACTGAAAGGTTTCGTGGGCGAACGGATCGCCCGCTTCAAGGTGCCGGTGGTCATCTATCGGGCCGATTGCTTTCCATTGACCCCTTCGGGCAAGGTGAGGAAGGTCGAACTGAAGGACTGGGCGAAGGCCGGGCGAATGGAGGTACTCAGATGAAACAGGCGCAGTGGCGCATGCGCTACAAGGGTGAAGTGATGCCGCGGGCCGAGGATCTCGCCTCCGCCATCGGCAATCCCGGCGTGCATGTGGTCTCCTCGCCTGCCACCATCGGCTATCTGGAGATGGCCTGCCTGTCGGCGGTCGGTGACCTGCTCGAAGACGACGAGGCGACGGTGGGCGTGGGGTTCAAGGTGCGCCATGTGGGCGCGGCGCATCCCGGAAAGCCGGTCGAGGTTTCGGCGGAACTGTTCGACGCCGAGGAGCGGATCCTGCGGTTCAAGGTCGAGGCGAACCAGGACGGGCGCCCGGTGATGACCGGCGTGCACGAACGCGCCGTCGTCACGCTCAGCCGCTTCCTCAAGGGCAAGGCCGACCGCCCGAAGCCGCAGCTCACCTTCTGGTTCGATGTCCACAACCCGTGGTGCTGGCTGGCGGCCGAACGCATCGGCACGCTGGCGCAAAAGCAGGGCGCCGACCTCGCCTGGCGGCCGTTGCATCTGCCGAGCCTCATCGAAGAGATCGGCGGACGCCAGCCGCTGGAAGAGAACCCGGCGTTCGTCAAATGGTACCGGCAGGACCTGATTGACCATGCCGCCACCATGGGCCTCAAGATCCGCTATCATCCGCAATACCCACTGCGCAACTCGCGGGCGCTTCGTGCCTCGCTGTATGCCATTGAGCAGGGCAAGGGCGATGCATTCGTGCGCCGCGTGATGCGCGCCTACTGGAGCAAGGAGGCCGACATCACCGATCTCGGCCTGCTGTCGAGGCTGGGCGAGGCGTGCGGGCTCGACGGCGACAGGATCGCCGAGGCCGCGCAATCCCCGGACCTGAAGGCGAAGCTTGAAGCCAATACGGCCGAGGCCATCAAGCGCGGGGTTTTCGGGGTGCCGACCATCGATACCGGTTCCAAGCTGTTCTTCGGCTTCGACCACCTCGACATGCTTGACCGGCACCTGAGCGAACTGGCGGCGCGATGAACTCGCCCGACGATCTCTTTTCCGTCAGGGCGGGCAGCGGGCCGCTTTGCCTGTCGGTGCCGCATGCCGGAACGCTGCTGCCGCCCGACATCGCGCGGCGCCTGATGCCGCAGGCGCGCGGACTGCCGGACACCGACTGGTATGTGGACGATCTCTACGATTTTGCCGGCGAGATCGGCGCCACCATGATCGTCGCCAACTATCATCGCTATGTCATCGACCTCAACCGGCCGCCGGATGACCAGAGCCTTTATCCCGGCCAGGCGACGACAGGCCTTTGCCCGCCCATCATGTTCGACGGCACGCCGATCTATGAAGACCGCGGCGAGGTCTCGCCGGCCGAAGTGGCCGCACGCCGCGCCGCCTACTGGCAGCCCTATCACGACCGCCTGCGGCAGGAGATCGAACGGGTGAAGGCAGCGCACGGCTTTGCCCTCCTCTATGATTGTCACTCTATCGCCTCTCGGGTGCCGCGGCTGTTCGACGGGGTTTTGCCGGTGCTCAATCTCGGCACCGTCAACTCCACCTCGTGCGCTGGCGATATCGAACGTCGCCTTCAGGCGGTGATGACCGACAGCCGCTATACCCATGTGGTCAACGGGCGCTTCGTCGGCGGTCATATCACCCGGTCGTTCGGGCAGCCGGATGCGGGCGTGCATGCGGTGCAGATGGAACTGGGATGCGATGCCTATCTGGCCGCGGGCAACGGCTATCGGCCCGATGCGGAAAAGTACGCGCGCCTCAAGCCGGTATTGCGGCGGCTGTGCGAGACGCTTGCCGGCTGGCGGCCACAATGAACACCCTGACGCTGACGGGCGAGGGGCTGTCGATCGGTGACGTCGAACGGGTGGCCGACGGGCAAAAGGTTGCCATCGGCGCCGGCGCCGAGGCGCGCATGGCGGCGGCGCGGGCGCTGGTCGATCGCTATGTGGCAGAGGGCTTGCCCGCCTATGGCATCACCACCGGACTGGGGGTCAGGGCAACCGAAGTCTTGCTGCGCGAAGAACTCACCGCCTTTTCCTACCGCATGATACGCGGCCGGGCGCAGAGCTGGGGCGAGCCGCTGGAGCCGCGCGCCGTCAGGGCTGTCATGCTGGCGCGCCTCAATACGCTGCTGTCGGGAGCGGCGGGGGCAAGTCCGCATGTGGCGGGCTATCTGGCCGAAGTCCTCAATCGCGGCCTGGTGCCGGTGGTGCCGCGCTGGGCCTCGGTGGGGGCCGGCGACCTGGTCGCCATGGCGGCCATTCCGCACGCGCTGATCGGCGAGGGCGAGATGCTCATCGAGGGCAAGCGGGTCAAGGCGGGCGAAGCCTTGCAGGCGGCGGGCCTCAAGCCGTTGCAACTGGGTCCCAAGGACGGGCTCATCTTGACCAACGTCACGTCGTTCTCGGTCGGCCAGGCGGCATTGGCGGCGGCAGGGGTGCGGCGGGTGCTGCTGGCCTCGCTGGTTGCGGCCGGGCTTTCGCTTGAAGGGTTTCGCGGCAATGCCTCGCCGTTGAGCGCGCCAGCGACGCTGGTCAGGCCGCAGGCGGGCGAAGTCGAGGCGGGCGCCATGATGCGCTGCCTGCTGGCGGGCGGGCTGCTGCTCGAGGACGGCGCGGCGCGGCGCCTGCAGGATCCCTTGTCGATGCGCTGCATCGCCCAGGTCTCGGGCTCGGCGCTGGCGCAGCTTGCGGCGCTGGAGGCAGCGATCGACATCGAGCTCAACCACTCAGGCGACAATCCGGTGGTGCTGGTCGAGGACAGCCGCATCGTCTCGACGGGCAACTTTCACTTGCCGCATCTCACCTTGATGCTCGATGCCATGGCGCGGGCGCTGGCCTGGGTGGCAACCGATGTGGTGTCGCGGGTGGCGCGGGCGATGAACGCATCGTTCAGCGGCCTGCCGCCGCTGTTGTCGTCGAACGCCGCCGGGCGGGCAGGCTTCGGGCCGATCATGAAGCCCGCCGAGGCGGTGCGCGGCGAGATCGTGCATCTCGCCAATCCGGTGCCGGTGATGATGAGCCACAATGCCGATGGGGTGGAAGATAGCCTTACCTTCTCGGCGCTGGCGGCATCGAAACTGCAGGAGATCGTCGAGCGCATGAACATCCTGGCGGCCTTCGAACTGGCGGCCGCCGCCCAGGCCGTCGACCTGGCGAAACCACCCCGCATCGGCGCAGCGCTTCAAGAGGCACACCAAAAGGTGCGCGGCATCCTCGCCTTCATCGACGAGGACCGCCCCGTCGGGCGCGACATCGAGGAAATCGCCCGCCGCCTGGTTGCCTCGGGCGAACTCGCCCGGCTGATTCCTCAGGCATAAACGAGGGTCTGGCCGATCCCCATTTTCTTCGCCTTGGCCAGCATCGCCGCGCCCAGCGCGATATCCGACAGCGACAGGCCGCGATGCCAGAACAGGATCGTCTCATCGTCGCTCTCGCGGCCCGGCTTTTTGCCGGCGACGATGTCGCAAAGCTCGGCATGGATGCTCGCCTCGCTGATGCGGCCTGCATCGATGTGGGGCCTGAGCGCCCCCAGCTTGCCGGCGCGGAACTGGCCGAGGTCGTCGACCACGATCTTGCTCATCACGTCGGTCATGGTGATCTCCAGCGAACTCACCGTGCCGTAGGGAATGACGGTGGTGCCGGGCTTGACCCATTCAGTGCGAAACAGTTCGGCGCGCGCATCGAGGCGTGAGGCCTCGACCATGATGTCGGCGCCTTGAAGGCAGTCGCGCCATGTGTCGGTGACGACGATGGGCTTTTTCAGATCCTGTTCAAGCCGGTGCGCGAAGGCTTCACGGCTTTCGGGGCGGCGCGAATGCACCCTGATCTCGTCGAAGTCGAAGATGTGGTCGAGCAGACGCACGTTCCAGTAGGCGGTGCCGCGGGCGCCCACGTGGCCGAGGATGCGCGAGCCCTTGCGCGCCAAGTGGCGGGCGCCCAGCGCCGTCAGGGCGCCGGTGCGCATGTCGGTGATGGCGGTGGCGTCGATGATCGCCTTCGGCATGCCGGTTGCGGGATCGAAGAGATTGAGCAGCGCCATTTCGGAGGGCAGGCCGCGTAAGTAGTTGTCGACGTAATCGCCGACGATCTTGACCCCGGCATAGCCCAGCGGCGCCACATAGCCGCGCAGCACGTTGAAATGGCCGCGAAAGGCCGGATCGGGCGTCAGGTGGACGCGCGGCTCGATCACGGCGCCGCCCGATCCTTGCGCCACTAGGCCGGTTTCCACCGCTGCGAGGATCTCGGCATCTGTCATGGCGAGGCGCGCGATATCGGGGCCGTTGAGCCAGTCGAGGGTGATGGACGGTGGCGTTGTCAAGAAGGTTTCTCCCGGTTTTCCCGGCCGCTACCGGGGGTTCCGGTGGCTTTGACGCCCCGCTTCCGCAGGGTCGGCGCTGTCCTGAAAATTGGTCGCAGTTGGTCATAATCGGTTTGCATTTGGTTGGATTCTGTGGGCAAATTGCATGTAAAGTCTATAGCGGGTCGACGACTTAGCTGATTCTCGATAGACTTTGGTTGAATCGGTCGGTCGGGGGCGACGCAATGCCAGTCCGCCCGGTTCAGCGACAGAAGGGGCCGTACCCAGCCTACCGGCGCGGTTCCAACAACAAAGGCAGGCATGTGGGAAACGGAATTGGCGCTCAATCAGGGCTTCAAGCGATTGACGTGTACAGGCTGCCATAGCAGTCGGGATCCCACTTGCCATTTTTCAGTCATCGGTAGGGGGGAACCTCGATGGGAAACAATCTCGACGCACTTACCGTAATCTTCACAGAGTTCTATTACTGGGTCACGATCGTCTTCATGTTCCTCATTCATGTGGGCTTCTGCATGTATGAGGTGGGGGTCAGCCGCAGGCGCAACCACCTGCACACCCTGATGAAGAACACCATGCTGATCCCGCTGGTCACCGTCACTTTCTACCTGTTCGGCTGGTGGCTGTATTTCGGCATCCAGAAATTCCCGTTCGGCCCGATCGATTGGGCTCTGGGCTCAACCGCGACGCCGTGGAGCCCGTTGATGGCCACGCACCTGTCGGGCGCTGACCCGAGCCTGGGCGTGACCGCCGATCAGGCCGCCTTGTGGCATCGCCTCAACGGCGTGTTCTGGGGGGCGTTCCTGCTGTTCTCGATGACGGCGGCGTCCATTGTCTCCGGCGCGGTGATCGAGCGCATCCAGTCGGGTGCCTTCTGGATCATCGCCATCATGCTGGGTTCGTTCACCTGGATGATCGACGCGGCCTGGGGCTGGAGCTCGGGCGGCTGGATGGTCGAAAAGCTCGGCTATCACGATGCCTATGCCTCCGGTGTCATCCACGCCATCGCCGGCGGCACGGCTCTGGGTGTTCTTCTGGTGCTCGGGCCAAGGCTCGCCAAGTTCAAGGCGGATGGGACACCGCGTGACATCGTGCCCCACAACGTGTGGCTGGTGACCATCGGGCTGTTCCTGATCTACACCGGCTTCTGGGGCTTTTATGCCGCCTGCAACGTGCCGATCATCTCGCCTGCCGGTATCGCTGGCCAGATCACCGGCGATACCTGGACCGCGACCAATATCTATCTCGGTCCCACCACGTTGTCGGCCATCACCTTCAACTTCCTGATGTCGCTGTCGGGCGGTTTGATGACAGCCTACGTGGTCTCCAAGGGCGATCCGTTCTGGACCTATTCGGGTGGGCTTGCCGGCGTCATCGGCGCTTCGGCGGGCAACGATCTTTATCACCCGATCCAGGCAATGTTCGTCGGGGCGGTCACGGTGTGGATCATCTACAAGCTGCACTACTGGGTGGAGCGCCGCTTTAAGCTCGACGACGCCGTCGGCGCCGTGGCGGTGCATGGCTATGCCGGCTTCATCGGCCTGGTTATTGCCGGCTTCCTGTTGTGGGGCCAGCCGTCGTCACCCTATGCGGGCTTCGCCACCATCTCTCCCTGGGGCAACTTCATCGGTGCCGTCATCATGTTCGGCGTTCTTGGATTCCTGCCGGGCTACGTGATGTCGCTGATCCTCAACGCCATGGGGCTGTTGCGCA